>JAHECV010000071.1 GCA_024641555.1 Candidatus Planktophila sp.
GTTTCATCCTGACCGTTGTTTTACCAAGCCCTTACCGTTGGTTTGCACTATTAGGCGCTGTAACGCTTCCCTACTTTGCAGTTGTAATTGCTAACGCAGGACGTGAGAGCTTCGCCCCAGGTTCTGGATTGGTAACCGATAAAGCAAAATCGATCGAATAAGGCTTCGCTAGACTCACGTCATGGCTTCTCAGCGCTCTTCATCTAAAGAGCCCAAGGCAATTCTAAAATCTGCAGTTGCTCTTCTCTTAATTGCCGGATGTCTTTGGGCCAGCCAGTGGCAATTTCAACGAGGTATTGATCGCCATGATCGCAACCAGGTAATTAAAACTCAATTAGATCTTTCATCTATTGGATTGGCAGCTATCGGTCGCGACTTCGCTAACTTTGAATGGCGAACTGTAAGTAGTAAGGGTTCTTTTGATTCGGCAAAACAGATACTTCTTAAGAACAGATACTTTGAAGGTGTATATGGATATGAGGTGCTCACGCGCTTCACAGCAGATGATGGGCGCTCATTCTGGGTAGATCGCGGTTGGGTAAAAGCCGGCGAAGATGCGAGAACCGCTCCTGAAGTTTCCGAACCGCCGATAGGTGATGTATCAATCACTGCCCGCTTGCGTCTGGACCGATCACTTCCGCAAGGTGCTTTCTTTGCCTTGCCAGAAAGTGGTGGCGGAAGGATTTCAAAGTTAAACGCTCAAGTCGATTCCAACTCTGAAGGGTTTTACCTAGATTTGCTAAGCGGTTCTGTGCCCTCACTTACTCCGACAGTTCCGGCGCAATTACCCGAGTTAAGCGATGGACCGCACCTGGCTTATTCGTTGCAATGGATCTTTTTTGCAGGCCTGGTTATCTACGGAAGAGTATTAATTCGACGTGGTCAGATCTTGACGAGCAAAGAGCTCTGAGTAGAGTCCGCCATTTAAGACTAGTTCTTCGTGTTTGCCACGTTCAGCAATCAATCCATTTTCTAAAACAATTATCTGATCAGCGTTCATAACTGTGCTCAAACGATGGGCGATCACAATACTGGTGCGCCCTTTGAGCGCCTGCGCCAATGCGCGCTGCACTAACTCTTCATTTTCAGAATCTAAATGAGCCGTCGCTTCGTCGAGAATAACGATGCTTGGTGACTTCAAAAGTAGGCGAGCTATCGCTAAGCGTTGCTTTTCACCACCAGATAAACGGTGGCCACGTTCGCCAACCATGGTTTCTAAACCATTCGGCAGAGATGAAACCAAATCCCAAATCTGTGCTGATTCGCATGCCGCTTGCATTTCATCAAGCGTTGCATCGCTCTTGGCGTAGCGCAGGTTTGATGTGATGGTGTCATGGAAGAGATGCGAATCCTGCATTACAACACCAATAGAACCGCGTAAAGAATTGAGAGTGAAATTGCGAATATCGTCTCCATCGATGGAGATACTTCCGCCTGTCACATCGTAAAGTCGCGGCAGTAGTGCGCTGATCGTTGTCTTTCCCGCACCTGAAGGTCCAACCAACGCCGTAACGGTTCCGGGCTTAACTTCGAAACTGATCCCTTTGAGTATCTCTTCCGAATCTTTAACCTCAGGAAGCGATGCCGCTTCCAGTGAAGCGAGTGAAATCTCTTGCGCCTTTGGATATGTGAATCGGACATCTGTGAAAGCAATCGCAGGAGTTTGGCTCTTTAACTCAATCGGATTGGCGATTTCCTTCACCATAGGCTCAAGATCTAATACTTCAAAGACTCTCTCGAAGGAGACCAGCGCACCCATTACATCAACGCGAACGGTTGCAAGTGCTACGAGCGGACCATATAGGCGGGCAAGCAGCGTTGTGATTGCGATAAGACTTCCGACAGTTATCGCACCATCGATTGCGAGGTGTCCCCCAATTCCATATGCGATCGCGGTGGCCAGGGCAGCGATACTTATTAGTGCGATGAAGAAGAAGGTGTTTAGCATCGCCATTGAAATACCAATGTCGGCTACCTTGCGCGCCTTAGTTTTAAAGACTTTAGACTCCTGATTCAAATCACCATAGAGCTTGACCAGAAGCGCACCAGATACGTTAAATCGTTCCGTCATCGTTGATGACATTTCGGCGTTCATCTCGAAAGATTCTCGGGTGTATCCCTGTAGCCGGGCACCAATCCATTTGGTTGGGGCTAGAAAAATGGGGAGTAAGAGCAGCGAGGCCACCGTGATCTGCCAGCTGAGGGCAAGCATTGTGCCAACAACTAAAACCAGAGTTAAGACATTGCTGATGATTCCGGAGAAGGTAGATGTGAATGCCCGCTGAGCACCAATTACATCAGAATTAATTCTGGAAATTAGCGCGCCCGTTTGGGTGCGAGTAAAAAATGCGATCGATTGTTCTTGAACGTGGCGAAAGACTTGTGAACGAAGGTCGTAGATCAAACCTTCACCGATCTTTGCAGATATCCAGCGAACCACAATGTTTACTAGCGCGCTTGCGATGGCTAAAAGCGCAACCGCCACTGCCATCGTTGTTACTACGCTGCGATCTTTAGGTATTACGCCGTTATCTATTAGCTCGCGGAGTAAGAGCGGAGTTGCAATTGTCAGAACAGCATCTGCGACTAGACAAATAAGAAAGAGCGCGAATACTGATTTATATGGAATGGCGTAGGCAAAGATCCGCTTTAGGGTGCCTGGTTTTAATTTGGCGTGTTTAACCGATTGATCAGAACTTAAGGTGCGAAGGGCCATCCAGCCGGCATGCATTGACATAAAGCGTTCCGATCAATTAAGAAGTTTCTTTGAAATAAATGGGATCAAACAGTAAAACCGAGAGCGCGTAATTGCTCGCGCCCATCGTCAGTGATCTTATCTGGACCCCAAGGTGGCATCCATACCCAGTTGATTTTTACATCCGAAGTGTGAGGAGCAAGGGCTTGTCGAGTCTGGTCTTCGATTACGTCCTGTAATGGACAGGCTGCAGATGTGAGAGTCATGTTCAATACTGCGATGTTGTTGTCATCAACCATGACATCGTAGATAAGCCCTAGATCGACTACATTAATTCCGAGTTCAGGATCTACGACATCCTTCATCGCTTCGGTTACATCATCGATCGTTGCCGTCATCGCTTCTCTCCGTCTTTTCTTGCCTGCTTATAGAAGTTGATCTTACTAGTCC
>JAHECV010000076.1 GCA_024641555.1 Candidatus Planktophila sp.
TGAACCTTTTTACGCAATTTCGACTTTGGCATAGCGAAAGGTTACATGCTAAATCCCATAGTTGGAAATAGTAGGACAATCGAAAAAGAATCAAATAACTGGAGCGAGCGAGCCCGCCAACCCTGCCAGAATTACCCCATGTCCCGGATCCTGGTCGTCGATAACTACGACTCATTCGTATTTAACTTGGTGCAGTACCTCGGCCAACTTGGGGCCGAATGCACCGTTAAACGAAACGATCAAGTCAGCGTTGAAGAAGCCGGTGAATACGACGGAGTACTTATCTCTCCTGGCCCCGGAACTCCTGAAGAGGCTGGCATAAGTATCGACATGATTAATTATTGTGCGCAGAAAAATATTCCACTCTTCGGCGTCTGCCTAGGTCACCAAGCTATTGGGGTTGCCTTCGGCGCAATAGTTTCACGCGCACCTGAATTACTGCATGGAAAAACTTCAGAGGTTATTCACGATGGTAAAGGCGTTTTAACAAATCTGCCATCACCATTTACCGCAACGCGCTATCACTCACTTGCGGTCGAACGGGAAAGCGTTACAGATGTCCTGGAAATTACCAGCCAAACCGAATCTGGCGTAATCATGTCAATGCGCCACAAAACCTTGCCCATTGAAGGCGTGCAATTTCATCCCGAATCAGTTTTAACAGAGTATGGACACTTAATGCTCGCTAATTGGTTGACGCAATGTGGAGATAAAGATGCGCTCGCCAAATCTGTTGGCTTATCACCAGTTGTCGGTAAGCGCGCTTAGATTACGGCGCTTTATTAATTGTAATTGTTACTGGTTTTCCAATAGTTTGTGTTGTTCCGGCATCGGGCGCCTGGCGAATAACAACTCCAGCGGCTTGTGCGGCGTCGTAATCGTTAAACTCGCGAATCAAGAAACCTGCCTGTATTAATAACGTCTTTGCTTGAATTGCTTCAACGCCAATTAAATTTGGTACCTCAACTTCACCGCTGGCAATTGTTAAAACAACTCCCGAGCCCGCAGTGATAGTTGAACCTGGTTCTGGCAGAACGCTTAAAACCGTTCCTTGCGCTTCATCAGAAGGTGCGGCCTCTGTTCTAGAGATAACCAACCCAGCAGCGGCGAGTGCGCTGCGGGCGTCAATTAACGAGGCGCCAACTAAGCCATCGGGAACTACGGCATCGCCTGGTCCATCAGAAATTGTCAGCGTAATTGCAGATCCCTTTGGAGCTTGAGTGGTTGCTAATGGAATTTGGCTAGCGATGCGATCTTTGGGGATTCGCGGATCATGTGCCCGTTGAACCGTAACGGTGTAGCCACCAAGTAAATCGCGGGCTTGTTGTTCGGTAAGGCCAACCACATTTGGAATTTCATTTCCTAGCGATGAGGTTGAGCCGCCATTTAAGGAGAGTCCGACCGCGGCCAGTGCGCCAATTAATAGGACAGATATCCCAGTAAAAAGCGCAGCGCGACGAGAAAGAATCGGCGCTCGTGCAACTTTCGTTGAAATATTTTCTCCGGCGCGAATTTTATTTAAATCTTCCAGCATCGCTCGCGCCGAGGCGTAACGATCTTCTGGTTTTTTCGCCAGCGCAACAGCCAACATCACTTCCACGCTCTCGGGAAGATCTGGTTGAAGTTCACGCGCCGGCGTTAAAAGGCCCGAGACATGTTGATAGGCAATTGAAACCGGAGTCTCACCAGTAAATGGGGGACGACCTGTCAGTAATTCATATAACAAACATCCCGTTGAATAAATATCGGTCGGTGTATCTGCTATTTCGCCGAGCGCTTGTTCGGGAGATAAGTACTGCGCAGTGCCAACGACGTTCCAGGTACTAGTTAAAGTGGCGCCGAGATCATCCATGGCGCGAGCGATTCCAAAATCCATAACCTTTACATCACCGGAATCGGCGATCATCACATTTGCAGGTTTGATATCGCGGTGGACAATGCCGCGTTGATGTGAGTAATCAACGGCTTCTAGAATTCCAGCGCCAATTTCTAGCGCACGATCGAGCGGTAAACGCTCGCCGTTATGAATTAATTCGCGCAAAGTATGGCCCGAGACAAGTTCCATAACTATGTATGGCGCAGGTTCTTCTCCTGAGTCATAGACGGCAACAACGCCTGGATGATTTAAACCAGCCGCCGCTTTCGCCTCCTTGCGAAAGCGCGCGACGAAAGTTGGATCTTTAGCTAAATCGCTACGTAAAATTTTTACCGCAACTTCGCGAGATAAACGCTGATCCTGTGCAATGTAAACATCGGCCATTCCGCCGGTGCCGATCATTGCGCCAAGTTGATAGCGGCCGCCCAAAATTTGATTCATCATTGCTTGGCCGCTCCTAACTTTTCTTCCTCGGTCGTACTTATTTCGACAACATCTGCGATCACGACTGTGACGTTATCTGGCGCTCCATTTATATATGTGGCGTTAATCAAAGCCTCGACCGCTTCTGCTGCACCCTTGCCCTTGATCAGCGATTTAATCTCTTTCTCAGCTAGAACGCCACTTAAACCATCACTGCACAATAGGTAGCGATCCTGAACTTTTCCTTCGAAGATATGAAGTGATGGCTCGAGGGTTCCCTCACCCATTAGCGCCTGAGTGAGCATCGATCGCTGCGGGTGCGATGCCGCCTCTGCTGGCGAGATTACGCCTTTACTTAAAAGTTCTTGCAAGACGGTGTGATCTGCGCTGATTTGTTCGAGGATATTGCCTCGCAGACGGTAAGCACGTGAATCACCAATATGGAGCAGGGAAATTTCTGAGCCATTTATAAATAGCGAAGTAAACGTTGTACCCATTCCAGCAAGAGATGGATCGTCGTTGGCAACCGCGCGGATCTGCGCATCAATTGTGTACAAGGAGTTTAAGTAGAGATCGCTCGCTGAATCGGAATCAATTTCTGTACTGGTAAAAGTTGGAGAAATTTCTAGAAGAGTGTTGATGGCTACCGTTGATGCAACTTCTCCGCCAGCGTGGCCACCCATGCCATCGGCAACTGCAATAACTTGCGAACTTACGAAAGCCGAATCTTCATTGCCGCTGCGCACCAAACCGATAGCCGAACGTGCGGCGCATTGGAAGTACAAGCTCTTCATAGCCCAAGCCTAATGGTGTTAATCTCAAACAATGAAGATCTAC
>JAHECV010000080.1 GCA_024641555.1 Candidatus Planktophila sp.
TGAGAGCAGTGGCAACAGATTACGACACCCCCCGAAAGACGGATGAGGAACTCCACGAGGAGTCGCTAGAAGAACTCAAAGCCAAGCGCGTCGATGCTCAATCCGGTCAGATTGATGTCGACGAAGCAGAAGCGGCGGAAAATCTCGAACTTCCAGGAGCGGATTTATCCGGCGAAGAACTGGCCGTACGCGTAGTTCCAAAGCAGGTCGATGAATTTACATGTTCACGATGCTTCTTGGTTCATCACATTACGCAGTTAGCTAAGGGCGAAGGGGCCAAGGCGGTCTGTAAAGAGTGCAATTAAAATAGCAGTCTGTAAAGAGTGCAATTAGTTTAATTTTCTTTATTAACGGTTAAGCAGCGCGGCGATTTCTTCGCCGCGTTTGCTCGTTATCAGCCAGTAAGGCGTTCTATCGCGGGGATCGTTTAAATCTATTCGCAGCCCCGTAGGCTCCCAGAATTTTATTGCCAGAAAGGCGGCCGGGTCAGCGTCGCGGGTACGAAGCAATCGCATGGCAGACTTGTCTAGGAGAGTTACCTTTCCGAGATATTTAATTTCAATTTTAGCTTTATCAATTCTCAATAACTGACCGTCAAAAGTTATAACCGTCCGCATCGCAAAAGCGATCCAAATCAGAGTAAGAGTTGAGATGGCCAGCGTGATCAAGGTCGCTCGATTATCAAAGGCCGCCCATATAGAAAGCACTACAGAGAGAAGAAGAAAATAAATAAAGGCGAGAACCCAAATAGGCGGGCGTAGCACCTCACGAAAGTTCACACGATTATTCTAATTGCGTTGTAGATGAAGTAACCACTTTCAAGTAAAGTGCTGCTATGAGCCGAGTCGCAAGTACAACTCCACCGGAAGGTGCGTTGATTCCCGAACGACACCCCAAAGCGCCAGAAATCGGCACAAAGATTCCTTCTCATTTTGGACATTGCTTTGGTTGCGGTGAACTTCATCCGACCGGACTCCACTTAGTTGCACATGCCGGAGCAGCTGCAGATTTAACCGCTGAATTCACAGTTACGGAAAATCACCAAGGCGCGCCTGGACTTGCTCACGGCGGATTGCTGTCGCTGGCATTTGATGAAGCGCTTGGAAAGTTGATGTGGCTGATTCGCTCTCCTGCCGTTACTGCGCGACTGGAAACCGATTTTCTAAAACCCGTTCCTATGGGTACAACACTTCATATAACTGCGCGAATTACTGGCCAAGTAAATCGAAAGGTCTACACCGCTGCCGAAGGTCGACTCGGTGGCCCGGATGGAGAAATCGCCGTTAAAGCAGCTGCTCTCTTTGTCATCGTTCCGATGTCACACTTTTTAGAGAACGCTCCTAAGGAGTACCTCGAACATATCGCCAAGTCTCCGCAAATTTTGGCATTCGTCGATCCGGAATTTGAGATCAATCCATAATGGGCGTTCAAGTTCTTGTTACACGTTTAGATTCAGATCTTCCGCTTCCACGTTATGCCAAAGGTGGGGATGCGGGCGCGGATATCGTCTCTCGTATCGATGTAACACTTGCACCAGGAGAGCGCGCCTTAGTTCCTACCGGAATATCAATTGCGCTTCCAGATGGATACGTCGCCCTTGTCCATCCAAGGTCTGGCTTAGCGATTAAACATGGCGTCACGATGGTCAATTCTCCAGGAACTGTTGACGCCGGATACCGCGGCGAGCTTCAGATTATTTTGATCAATCATGATCCGAAGGAGAGCGTAACTTTTAAACGTGGCGATCGAATTGCACAATTAGTTATTCAAAAAGTAGAACGCGCCGAATTCTTAGAAGTTGAAAACTTGCCGGGCTCCGGTCGGGGAAGCGATGGTTTTGGTTCGACGGGGCGTGCATGAGCGATCCGGGCCACGACGCAGATAAAGCAAAGGTTCTCGCCGCATTTGGTGGAAAGAAAGGGCTAATTGATTCCGGTATACCGTCGATTATCTTTCTAGTTGTATTTAACCTAAAAGATCAATTGCAACCGGCCTTAATCGCTTCGGTCGCTGTATCAGCGCTACTAACGATTATTCGTTTGGCGGCGCGCGAAACAATTCAGCATGCCGTATCAGGTCTAATCGGTTCGCTTATCTGCGCTTGGTTTGCCAACCGAACCGGAAATGCCAGCGATCTATACATACCAAAACTACTCACCAATCTTGGCTATGGGACTGCGTATCTTGTTGCAAATTTGGTTGGTTGGCCCGTGCTGGGGCTATTGCTTGGACCGATACTCGGTGAAAACTTGCAGTGGCGAAAAGATCCGGCACGGGCACGTGCCTATAAACGAGCGAGCTGGCTCTGGGTGGGAATGTTTTTTACACGTATCGCCGTGCAATATCCAATTTATCGAAGTGGAAATGTAAATCTCCTAGGCACAGTCAATCTGGCGATGGGTTATCCACTTTTCTTAGCCACTGCTTATGGATCTTGGATGGTCTTGAAGAGCGTTCCGCCTACAAAAATCAGCGAGTAGTTATTTTATTGAGCGATAAAGCAGGATTTAATCAATCCTTCTGCTGTTGCTGAAGCCACGAACAGAAGTTCATCTCCAGCGCTAAATACATCAGTCGGTGTCGGTGTGATTACCCGACCATCGCGCACAATCGCAGCAAGAGATGCGTCATCCGGAAGAGTAATCTCATCAACGGTCTTTCCGATACACATAGATGAATCAGGGAGAGTTAATTCAACTAAGTTGGCTTGACCCTTGCGGAATGAAAATAAGCGGACAACATCTCCCACGCTAACTGCCTCTTCGACTAGCGCTGAAATTATTCGTGGAGTCGACACTGCAACATCTACGCCCCAAGAAGAATCAAAGAGCCATTCGTTCTTTGGATGGTTGATTCGCGCAACGACGCGAGGAACACCGTATTCAGTTTTGGCCAATAGAGATGCAACCAGGTTTACTTTGTCATCACCAGTTGCCGCAACTAAAACTTGGCAATTGTTTAACACTGCTTTATCTAATGAAGTGATTTCGCAGGCATCGGCCATCAGCCATTCGGCGTCAGGGACCGATTCCATCTTTAGCGCCTTGGGATCACGGTCAATCAAAAGAACTTGATGACCGTTATCTAGAAGTTCGCGCGCAATTGCGCGACCTACATTGCC
>JAHECV010000085.1 GCA_024641555.1 Candidatus Planktophila sp.
AGGTGATAGAGCAAGGCTTGAATCGTTGTGCGACGGTGATATGCCTCGCGCCAAATGACCGATTTCGGCCCATCAATAACAGATTCAGCCACTTCTTCGCCGCGGTGTGCTGGCAAGCAGTGCATGAAAATTGAATCCTTCTCGGTAAGCGACATCAAACTATCAGTTACGGCAAATGGTGCTAGCACTTTAATTTTTTCAGCGCGCTCGGCTTCGGGATCTCCCATGGACATCCAGACATCGGTATATAAAACACTTGCTCCCTTTGCGGCTGCCTCAGGATCATTTGTTACTTCAATTTGCGCGCCAGTCTTTTCGGCGATCTTCTTTGCTTGTGCAACAACATCGGAACTTGGAGCCCATTTTCCATCAGGAGTTGCAGCAACGACGTGAGCGCCCATAATCGCGCCCATAGTCAACCAAGCATGCGACATATTATTTCCATCGCCAAGGTAAACAAATTTTCTATTCTTTATCTCACTTCCAAAAGTTTCACGAATTGTTAACCAGTCTGCAAGTAGTTGTGTTGGATGATCATCATCCGTTAGCGCATTGATAACTGGAATTGAAGCGTTGGCGCCGAGTTCATCGACATCTGCTTGCGCAAAAGTTCTGATAATCAAGGCATCGCAATATCCGCTGATGATTCGCGCAGTGTCAGCGATGGTTTCACCGCGTCCAAGTTGCAGCTCATCGCCACGAATAAAAATTGGAGTACCACCCAAGTGAGCTACGGCAGTTTCAGAAGAAAGGCGTGTACGAGTTGAAGGCTTGGTCATATAGATAGCGACTGTTTTATTGGCTAACGCATCTTTTGAGCGAAGTGGGTTCTTGGCGAAATCTGCTGCAGTGTCGAGTAGCAAATCGACATCGGCGCGCGATAAATCTGCGGTGCGTAGCAAGTCCTTCATCTTCAAATTCTACCCGCTGCCACTATCCTTTCGGACATGGGTATTTTCCGTAAGAACTCTCCTGAATTAGAAGGAGATACAGATCTACTTACCCGCCCCCAATATCAAGAAGACGATGGGGGCCACGATCGTTTTGCGCACTATGTAAAGAAGGAAAAGATCGTTGAATCGGCGGTCACCGGTAAAGCAGTCCGTGCGCTCTGTGGCAAGAAATGGATCCCATCGCGCGATCCCGAAAAATATCCAATCTGTCCAGTCTGCAAAGAAATCTATGACGGCCTCCCGCGCAATTCGCCTGACAAGTAAATTATTAGCAGTTTTTCTATCGCTGAGCCTCTTAACTTCACCGCAGGCAATTGGCGCAAATCAACCGCGGAAAATTCTTACCGGCTGGATTCCGTATTACTCAATGAAGACCGCGCTGCCAGCGGCGCTAAACAATGCAGATCTAATTAAAGAGGTAATGCCTTTTTGGTACACCCTCAAATATGATGGCAAAACTAAAGCGGCCTACGTCAGCGATCTATATGCAACTGGAAATCCCAGTGTGCCAATCGCAACGCCACTTGCAGCGATGCGCGCTGCGGGATTTCAAATAATTCCAACGATCACCGATGGAATGGATAAATTGGTACTCGCAAATCTCTTGGCAGGTGCTGGAAATAGAACCAAGATTGCAAAAACAATTAACGATTATGTGGTTGCTAATAACTTTGACGGAATAGATTTAGATTTTGAAGGATTCGCATTTGTCGATGGAAATACAACTTGGGCTAAAACTGCGCCCCTTTGGGTAGCATTTGTGAAAGAACTTTCTGCGCTTTTGCACGCAAATAACAAGTTGCTCTCGGTTTCATCTCCTTACAATTTTAATCCGGCAGAGAAGCAAAAGGGGTATACGGTCTATGCCTGGCCACAAATTGCGCCACACATTGATCGGCTGCGAATCATGACTTACGACTATTCGGTTGCAAAGGTGGGTCCAATTGGTCCGCTGTCCTGGACAGAAAAGACTGTCGCTTACGCAACGTCGATTATGCCCGCATCGAAAGTTTATGTGGGGCTTGCCGGTTACGGGCGAGACTGGGTTACTAAGGTAGAAGGAGTTTGTCCTCCACCTTTTGCCAACGCAATAAAAGTCGGTGCAAAAGCTGCGACATTTGTGATGCGCGATGCTGCAACCCTTGCTGCTAATTACCAAGTTACGCCGGTATTCGATGAGAAATTCGGCGAAGCTACTTTTACTTACACTAAAGCATATGAAGGATCTACCGCAGATGGTCGCTCAACTATCTGCACTGCAACACGTACCGCTTGGTATCAAAACGCTCAGAGCTATAAATTGCGAAGCGAGCTTGTCGCTAAATATAAATTAGGCGGCGTCACCGCTTGGACTTTAGGAATGGAAGAGCCGTTGGCGATGGAAGCAATCCGCCAAACTGCGCTTAACATTGCACCAGCAAAGGTATTTAGCGTTCTCGCTTTAGATAAGCCAGAGGCGCTCTATGGAAATGCGGTTAATCTTTCGGCACAACTCACATTGGAAGATTTATCTCCAGTTGCAAATGTCCCAATCCGCATCGAAGGCAAGAGCGCACCTGATACCAATTGGCGAGTACTTGGTGGTGCGACAACCGGCGTTGATGGAAAGTTTGCAACTCCAATTTTGCTAGGTAAGCCGACCACAATTCGCATCGCATCGGATGGCACATGGGATCGGGCAGAGTCTTTAAGTAATGAGATCTCTATTTTGATTGATCGCACAATTTCGATCTCAGCACCCGGAACCGTTAAATCACTAACACCTTTTGTTATCGACGGCGTTGTACGTCCAAGGACAGCAGGTGCGCTGGTGTCGCTTATGAAATTTAGCGGCGGTGCATGGAAGAGCGTTGCGTCGGCAACGACTAATGAACAAGGTGCTTTTTCTTTTGCAATTGATGGGCAAGGACGCCAAGTTGCTCGTTACCAAATCCTCGTCGGCGCGGATCAAATTTGGCGGCAAGTTGCTGCCCCAGAATTCTCTATCATTATCCGATGATGGTTAAGACAGATACCCATATCGAAGAGCAGATCCGCGCGATCTTCTCTGGCGATACGCCATGGGTGACCATCGTTTGGGATGATCCCGTAAATCTCATGACTTACGTAACTTATGTATTGATGGAGCTCTTTGGATATTCCAAAGAGAAAGCGCACG
>JAHECV010000003.1:0-13042 GCA_024641555.1 Candidatus Planktophila sp.
CTTGAGGCGATTGCAAGTCGATTAGGATTTGTCGATCAATTCACAGAACTGCTGGAGTTATAACTATTTCTGCTCAAACACCTGAGGCACTGATGCTTGAAGCAATTGCGGTCGCACGTCACGCTGCAAGCACAGGAGATGTTCCTGTTGGCGCTATCGTAATTAATCAAGATGGAGTCGTAATCGGTACAGGTTCGAATGAACGAGAAGCAAATAATGATCCAACGGCTCATGCAGAAATTGTGGCTATTCGAAATGCGGCAGCACGTTTGCAGAAATCTCGTCTGGACGGCTGCACGTTAATTGTTACCTTAGAACCGTGCCCAATGTGTGCAGGTGCAATTGCACAATCAAGAATTTCAAATTTAATTTTTGGCGCATGGGATGCAAAAGGTGGCGCTGTCGGCTCAGTTTGGGATGTTATTCGCGATCCCAGGGCGCTCTATAAATTGGAGGTCACTTCTGGTGTGCTTGAAACCGAGTGTGCAGAGCTACTTCGTGATTTTTTTGAAGGGCAACGTTAAACGAGAAGTTCGTAAGAAGGGTTCAAGATAGTTAGGACTCCATCTTCTTCACCGACCATGCCTTCAGCGCGAATCTGTGAGCCAACTTCAAGGCCAGCGATTTCACGACGTCCCAAGAAGTGAAGTGTTACTCCTCCGGTTTGATCCCAAACTTCTACTTGTAGAAGTGGCGCCGAACCACGTGGTGCATTCTTTATCGCAGTGACCTGTCCTTGCACATGAGCGCGCTTGCGCCATTCAATTTTTCCGATAGGCGTCATATCTTCTGCGTAGTGACTGATCGGTTCAATTTTCTTTATAACCTCTTGAACGGGTTTAAATTCTGCGACCGGAGCAACTGCAGGTTTAACTTCGTGGCTTGGGTGAACTGTTAACTTCGCCGCAGATGTAATTCGATCAACGTCAAAAGGAACAATCGTTGCCACCACACGTTGCAACTGCGAAATCGGTGCGGCGATTTCTTCTGCTGTTTGATCATGTAGCAAGCGACCTAAGAAGCCTGAATATGCGCGACGTGGAAGTAGAAGAGTTAACTCGACATCGCTCTTTTCAGTCATACGAATTGCGTAATCTAACGCCGAGTTTGCCAGGCGGCGATCAGGGCAATCAATAAACTCGAGAGTTACATCATCAAGGGCATCTGATTGCGCCCAAGCTTCTTTAATTTCTTCAGCACGACGATCATCGATAACAAAGTGAACCGCGCTCAAGTTTCTTGGCTTTAGGCTGCGCGCATAACGAATAGCACCGACTGTTGCAATATCCACGTTGTCAACCAACACAGTTACATTATGGCGAGCGATAGTTGTTGCACGTTCTTGTTCTTGTCGCACTGAAAGTGCTTCTTGCTCGCGAGTGTATTGACGTCGCAAGCGAAGGAAACTCATAACCAAAATTGGCGCCGTAACTAAGACCAGCCAAGCGCCTTCGGTAAATTTCACGACGGAGAAGATGATCACAATTATTAAAGAAACAGATCCAGCTACTGAGTTAATAACAACTCGAATACGCCATCCGTTTGGCTTAGTTCGTAATGAATGCTTGGTCATTCCAAAGCCAGCAAGTGTAAAACCTGTAAAAACACCAAGTGCATAGAAGGCCACGAGGTGTTCAACTGAACCTGCAGTAATCAGAACCAATAAAATTCCGCCGCCAGAGAGCAATAAAATTCCATTTGAGAAAGCTAAACGGTGTCCGCGCTTAGTAAGTTGGCGCGGCAGATAACCATCAGAGGCGACGAAGTTACATAGCAAAGGGAAAGCGCTGTAAGTGGTGTTGGCACCGGCAAAGAGAATGAGCATTGTTGCTAACTGAACCAAGATAAACATGACGCTGCCAAATGCACCTTCACCCACTGCCGCTTTAGCAATTTGTGAGATAACTGTCGGGGTTCCTGATTCGTATGGCATCGCATGAATGTGATGTGCAAAGTAGGAAACTCCTAGAACCAGCGTTCCAAGAATGCAACTCATTACAACCAGAGTGCGTTTAGCATTTACATGTTCTGGGGTTTTAAAGAGCGCAACACCGTCAGAGATCGCTTCTAAACCAGTAAGCGATGAACCACCGTTTGCGAATGCGCGAAGCAGGATAAAAATCGCCGCTCCCGTTAAGAGCCCTTGCTCTTGGCCAATATGAACTGCGCCAGGAAGATCCGTCGCTAATACTGGAAGCGTGCCCTGTGATAGACGCCAAAGCCCCATTCCAAAAACAATCATCATGCAACCAACGAAGAAATAAGTTGGGAAGGCAAATGCCTTTCCAGCTTCTTTCACACCACGTAAATTTCCATAAGTTAGAAAAGCGATAACTGCAAAGATCATCGGCATTTTCCACGGACCAAGCGATGGGAAAGTGGAAATAATTGCAGCAACACCCGCGGCTGATTGAATTGCCACTGTCACGATGTAGTCGAGCATCAGCGCAACGGCGGCAATTTGCGCGACAATCGGCCCGAAGTTATCTCTCGAAACTATGTATGCCCCACCTGTTTTTGTGTAAACATCTATCACGTTGCGATATGAAAGTGTGATTAATACCAAAATTGCCAAAACAACTGCGGTCATTGGCATCAAGATTGCAAATGCTGCCAATCCAAAAGCTGGAAGTAGTGCGATGAGAATCTGTTCACTGCCGTAAGCAGACGATGAAATACAGTCTGAGGAAAGGATTCCGAGTGCATAGCGTTTAGAAAGTCGTTGATGACCGAGTGAGTGGCGATTTAGCGCACCACCCAGGAAAGCTCGTTTAATTTTGTAGCTAAGCGGATCGCTCAAGTGTGCGTGATCCGTCATTGCAACAGGCTGAGGTGCACCATCTGTCCACGACTTTGGCACTTTCAACTCCTTGCGGTTTCCGCGGCTGGCGCGTCTAATTACCTGTTCAGTATGCTCATCTTATGCGCACTCAGTTATATATAGATGGTCAATGGGTCGACGGAAACGGCACTTTGGATGTAATTGATCCAAGTGATGGCTCGGTAATCGCCAAAGTTGCCACCGCCGGAGATGCCGAAATCGAGGCCGCCCTAGCTGCCGCCGATCGCGCCGCACCTGCTTGGGCCAAGACCGCACCGCGCGTACGCGCCGAAATTCTGCGCAAAGCATTTGAGTTAATGACGCAAGAAGCCGATTATCTAGCTGAGTTAATCTCTAAAGAGAATGGCAAGGCGCTACCTGATGCAAAAGGTGAAGTCGCGTACGCTGCCGAATTTTTCCGCTGGTTTTCTGAAGAAGCTGTTCGAATCTCAGGCGATTTCCGCATGTCTCCAAGCGGTGACAAACGAATATTAGTTACCCATCAACCAATCGGACTTTCAATTCTAATTACGCCATGGAACTTCCCTGCCGGAATGGCAACTCGCAAGATTGGACCTGCAATAGCCGCAGGTTGCACGATGATTTTGAAACCTGCTGGTGAAACTCCACTGACTGCGCTCGCCATCGTTGACATCCTTGATCGTGCTGACGTTCCAAAGGGCGTTGTTAATTTAATTCTTCCAACACCAACTGGTCCTGCGATCGCCAAGATGTTGCACGATCCACGAGTTAAGAACCTGTCATTTACAGGTTCAACTGAAGTAGGCCGAATCATTCTGAAAGAGGCTGCAGATAACGTTATTCGCTGCTCAATGGAGCTCGGCGGAAACGCACCATTTGTTGTAATGGATGATGCCAATGTTGATGAAGCAGTTAAGGGATTGATGTTGGCGAAGATGCGCAACGGTGGCGCTGCTTGCACCGCTGCAAATCGCGTTTATGTACAACGTCCAGTCGCAAAAGAATTCATGGAAAAATTTGCGACAGCGATGGGCTCATTTGTGATGGGTCGCGGACGTGATGCGGGAGTACAACTCGGCGCCAGTGTTTCTGTAAAAGAGCGTAACAAGATTGCAGAACTGGTAGATAACTCAATCAAGTCCGGTGCAAAGGTATTAACAGGCGGTAAGACCCCAGATGGACCTGGCGCTTTCTATCCTGCAACTGTTCTAGAAGTAGATAAGGCAGCGGAAATACTTAACCATGAAGTCTTCGGACCAGTGGCTCCAGTAGTTGTATTTGATACAGACGCCGAAGCGATTGAACTCGCAAACAGCACCGACTTCGGACTTATTAGCTACGTTTACTCTGAAGACTTAAAACGCGCGATTCAGATCTCTGAAGCCCTTGAATCCGGAATGGTTGCAATTAACCGCGGACTTATCTCTGATCCTGCTGCACCTTTCGGTGGCGTTAAGCAGAGCGGTCTTGGCCGCGAAGGTGGCTTCGATGGCATTCACGAATTCCTCGAGACTAAATACATCGGCGTCGAGATTTAAATTAAATTCAAAACGGAATTATTGATTTAGGTCAATTAAATGGTTGGCTTCTGATTTTGCAAAAAGATGGGGCAGCGCCTTGCGTTTTGCCGACTTACCCCAACCTAGGCGAGACCAACCCTTTTGAAGAATTGAGTTTTTCTCGTCTTGCATAAAATAAGTACAACCACGTCTATCAAGTTTATAAATTATGCAAATACCATTAACCAAAATTTCTATCGATTTTTCTTCTAGCAATTTTGAAGCCTGTATTTCGTAGCGAGAGGCGAATCGCTCTTCAAGTTCAAGCACCAATTTGAAATACTTCTGATCCCATTCGGTTTTTCCGATTGAAATTTCTGATCTGGATTCAGGCATAAATAAAGTTTATATCAACTTCCACATTTTAGGAGTTTAGTTTTCTCGGATAAAACCTTCAGCGTTTTACTGGGTTTTCCATCAATTATCGCGCTTGCGTATGCAATTCCAAAGTATTTACTTTCTCTCCTATCTTCACATTTTGCATAAGTTTTTTGATTTTTGATCACTCTGTTGGCTTGTATATTGCCCATGATTGAAAATTCTTCTTTGGCAACTCGATAATTTTTAATTAGCCCAACCTTGTAAATCTCCACAGTCAGAACCAGGTCGCGCATTGACTTATTACACTTAGAGCGCGCATTGACTTTTACCACCCGTAGATTGCGAGTCCGAAGTAAGTTCTCAGAAATATGCGGGTCATCTATCTTGATGTTGCATCTTGTAAGCGGTGGAGTAGCAACAGCTTGTGCCGGATTTGATAATAAAAGGTTCAAAGAAAATGCCAAAACTGTAAGAATTGCCGTTAATTTTCTTTTCATAAACAGACATTCTCAAAATTTCAGAGATCGCCTCGAAAGTTATCCACAATCAACCTTCTGGCGGAGGATGAGGGATTTGAACCCTCGAAAGGTTGCCCTTTACACGCTTTCCAAGCGTGCGCACTCGGCCGCTATGCGAATCCTCCTGGCGGGATCGCTCCCGACTGGCTAAGGGTATAGGTGTAACAACTATCCTTACGCCAGATCCCTCACGCGGCATTACCGCGCTGAACTCCCCCAGGGTAGGAATACAGCAAGGGTAGGCGTGCTCTGATGGGTGCGTGAGGGGTCCTTTAAGTATTGTGAAGTATTGGAAGCGAGAAGAGAGGAGTGAATATGTCACTCGCGTTGTATCGCAAGTATCGACCATCTGTTTTTGCCGATGTGATCGGACAAGAACATGTAACTGTTCCACTCTCTAACGCACTTACTTCAGGAAAAACACATCACGCATATTTATTTAGCGGTCCACGCGGTTGCGGAAAAACTTCTAGCGCTCGCATCATGGCGCGATCTCTTAACTGCGAAAAAGGTCCAACGCCAACGCCATGTGGACTTTGCCAATCCTGTAAAGATTTGGTGGCAAATGGTCCGGGTTCACTCGATGTCATTGAACTCGATGCGGCAACACATGGTTTAGTTGATGATGCACGCGATCTGCGCGATAAAGCATTCTTTGCACCAGTACAAAGCAAGTACAAGATTTACATCATTGACGAAGCCCACCAGCTTGGGCCAGGAGCCGCAAACGCGCTTCTCAAAGTAGTTGAAGAACCACCTCCTCACGTAATTTTTATCTTTGCAACAACTGAACCAGAAAAGTTGATCTCAACTATTCGCTCACGTACCCACCACTATCCATTCCGCTTGGTACCACCTGGAATCTTGGCCGAACACCTTGAAAAGATTTGTAAAGAAGAAGGCGTAACCGTTGCAAAGGGCGTTATTCCACTGGTTGTTCGCGCTAGCGGCGGCTCAGTTCGTGATGCTTTATCTGTACTTGGCCAATTACTAGCAGGTGCTGGCCCAGATGGAGTTAGCTATGAAATCGCGATCCAATTACTTGGTTTCACCGATGGCGCGTTATTAGATGATGCAGTTGATGCACTTGCCGCCCGCGATGGTGCAACGTTATTTAAAACCGTTGATCGTGTAATTGAATCAGGACATGATCCACGGCGCTTCGCAGGTGATTTACTCGAACGTCTACGCGATCTAATGATCGTTGATGCACTTGAAGCCACCAACGCAAATTCAATTTTGCGTGGACTTCCCGATGATCAACTCGAGCGCATGCGCAAACAAGCCGCCAATATCGGCGCTGCTAACTTATCTCGTTCTGCAGATATTGCCGCCGAAGGTTTAACTCAGATGCGCGGTGCCACTGCGCCTCGCTTAATCCTCGAACTAATCTGCGGCCGCATGTTGTTGCCGGGAGGAGATAACTCTGAAGCGGGATTACTTTCGCGCATCGAACGCCTCGAGCGCGTAGAAAACATCGCGACACCTTCGCCCACCCCAGCAAAGAAAACCACGGCACCAATAGAGGTAGCGACTTCTAAAGAAACTGTTGGCGCGGGCGACTCTAAAGAAGCTTTACCCGAGGCGCCAAGCCAAGCAGTTTCTGTGAAGTCTGAAAAAGTTCCCGAATCTCCAAAGGCTGCTTCCAATAAGCAGATAGATATTTCTGGACTAAGGCGCCTTTGGCCAGATGTAATCGAAAACGTGAAGAAACGTCGCCGATTGACTTGGTCTTTGCTTTCAGCCTCCGCGCAGATAATTGCGGTAGATGAAAAACTAATCACGATTGGAATTGTTAACGCCGGAGCCCGTGATTCTTTTGTTCGCTCTGAATCAGATGAAATTCTGCGCCAAGCGTTTATCGAAATTGTGGGCATTGATCGCAAGATCGAAGTAGTAGTTGATGCATCAATCGATACAACTTCAACTCCTGAAGCACGTGCAGTTCGCGTAGATGAAGCGCCTACTGATAAAACCTTACTAAGTGGTGCAGCGTTACTTGCCGCCGAACTCGGTGCTACTGTGATCAGCGAAAAGAATAAGGACTAATGAGCACAGGCATGTATGAAGGTGCGATCCAAGATCTCATCGATGCTTTAGGTCGCTTGCCAGGTATTGGTCCAAAGAGCGCCCAACGCATCGCGTTTCATATTTTGCAGACCGATGGCGATGCAGCTCTTGCACTGGTGGATGCAATTCGCACAGTTAAAGAGCGCGTTAAGTTCTGTAACCAATGCGGAAACGTTTCCGAAGAAACCGAATGTCGTATCTGTCGCGATCCGCGTCGCGATCCTGCCCAAATTTGTGTTGTCGAAGAGAGTAAAGATGTAATCGCAATCGAACGCACTCGCGAGTTCCGCGGCAAATATCACGTCCTTGGTGGCGCCATTAGTCCGATCGATGGCATTGGCCCCGATCAACTGCGTATCCGCGAGTTAATGGTTCGTCTCTCTGATTCAAATATCACCGAAGTCATCTTGGCGACCGACCCAAATCTCGAAGGCGAAGCAACAGCCACTTATTTAGCCCG
The DNA here is from genome assembly GCA_024641555.1 of Candidatus Planktophila sp. The sequence continues at coordinate 7,732 of JAHECV010000003.1, forward strand.
CATGATTAAGCCACTGGGCATCAAGGTCTCGCGTCTGGCCAGCGGTCTGCCGGTGGGCGGCGATCTCGAATATGCAGATGAAGTAACGCTGGGCCGCGCATTTGAAGGTCGCCGTAACGTAGAAAGCTGATCGTCTCACTATTTGATAGGCTAACCGTTCCATATATTGAGATATTCCCTAATCGGGTGGCAAGGCGCCCCAAATTAGTTCACTATTGAGCCATGGGACTCATTGTTCAGAAATATGGCGGATCCTCCGTTGCCGATGCCGAGGGCATGAAGCGCGTGGCCGCGCGCATCGTGGCGGCGAAGAAAGATGGCAATCAAGTCGTTGTGGTTGTCAGCGCGATGGGCGACACCACCGACGAACTAATCGATTTGGCCAACGCAGTTACCCCAATTCCGGGAGGCCGCGAACTAGATATGTTGTTGACCGCCGGTGAGCGTATTTCTATGGCACTTCTTGCAATGGCGATTTCAAATTTGGGACATGAAGCTCGATCCTTTACCGGCTCACAAGCTGGAGTGATTACAGATTCTGCACATGGTCGCGCGCGCATCATCGATGTAACGCCAGGACGAATTCAAGAAGCGCTCGCCGATGGTGCAATTGCAATTGTTGCCGGCTTCCAAGGAATTTCGCAAGATACCAAAGACATTACAACTTTAGGTCGCGGTGGTTCAGATACAACTGCAGTTGCACTTGCCGCCGCACTTGATGCTGATGTCTGTGAAATTTACACAGATGTTGATGGCGTTTTCAGTTCTGATCCGCGCGTTGTTCCTGCAGCACGTAAATTAAAAACTGTTACATATGAAGAAATGCTTGAACTTGCTGCAGCTGGTGCAAAAGTTCTGCACTTGCGTTGCGTCGAATACGCACGCCGTTACAACTTACCAATTCACGTACGTTCATCATTTTCACCAAACGAAGGAACCTGGGTGGTTGAAAACCATCCTGAAGGAGGAAACATGGAGCAAGCAATCATCTCGGGTATCGCACACGATAAATCCGAAGCCAAGATCACTATCGTTGGCGTGCCTGATCGCACCGGTATTGCTGCACGCATCTTCCAAGCTATCGCTGATGCCGATATCAACATCGACATGATCGTCCAAAACGTTTCTGCCGCAGCAACCGGACTTACCGATATTTCATTTACTGTTCCTAAAGCAGAAGGCGCTAACGCAACTGCAATTTTGAAGCGCATTCAAGGTGAAGTTGGTTTTGCGTCGATTCAATATGACGATTCAATCGGCAAGCTCTCACTTGTTGGCGCCGGAATGCGTTCTCACCCAGGCGTAACAGCAACATTCTTTGCGGCGATGGCTGAAGCTGGGCTCAATATTGAAATGATTTCAACCTCTGAAATCCGTATTTCAATCATCTGCCGCGAAAGCGATCTCGAAAAGGGTGTTCGTGCAGCGCATACCGCCTTCGGATTAGATGCCGATCAAGTTGAAGCAGTTGTCTACGGAGGTTCAGGACGATGAGTACATCAAAGAAGCCATCACTCGCAGTTGTCGGTGCCACCGGTGCAGTCGGCACAGTAATGCTCGGAATTCTGTCAGAGCGCGAAGATGTTTGGGGCGAGATCCGCTTGATCGCATCTGCACGCAGCGCTGGTAAGAAGTTGATATGTCGCGGTGAAGAGTTAACTGTTGTTGCACTTTCACCTGAAGCATTTGATGGCATTGATGTAGCAATGTTCGATGTGCCCGATGAAGTTTCAGCTGAGTGGGCACCAATCGCTGCATCACGTGGCGCAGTCGTTGTAGATAACTCTGGTGCATTCCGTATGGATGCCGACGTTCCGCTTGTAGTTCCAGAAGTAAATCCAGAACAAGTTAAGAACCGTCCACGTGGAATTATCTCTAACCCAAATTGCACAACACTTTCAATGATCGTCGCCATGGGCGCGCTTCACAAAGAGTACGAACTAAAAGAGTTAGTTGTTTCTTCATACCAAGCAGCATCAGGTGCTGGTCAACCAGGAATTGATGCACTGCGTGCACAGATTGATGCCGTTGCAGGTAAAGGACTCGGCGATGTGGCAGGCGATGTTCGTACTTTAATTACAGACCTTGGACCATTCCCAGCTCCACTGGCCATGAACGTTATTCCTTGGGCTGGTTCGCTAAAGCAAGATGGTTACTCATCTGAAGAACTCAAAGTTCGTAACGAATCACGCAAGATCCTGGGACTTTCAGACCTAAAAGTCTCGGCAACATGCGTACGAGTTCCAGTCATTACAACTCACTCACTTACTGTTCACGCAAGATTTGCCAAGGAACCATCACGTAAAGCAGCGCAAGATATCTTGCAGAATGCTGCCGGAGTGAAGTTGGTTGACGATCCAGAAAACCATAAATTCCCAACTCCGGCAGATGTTGTTGGCACCGATCCGACTTGGGTGGGACGTGTTCGTAAGAGCATCGATGATCCAATGTCATTAGATCTATTTGTCTGCGGCGATAATTTGCGCAAGGGCGCAGCGTTAAATACTGCACAAATTGCCGAACTTTTAGCTGCTGAATTCACTAACTAATTCAGCATCTTCTCGCCTGTAGACTCACTGCATGACCATCGTTGTCGCAGGTGCCACCGGTCTTGCTGGTTCAGCAATCGTCCGCGCCTACGAAAAAACTGGCCAGAAGGTAATCGGCATTAACCGCAGCGTCTGCGATCTCCTTGACCGCGATACAACGATTGATTTCATCAAGAAAGCCAAGCCCTCCATCGTTGTAGATGCGGCAGCCAAGGTAGGCGGCATCGGAGCAAATAACGCTTTTCCGGTTGAGTTTTTAGCCGATAACGTACGGATCCAAAGTAATTTGATGGAAGCTGCCCATGCTGCAGATGTCGAAAAATTTATCTTCCTTGGATCAAGTTGTATCTATCCACGCGATTGCGCTCAGCCAATCAAAGAAGAATATTTATTAACTGGTCCGCTAGAAGAAACTAACTCTGCCTATGCAATTGCCAAGATTGCGGGCATTGAGTTGATTAAATCTTTCCGTAAAGAGTACGACCGCAAGTGGATATCACTTATGCCGACAAATCTTTACGGTCCAAACGATAATTTCGAACTTCAAGGTTCGCACGTTTTGCCAGCATTTATCCGCCGTTTTGTAGAAGCGAAAGAGTCTGGTCGCGCGAAAGAGACTTTATGGGGTACTGGCTCACCAATGCGTGAGTTCTTACACGTTGACGATTTGGCTGCAGCCGTTGTACTTGCCGGTGAAAAATACGATTCTGGACTGCACCTAAACATTGGCAGTGGTGAAGATTTAACAATTAAGGCGCTAGCCGAATTAGTCGCCGAAGTTGCAGGATTTACAGGAGAAATTGCCTGGGATTCATCGAAACCCGACGGAACACCGCGCAAGGTTCTTGATGTAGCAAAGGTTAAATCGCTAGGTTGGTCACCTGCGATCTCACTAAGAGACGGAATCGCTTCAACAATCGAGTGGTACATCGATGCAACTGCAAAGGGAGTAAGTCGACGATGAGTAGAAAAGTTGCTTTTATAACCGGTGTTACCGGCCAAGATGGTTCATATCTCGCAGAATTTTTGCTCGCCAAGGGCTATGAAGTACACGGGCTCATCCGCCGCTCTTCAACCTTTAACACTTCTCGTATTGATCATATTTACGAAGATCCACACGCGAAAAACCCAAAGCTTTTCTTGCACTATGGCGATCTGATCGATGGCGTTGGACTTACAAATTTAATCCGCGAAATCAAACCAACTGAGGTTTATAACCTTGGCGCACAGTCTCACGTGCAGGTTTCTTTCACCATGCCGCAATACACCGGACAAGTAGATGCCGTTGGCGCAGTTGGTCTGCTGGAAGCGATTCGTTCAGCAGATATCGATACTCGCTTCTATCAAGCATCAACCTCTGAACTCTTTGGCTCTACTCCGCCGCCACAGAACGAACACTCTATGTTCCGCCCGCAATCTCCCTACGCGGCAGCGAAGTTAATGGCTTACTGGTGCACCGTTAACTATCGCGATGGCTATGGCATGCACGCCACAAACGGAATTTTGTTTAACCACGAATCACCACGTCGCGGTGAAACATTCGTAACTCGCAAAATCACGCGAGCAGTTGCGGCGATCAAGGCCGGCAAGCAAGAGAAATTATTTCTTGGAAATCTAGATGCCGTACGCGACTGGGGTTACGCCAAGGAATACGTCGAATCAATGTGGCTGATGTTGCAGCAAGATAAGCCATCAGATTATGTAGTTGCTACCGGTGTCGGAGCAACGGTTAAAGACTTTGCAGAAGCGGCCTTTGCACGCGCAGATTTAAATTGGCAAGACCATGTGGAAACCGATAAGAAATATATCCGCCCAACTGAAGTTGATGCGCTAATTGGAGATCCATCAAAGGCAACTAAAGCCCTTGGTTGGAAGGCGACAACTCATTGGAAAGAGTTGGCCGAGTTAATGGTTGACGCTGATATTAAAGCTTTGCAGTAAGCGTTACTAAACTTACCTCTGGCGGACTTGCTACACGAATTCGGGCAAAGGGACTTGTTCCCATTCCTGCTGAAACATGTAAGTAAGGCTCATTTCCAAACTTTGTTAAGCCGCGTGCTCGCCAAGTTGGTAGATCGCAATTTGTAGTTAAGGCGCGCGAACCACCAGGCAACGGCAAACGAACTTGACCGCCATGAGTATGTCCCGCAAATATCGCATCTAAACCATCACGCGACATTCCTTCGATAATTCTTAAATATGGGGCATGCGTAACCCCGATTGCGATGTCACATTGACCAGGTTTTCCTGCGACCAGTGAGTAGTCATCGAATTCAAGGTGAGCATCATCGGTGCCGCGAGTTTCGATAGTTGTATCTTTAATTTTTATTGTGGCACGTGAACGATTGAGATTTATCCAACCACGTGATTGCAAACCGCTATCTAAATCTGGCCATGGCAGATCTTCACCATGAATGCGTTTTCCGTGGTTTGGAAGTAAATACTTAAGCGGATTCTTAGGTTTTGGCGCGTAATAATCGTTAGAACCAAAGACGAATAAGCCAGGAAGGTTTAGCAGTGAATCTAGGGCGTCGAGTGCGACGGGAACAGCTTGCATATGAGCTAAGAAATCTCCGGTTGAGATAACTAAGTCAGGGGAGAGATCGATAAAGGATTTGATGTCGGCTATTTCGGTCTTGCGCGCAGGCGTCAGGTGCAGATCCGAGAAGTGCAGAACGCGGATCGGTGCATGGCCAGCGGGCAGGATTGGGATCTCGGCCTGGCGAAGTTGATAACTCATTACATGAGAAGATACACCTAGG
>JAHECV010000003.1:13142-63625 GCA_024641555.1 Candidatus Planktophila sp.
AATTCAAGGGTTTGGTTATTTCAAGGGTTTGGAGCAACAATCAAGTGGGACTCAAAGAGACACTTAAGAGCGACCTTACTGAAGCGATTCGCAGCAGTGACAAGGTTGTATCAGGCACGATCCGCATGGTCTTGACCGCGATCACTAATGAAGAAGTTTCAGGTAAAGAAGCGCGCACGCTTAGCGATGACGAGATAATTACCGTTCTATCGCGTGAAGCCAAGAAGCGTCGCGAAGCTGCAGAAGAATTTGGCAAAGCAGGCCGCGCTGATAAAGCGGCAGAAGAAAAAGCCGAAGGCGAAGTAATCGCGAAGTATTTGCCAGCACAACTTTCGGAAGATGACGTAAAGCAGTTAATTGCAGATGCAATTGCAGCAACTGGCGCAGCCGGGCCGGCCGATATGGGCAAGGTAATGGGCGCGATCAAGTCACAGATCGCCGGAAAAGCAGATGGCGCAATGGTTTCATCACTCGTTAAAGCTGCACTAGCCGGAGGAAATTAATGAAATTCGAATACGCAACTGTTCCACTTCTATCTCACGCAACAAAGCAGATTCTCGATACTTGGGGTTCTGATGGGTGGGAACTCGTAACCGTTATTCCAGCACCAGGCGGCGAACAACTCGTTGCTTATATGAAGCGAGAGGTTAAGTAATTATGGCTATCGATGTCCGCGCAAAGTTGGGCGAAAAAGGTTTAACACTTCCTGTTGCGGCAAAGCCAGTTGCTGCTTATGTTCCTGCAGTTCGCACCGGAAATATTGTTTTCACTGCAGGGCAACTGCCAATGGTTGATGGCGCAATCGCCGACACCGGCAAAGTTGGCGCTGAAATTACCCAAGAACGTGCCAAAGAATTAGCGGAAATCTGTGCGTTAAATGCCCTTGCTGCAGTTGAGCTTGTTGCGCCAGTCGATTCAATCGTAAAAGTTGTTCGCGTAGTTTGCTACGTAAATGGTGCGCCAGGATTTGTTAGCCAACCATTCGTTGCCAACGGTGCATCTGAATTATTTATGCATATTTGGGGCGAAGCTGGCATTGCTGCACGTAGCGCACTTGGCGTTGCCGAACTTCCTTTGAATTCACCGGTTGAGGTTGAACTCACCGTTGAAGTTGCGTAATTAGCTAAAGAAATTAACTAGCGAGAACGCTTACTTAAACGTTCGACATCAGTAATAAGCACTGAGCGGCCATCTAGCTTTAGCCATCCGCGACCAGCGAAGTCGGCAAGCGCCTTATTTACTGTTTCGCGTGATGCGCCCACAAGCTGAGCAAGTTCCTCTTGCGTTAGATCATGGTTAACAAGCAGACCGTCAGAAGTTGTCTTTCCGAATCGATCACCAAGATCGATAAGCGCCTTAGCGACGCGACCTGGAACATCAGAGAAAACTAGATCGCCGACTGCTTCATTGGTGCGGCGTAGGCGTTGTGAAAGTCGAGTTAAGAGTTGAAGTGAAACTTCGGGGTTCTGCTTAAGCCAAGGAATGACTTTCTCATGGCTGAGCGAAAGAAGTTTTGCATCTGTAACGGCAGTTGCGGTTGAAGTGCGTGGGCCGGGATCAAAGAGAGAAAGCTCGCCGAACATTTCGCCAGGGCCGAGAATTGAAAGCAAGTTCTCGCGGCCATCACCACTAGAAGTTCCGAGCTTGAGTTTTCCTTCGATGATGACATAAAGATGTTCGCCATCATCGCCTTCTTTGAAGAGGATAGAACCCTTGGCAATTTTTACAGTGTCCATTGAGGCGCGCAGTGATGCTGCGGCAGCGTCATCTAGGGCTGTGAAGAGCGGGGCTCTACGTACGACTTCATCTTCTTGAGGCACATAGGTAGTTTACTCGCATGGCCCCTGATCGCGAAACTCAGAAAAGCGCAAGGGCTATCTATCGAATATTGAGCAAGACATATCCCAATGTGCGCTGTGAATTAGATTTTTCTAATCCACTGGAATTGACGATTGCAACAGTCTTATCCGCACAATGCACTGATAAGCGAGTTAATCAAGTTACTCCTGCGCTATTTAAGAAGTATAAGAATGTGCGGGCATATGCCAGAGCCTCATTAAACGATATTGAAGATTTGATTTATACAACTGGTTTCTTCCGCGCCAAAGCTCGCCACATTCAAGGTTTAGCAATCAAGATAATTGAAGATTTTGACGGAGAAGTCCCACAGACTCTTGAAGAGTTAATTACTTTGCCAGGGGTGGGCCGTAAAACAGCCAACGTCGTACTGGGCCATGCCTTTGATATTCCTGGGATCACTGTCGATACCCATTTTGGCCGTCTCTCCCGCAGATTTGAGTGGAGCCAATCGCAAGATCCCGTGAAAGTAGAATTTGAAGTGGGAGAGTTGATTCCTCAAAGAGAGTGGACCAATTTGTCACAACGCATGATCTGGCATGGACGTCGCATTTGTCATTCCCGCAAACCAGCATGTGGCGCTTGTCCGGTTGCCAAGATTTGCCCATCGGTTGGAATTGGTGAAATGGATAAATTGAAAGCGAAAGCGCTAGTTAAAAGCGATGCAGATTTCCGATGAAGCGCGCCCTCGTACTTAGCGCTTCGCTATTCCTTACTGGTTGCGCGGCGCCAGAACCAGTGGCAGTTGGCGGCGAAGTAGTTTCGTGTAGTTCGGTTACCACCGATAAATCAGTGACCAATGGAATTTCCGTGGAATGTTTAGATGGTTCTGAAGGAGCAGTGATTCAAGCTCTGCGCGGCCCGATGGTTATTAACGTTTGGGGTTCTTGGTGCACTACCTGTTTGGCCGAAATGCCTGAATTTGTTCACTTTTATAGCAAGGCGAAAGGAAAAGTACAGCTAATAGGCGTTGCAGTCGAAGAGTCTTCACCAGAAAATTCCAAACGATTTATCGAAAAACATGGAATGACTTGGCCAAATTTTTATGACCGTGAAAATAAAACTCGAAGTTACTTCGGCATGGGAGTTCCGGTGACTTGGTTTATCGATGAAACTGGGAAAGTCACATTTAAGAAGATCGGCGTTATAAAATCAGAGCAAGAACTGGTTGATTTAACAGCAGAACACTTGGGAGTAAAGATTTAATGTTGGCAGATTTGGTAATTCTCGTAGCGCTAATATTTTCTGCCGTAATCGGTTACCGCAATGGTTTTATACGTACACTCTTCAAGTTTGTAGGCTTTGTGCTCGGCGGAGTTCTCGGTATTTATCTCTCACTTAAATTTTCGCATGACTGGACGCTTGATATTAAAAGAATCGGTTTTGTCATAATCGCAATTGTCGCTAGTGGCTATCTATGTTCTTTTATTGGTGGTTGGCTAGCTAAAGGTTTACGCGCCACCGTATTTCGTGGTCCGCTCGCCTTTTTAGATTCAATTGCCGGAACAGCGCTCGAACTGGCGCGCACAGTTATCGCTCTCTATTTAATCGCCACAGTGCTGCTTTGGTCGCCTTGGCAAGCGGCGCAGAATCAAATTGCCGATAGCCAAATCCTTCCTAAAGTTCAGCCCTATATTCCAGGGTTAATTACTCAAGCAAACGACTGGGTTAAGGAAGAGTTCCTCAATCTTCATCTTTAGAAGAATTTAAGCCTTCAGAAATAAGCTTCATAACATTTGGATCTGCCAGAGTCGTGGCATCACCAACCGCCCGATTTTCCGCGACATCTTTAAGTAAGCGACGCATGATCTTTCCGCTGCGCGTCTTTGGCAATTCCGCAACGACCATAATCTGCCGCGGACGAGCAATTGCCCCAATTTCCTTAGTCACGTGAGCGCGTAACTCTTTCACTAACTCTTCGCCGCCGGCGTGCGGAATTCCACCACGCAAAATTACGAAGGCTACGATTCCCTGCCCAGTCATCTCATCTGCGGCGCCAACGACGGCAGCCTCGGCAACTGCTTCATGTGAAACTAGAGCGGATTCAACTTCAGTTGTAGAAATGCGGTGGCCAGACACGTTCATGACATCATCGACGCGTCCCATCAACCAGATTGCACCTTCTTCATCTAACTTGGCGCCGTCTCCTGCGAAGTAGATTCCTTTAAAACGGGACCAATAAGTTTCCTTATAACGTTCATCTTCGCCCCAAACACCACGCAACATAGATGGCCAAGGTTTATCCAAAATTAAGAAACCGCCATGTCCATTTGGAACTGCAGTTGCATTTTCATCTACAACAACTGCACTGATTCCCGGAATGGCTTTCATCGCAGAACCTGGCTTGGTAGAAGTAACACCGGGCAGTGGTGAAATCATGATCGCGCCAGTTTCGGTCTGCCACCAGGTATCAACGATTGGACAATTATTTGCGCCAATAATTTCGCGGTACCACATCCATGCTTCTGGATTAATTGGCTCGCCAACCGAACCGAGTAAACGCAGCGAAGATAAATTATGTGCTTTTGGAAATTCATCTCCCCATTTCATCCAAGTGCGGATCAAAGTTGGAGCGGTGTACAAGATGGTTACGCCGTACTTTGCAACGATCTCGAACATGCGGCCTTTATTTGGCGTATCTGGTGTTCCTTCATACATAACTTGCGTTGCACCATTAATAAGCGGGCCATAAACAACATATGAATGGCCGGTAATCCAGCCAACATCCGCCGTGCACCAATAAACATCGCTCTCTGGTTTGATATCGAAGATCACCCGATGCGTATATGCAGCTTGGGTCAAATAACCGCCAGTTGTATGAAAAATGCCCTTTGGTTTAGCAGTTGTGCCTGAGGTGTAGAGAATAAATAGCGGATGCTCGCTATCAAAGAATTCAGGTGCATGGACGCTACTTTGGTCATCAACTAGCTCGTGCCACCAGATATCGCGATCTGAATTCCACGCGGTTTCTTCTCCGGTGCGCTTTACAACTATAACTTTTGCAACGTTGTGTTTACCTTTTAACGCCTCATCGACCGCTGGTTTTAGCGCGAAAGCGCCGCCTTTACGGAAACCCCCATCAGCAGTTATCACTAACTTTGCATCGGCATCTTGAATGCGCGATAACAGCGCATCGGCAGAGAAACCACCAAATACGACCGAGTGCACCGCACCGATTCGCGCACATGCCAACATCGCAACCGCTGATTCCGGAATCATCGGCATATAAATTGCAACACGATCGCCAGCTTTAATTCCGATTTGCGTTAGCGCGTGCGCAGCCTTAGATACATCTGCCAACATTTGCGCATATGTAATTTTCTGCGTATCACCAGGTTCGCCTTCAAAATGAAAAGCCACCCGATCTCCGCGACCTGCAGCAACATGGCGATCTAGTGCATTAACCGATGCATTTAACTTTCCGCCAATAAACCATTTTGCATACGGAGGATTCCACTCAAGAACGGTGTCCCAGTTCTTATCCCAAGTTAGCTCGCGCGCCTGTTCTTCCCAGAAAGCCAAGCGATCTTTCTCGGCATGTGCATATAAATCAGCTTTTGCATTGGCTTGCGCGGTAAAGGCGGCGCTTGGTGGAAAGTGGCGATTTTCGTGTGAAAGATTTTCAATTGAATCGCCAGTAGATGCGTTGCTCATAACTCTGCAGATTACCCGTGAATATCAACAGGGGGAAGGCTTTAGCGATGTGAGAGAGAAGAAAGAAGGGATGATCCCAAACCTTGAAATCGTCTAAAGAGAGGAAAAAAATGCTCACTTCATTTCTAGCCATATTCCTAAAACTGATCACCAATCCGGCGCTACTGGCTGGCCTGATCGCCTTCCTGCAGAAGTCGATCCATCCGTAGAAAGCCCCAACTCGGCTGGAGAATCGCCAATTCTTACGCGTGTAGGGAATGGCGATTTTTCATCCGTCCACGAAGGTGGTTGGATATGGCGTAAGCCTGAATTCGGCCCAATGACGCGCTCGGTCAGGGATTACACCCCGAGATAATTTGGAGTCATCATGGCCATTGCAACCCCTGAAATTTACGCAGAAATGCTTGATCGCGCCAAAGCTGGCGCATTCGCATATCCCGCAATTAACGTTTCTTCTTCATCAACCATCATCGCGGCTATTCGTGGTTTCGCCGAAGCCGAATCAGATGGAATCATTCAATTTTCTTGGGGCGGTGCCGAATACGCATCCGGCTCAACTGTAAAGAACATGGTCGATGGCGCAGTTGCGCTCGCTGAGTTCGCACACGTTGTTGCCAAGAATTACAACGTAAATATTGCAATCCACACCGATCACTGCCCAGCTGAAAAGCTCGATGGCTACATGCGTCCACTTCTTGAAATCGGCGCACAACGCATCAAGAACGGTCAAGCACCACTCTTTAACTCACATATGTGGGATGGCTCAGCAGTTGATATGACTGAAAATATGAAGATTGCAGATGAACTATTAACTAAGTCTGTTGCAGCTCGCACCATTCTAGAAATCGAAATCGGTGTTGTCGGTGGCGAAGAAGACGGCGTTGAAGCAAAGCACGATGCCAAGTTGTACTCAACACCTGAAGATGCGCTAATGACTATCGAAACTCTCGGTCTCGGAGAACGCGGTCGCTACATGGTTGCCGCAACTTTCGGAAACGTGCACGGTGTTTACAAGCCAGGCAACGTTGTCTTGCAGCCAAAGATTTTGCAGACGCTGCAAGATGCAGTTGTTGCTAAGAAGGGCCTTGCGGCAGGAAGCAAGCCAATGGATCTCGTATTCCACGGTGGTTCCGGCTCACTTCTTTCAGAAATCCGCGACTCACTTGATTACGGCGTAATCAAGATGAATATCGATACTGATACTCAGTACGCATTCACACGTCCAGTTGTTGACCACATGTTCAAAAATTACGACGGCGTTCTTAAGATCGATGGCGAAGTTGGAAATAAGAAGGCTTACGACCCACGTGCGTGGGGTAAGGCTGCGGAAGCAGGAATGGCAGCTCGCGTTGCACATGCTTGCGAAGACCTTCGTTCAACCGGAACATCACTTAAGAAGTAATCAAGAAGTAAATTAAAATAATTTAATTAGTTAACATCTGCGGAGAGGTTTTGCCATGCCAGCGTTAGTTTTGCTCGGAGCTCAATGGGGCGACGAAGGCAAGGGTAAAGCCACAGATATTCTCGGTGACCGCGTTGATTATGTCGTTCGCTATCAGGGCGGCAACAACGCGGGCCACACCGTGGTTATCGGAGATCAAAAGTACGCACTTCACTTACTTCCATCCGGAATCTTGAGTCCCAACGTTGTTCCCGTAATCGGTAACGGCGTTGTGATTGATCCAGGTGTTCTCCTTGAAGAAATTCGTGGTTTAACTGAACGCGGAATCGATTGTTCAAAGTTGGTTATCTCAACCAACGCGCATTTGATTACGCCGTATCACCGCACCATCGATAAAGTTTCAGAACGCTTCTTAGGTAAATCAAAGATCGGTACAACTGGTCGCGGAATAGGTCCGGCTTATGCTGACAAAATCAACCGCATCGGCATCCGCGTACAAGATCTCTTTGATCCATCTATCTTGCGCCAGAAGATCGAAGGCGCACTCCGCGATAAGAACCAAGTACTAATCAAAGTCTTCAATCGCAAGAACATAGAAGTTGATGAAGTACTTAACGAATATCTCGAATATGCAGAAATCTTGCGCCCATACGTTGCCGACACTGTTCTGTTGCTAGATCAAGCTTTAAAGGCCGGAAAGCGCGTATTACTGGAAGGTTCACAGGGCACTCTGCTCGATGTTGATCACGGTACATATCCATTCGTTACCTCTTCAAACCCAACCGCAGGCGGTGCTTGCACGGGTTCTGGCATCGGACCAACCAAGATCGATCGTGTCATCGGAATCGTTAAGGCCTACACAACTCGTGTTGGTTCGGGCCCATTCCCAACCGAACTCTTTGATGAAGATGGTGAAAAGTTGCGCACCATCGGCGGTGAAATCGGTGTAACAACTGGTCGCGCGCGTCGTTGTGGTTGGTATGACGCACCGATTGCGCGTTATGCGGTTCGCGTTAATGGACTCACCGATTTCTTCTTAACCAAGCTCGATGTGCTAACTGGTTGGAAAGAGATTCCAGTCTGCGTGGCTTATGAAATTGATGGCAAGCGCGTCGAAGAACTTCCTGCGTCGCAATCTGATTTCCACCATGCAAAGCCAATTTACGAAAACTTGCCAGGTTGGACTGAAGATATTTCAGGAGCACGCAAGATCAGTGATCTTCCAAAGAACGCCCAGGATTACATCGCCTTCCTTGAAAAAATTTCCGGTGCGCCGATGAGCGCGATCGGCGTTGGACCGGGTCGCGACCAAACAATTGTCGTGAAGGATTTCATCTAAACCATGAAAATCCTCCTAGTCGGAAGCGGCGGTCGTGAACACGCACTCGCACTAGGGTTACAAGCAGATCCAAGTTGTACCGAACTGCATTGCGCACCTGGAAATCCAGGTATTTCTGAAATCGCAACGCTTCATTCAATTGCAATTACCGATAACAATGCAATTGTCGAACTAGCAAAGAACTTGGTTATTGACCTGGTAGTTATCGGCCCCGAAGTTCCGCTAGTAAATGGTGTGGCTGATGCGCTACGAGCAGCGGGTTTGGCTGTCTTTGGCCCATCTAAGGCGGCGGCGCAACTGGAAGGTTCCAAGCATTTTGCAAAAGGCGTAATGCGCGATGCGGGTGTTCCGACAGCGCGTAGTTTTACTTGCGAAACGCAAATAGAAATTGAAAGCGCACTCGATGCTTTTGGTGCACCTTACGTTGTTAAAGACGATGGCCTCGCTGCAGGTAAAGGTGTTGTAGTAACCGAAGATCGTGCCAAAGCGCTAGAACACGCACTTGCTTGTAAGCGCGTAGTAATTGAAGAGTTTTTAAATGGCCCAGAGATTTCGTTATTTGGGATATCTGATGGACGCAACATTTTGCCGATGCAACCGGCGCAAGATTTCAAACGTGCATTCGATCGCGACGAAGGACCAAATACAGGTGGCATGGGCGCTTACTCTCCACTTCCGTGGGCGCCAGATGAGATCGTGGAAGAGACATATGAAAAGGTTTTAGCGCCGATGATTGCGGAAATGGCGGCACGCGGCACGCCATTTGTTGGACTTCTCTATGCGGGTTTAGCGCTGACTGATCATGGATTACGAGTTATCGAATTTAATGCGCGCTTTGGCGATCCTGAAACTCAAGTCTTAATCCCGCGCCTTGCGACACCGCTGGCAACCTTGCTTTATAAAGCTGCAACTGATTCGCTCGATGACGTTGTTCTAAATTGGCGCGATGAAAGCGCGGTCACAGTCGTGCTCGCTGCGCAGGGATATCCCGAATCACCTAAGACCAATGTTGCAATTTCCAATATTCCGAAAATTGCGAAGACTCAGGTATTTCACGCCGGCACTGCGCAAAGCACAAATAGTTTGGTTTCCAGCGGCGGCCGCGTCTTAACAGTCACTGGCTTGGGATCAGATTTAACTGAAGCGCGCGATCGCGCATATCGCGCGATCTCGCAGATTGAACTCGCCGGCTCTTTCTATCGCAGCGATATTGCACTAAATGCGTCGGTCGCCGAGAAGGGCAATTAAATGGGGGAGAATAAGCCAGTGAGCGTCCTTGCTGATCGTTATGCATCTACTGCAATGCGTTCCATCTTCGCACCTGAAGAGAAAATCATCTCCGAGCGCCGTTTATGGCTGGCTGTCGCGCGCGCCCAAAACCAGCTTGGTCACGCAATCCCTGATTCAGTAATCGCAGATTACGAAAAGGTAATTAATAAAGTTGATCTAGCATCCATCGATGCTCGCGAAATGCAGACTCGTCACGATGTGAAAGCCCGAATCGAAGAGTTCAATGCACTCGCTGGCCATGAGGCAATCCACGCCGGAATGACGAGCCGTGATCTAACTGAAAACATTGAAGCGCTCCAAATCAAAAACGGACTTGCGATTGTGCATGACAAAGTCGTCGCAGTTCTGGCACAGCTTGCCGATAAAGCAGCACAGTATTCAGACCAAGCAATCGCTGGTCGTTCACATAACGTTCCTGCGCAGATCACAACTCTCGGAAAACGTTTTGCATCGGCTGCTGAAGAACTACTCTTTGCTTACGAACGTTTAGTATCGCTGCAAGATCGTTACCCTATGCGCGGTATCAAAGGTCCAGTTGGCACTTCACAAGATTCAATCGATTTACTCGGTTCATCAAAAGCGCATCAAAGCCTTGAATTACAAATCGCTAACGAATTAGGTTTCAACCGAGTACTTGATTCGACTGGTCAAATCTACCCACGTTCTTTCGATTACGACGTTGTCACAACACTTGTTCAATTAGCCGCAAGTCCTTCTTCACTTGCTACATCAATACGTCTGATGGCCGGTGCAGAGCTGGTTACCGAAGGCTTTAAAGCTGGCCAAGTCGGTTCATCGGCCATGCCACACAAGATGAATACACGTTCTTGCGAACGCATCATTGGCTTAAGTGTGATCTTGCGCGGATATGCATCAATGGTCTCTGAACTATCCGGCGACCAATGGAACGAAGGCGATGTTTCCTGCAGTGTGGTTCGTCGCGTCGCCCTTCCTGATGCGTTTTATGCGATCGATGGGCTGCTTGAAACAACACTTACCGTGCTTAGCGAATTTGGTGCTTTTCCTGCAGTAATTGCGGCAGAACTCGATCGTTATCTACCGTTTTTGGCAACAACCAAGATCTTGATGGCCTCCGTTAAGGCTGGCGTTGGTCGCGAAGTTGCGCACGAAGTGATTAAAGAGCACGCGGTAAAGGCGGCGTTGCTAATGCGCGAAGGCAAGGCAAACTCTTTGCTGGAAGCGCTAGCAGCAGATGATCGCTTACCGCTAGATAGTGCAGCGCTTGCTGCGCTAATTAGCCAACCAATTGAATTTACTGGCGATGCTCGCCAACAAATTGCTCGAGTTGTAGATCGCATCGACGCGATTACATCCGCGCACCCTGCCGCAGCGCAGTACAAACCGCACTCGATCCGGTGAGCGGCTTCGGCGTAGCTGGTGCACCACCAGCGCCAACCATCAAAGGTTGGGAACATATACGCACCGGAAAAGTAAGAGATCTTTACAAGAATGACTCCGAAGAAATTTTGCTAGTTGCCTCAGATCGCATCTCGGCATTCGATTGGGTGCTACCAACTGCAATTCCAAATAAAGGCGCGATCCTTACGCAGCTTTCCCTATTCTGGTTTGAACTGCTTGAAGATATTGTCCCAAATCACATCATCAGCGATGATGTTCCAAATGAAGTTGCAGATCGCGCAGTAATCGTAAAGCCGCTTAATATGTTGGAAATCGAATGTGTAGCACGTGGCTACTTAACTGGTAGCGGTTTAACAGAATACAAATCCAACCAAGCGGTTTGCGGAAATACGCTGCCCGCCGGACTTGTTGATGGATCAGAACTTCCCGAAAGTATTTTCACGCCAGCTACCAAAGCCGAAATCGGTGATCACGATATAAATATTGACTTTGACCAAGCCGCAAAAATTATTGGCGCAGAAGACGCTGCTCAACTTCGCGATCTAACTCTTTCGCTCTATGAAACCGCTGCCGATTTCGCACGCACCCGCGGCATAATCTTGGCTGACACCAAGTTCGAATTCGGCCGCGATTCTCAAGGCGTCTTAACCCTAGGAGATGAGGCGCTAACGCCTGATTCTTCACGTTTCTGGGAGCTCTCAACCTGGCAGCCGGGTAGCGCACAAGGCTCATTTGATAAACAATTCGTTAGAGATTTCCTTACCGAAAGCGGCTGGGACAAGCAAAGCCCACCACCAGAATTGCCAGCAGAGATCGTTGAGAAAACTGTTGCGCGATACGAAGAAGCATTTTTTCGAATTACCGGCAGCAAGTTCTAAAAAGGAGATAAAGATGGCAAAGATCGTGGTTGATGTAATGCTCAAGCCCGAGATTCTCGACCCACAAGGTGTTGCAGTCTCTGCCGCTCTGCCTCGTCTGGGATTTAACTTTGCCAAAAGTGTGCGCCAAGGTAAGCGCTTTGAAATTGAAGTCGATGGCGAACCAACTCCTGCTCAATTAGCTGAAGTCGAAAAAGCTGCAGAGAAACTCCTTGCCAACCCAGTAATCGAAACCTTCACAGTAAGAGTTGAGAAGTAAATGAAAGTTGGCGTTGTAACTTTTCCGGGCACGCTAGATGACCGCGATGCCGCGCGTGCTGCCACGCACGCTGGCACAACCGCGGTTTCACTCTGGCATGGCGATGCTGATTTAAAAGGCGTTGATGCAGTCATTTTGCCGGGTGGTTTTTCATACGGTGACTACTTGCGTTGCGGTGCGATCTCTCGTTTTGCACCAGTAATGGAAAAGATCATTGATGCCGCAAATGGTGGAATGCCGTTGCTTGGAATTTGCAATGGCTTTCAAGTCTTATGTGAAGCACATTTACTTCCGGGCGCGTTAACTCGTAATCACGAATTACATTTCTTATGTCGTGATCAAAAATTAGAAATTACAAACAATCAGACCTCATGGACCACTTCTTATCAAGTAGGGGAAGAGATTGTCATCCCGTTGAAAAATGGAGAAGGTTCTTTCCAGTGCGATGATGCAACGTTGGCCGTACTTGAGGGCGAAGGCCGCATCATTGCGCGCTATCTTGGCGAAAACCCCAATGGTTCACGTAATAAAATCGCTGGAATCACCAATGAACGCGGCAACGTGGTTGGCCTTATGCCCCACCCAGAACATGCCATCGACACCTTGACTGGCCCAACTGCCGATGGCCTTGGCTTCTTTACCTCTGTTTTAAATGCGATGGTGAAGTAAATGGCGCTAGATACCGTTGCGATCGCAACCGCAAACCCTGAAACGGCTCAACCATTTGCAGAACTTGGTTTAAAAGCTGATGAATATGCGCGTATCAAAGAAATTTTGGGACGTCGTCCAACATCTTCAGAGTTAGCGATGTATTCCGTTATGTGGTCTGAACACTGTTCTTATAAATCTTCTAAAGTTCATTTGAAACAATTTGGCGAAAAGGCTGTGAAGACCGATGCGTTGCTAGTTGGCATTGGCGAAAATGCGGGCGTTGTTGATGTTGGTCAGGGTTACGCGGTTACTTTTAAAATCGAATCACATAACCATCCATCTTTTATCGAGCCATATCAGGGAGCTGCAACTGGGGTTGGCGGAATCGTTAGAGATATCTTGACGATGGGCGCTCGTCCAATTGCCGTGATGGATCCACTTCGTTTTGGTCCAGCAGATGCGCCAGATACGCGGCGCGTTCTACCAGGAGTAATTGCTGGCGTTGGTGGTTATGGGAACTGTTTAGGTTTACCAAATATCGGCGGTGAGGTTGTCTTTGATCAGACCTATCTTGGCAACCCACTCGTTAACGCGCTCTGTGTCGGTGTGATGAAACATAGCGATATCAAACTTGCTAAAGCCGCGGGGGCAGGAAATCTAGTTGTTCTTTACGGTGCCAAAACCGGTGGCGATGGAATTGGTGGCGTATCTGTTCTTGCCTCAGAAACTTTTGAATCAACCGGACCTGCAAAACGTCCTGCAGTTCAGGTTGGCGATCCATTTGTTGAAAAAGTATTGATTGAATGTTCGTTAGAAATCTTTGCCGAAGATTTGGTCGTCGGCATCCAAGACCTTGGCGGGGCAGGCTTATCGTGCGCTACCAGCGAGCTCGCTTCCGGCGGAAGCGGCGGCATGAAGGTAGAACTAGATCGCGTACCGCTGCGCGATGCCACCCTTTCACCTGAAGAAATTTTGATGTCAGAATCACAAGAACGTATGTGCGCAATCGTTGAGCCTAAGCACATCGATCGCTTTCTTGAGATATGCAAGAAATGGGATGTCACCGTAACTGTAATTGGTGAAGTAACTGATGGTGATCGTCTCGAAATTACTTGGCATGGAGATTTAATTGTCGATGTTCCACCACGCACGGTCGCGCATGAAGGTCCGGTCTATAACCGCCCATTGGCAAAACCAGATTACATCGATCGCGTAAATGCTGAAGTTATTGATGTGGCACTTCCAAGTACAACAGATGAGATCAAAGCAGCGGTTTTAAAATTGGCGGCTACACCCAACTTGGCAGATAAATCTTGGGTGACATCACAATATGACCGTTACGTACAAGGCAACACAATCCAATCGCAACCAGATGATTCCGGAATGGTTCGTATAGATGAGAAGACGCATCTTGGTGTCGCGGTAGCAACTGATGCCAACGCGAATTGGTCTTACCTAAATCCTTACGAAGGCGCCAAGTTGGCACTTGCCGAAGCAGCCCGCAATATTGCAACGGCTGGGGCTAAACCACTGGCGGTAACTAACTGCCTTAACTTTGGTTCTCCAGAAGATCCAGGTGTGATGTGGCAATTTGCTGAATCAGTTCGTGGATTAGCTGATGGTTGCTTGGAGATGGGTCTGCCCGTTACGGGTGGAAACGTTTCTTTCTACAACCAAACAGGTTCGGTTGCGATTCTGCCAACGCCAGTTATTGGTGTGCTCGGAGTTATCGATGATGTTCGAACTCGTACGCCGATGAGTTTTGCTAAAGCCGGTCTCGATCTTTATCTTCTTGGTGAAACCCATTCTGATATCGCCGGCAGCGAATGGGCCTACCTTCACGGACAACGCGGTGGATCAGCGCCAATCGCTGATTTACAGCGTGAAATGCGCCTGATTGAGGTTTTAGTCGCAGGACGTACTGAAGAGATCTTTACCGCGGCACATGATTTAAGCCAAGGCGGTTTATCTGCAACGCTAACTGAAATGGTTTTACGACATAACGTGGGCGCGAAGGTAACTTTAGAGAATGTGGGAATTGCGCTGATAAGCGAAACTCCAGGTCGCGTAGTAGTTGCTGTAGAACCAAGCAAAGCCGCCGCGCTAACTTCATTAGCAAATAAACACACAATTGTGATCAACAAAATCGGAACAACTGGGGGAGACTCTCTCGAAATTAACGAAGCAAAGATTTCGCTCTCTGAATTGCGCACTGCGCATACCGAAACTTTCCCAAGGTTATTTGGTTAAAAGATGCGCGATCCTAAAATTCTGGAAGCAGTTAAAGCGAGCCTGGCGCGTTTGACCGAACGCGCTCCGGGGCGTGCCATCGAAGTTCGGATTCCACCGTATGCAGCTGTGCAATGTGGAGATGGTCCTACTCATACCCGTGGGACGCCACCAAATGTAATTGAGATGAACGCAGAAACATGGTTAGCACTTGCAAGCGGTGAACGTAGTTGGGCTGATGCCATGTCTGCTGGCTTAATTAACGCATCGGGTGTCCGCGCCGATTTAACTGAACTATTGCCATTGCAGGTTAAACCATGACGCGTCGCCCAGATGGATTGTTAAATCACAACGTATTAGAAGATGATAAAGCGCCGCAAGATGCTTGTGGCGTATTCGGAGTTTGGGCACCAAAAGAAGAAGTTGCCAAGCTAACTTTCTATGGACTTTATGCACTGCAACATCGCGGCCAAGAATCTGCAGGAATTGCTGCATCAGATGGTGAACGGATTTTGATCTATAAAGATATGGGTCTAGTTTCACAAGTCTTTACGGAAACTGATTTAGCATCGCTTACTGGAGATCTGGCTATTGGACATTGTCGTTACAGCACGACTGGATCGAGCACCTGGGTTAACGCCCAACCGACGCTAAGACCCACTAAATACGGCACTTTAGCCCTTGCCCACAACGGGAATCTCACCAATACCGGTGACCTTGCCGAAATGGTTCAAAAACTGGAGGGCGAAAACGCAAAGAGTGGACGCGGCGCGACGACCGATACCGAAATCATGACCGCGCTAATCGGTCTGCAAGATGAAAAGAATGTAGAAGCAAGCGCTATTGCGGTTCTGCCAAAACTAGAAGGCGCGTTCTCTTTGGTATTTATGGACGAAAAGACGTTGTATGCCGCGCGCGATCGCCACGGAGTTCGTCCGCTTGTTATTGGAAAGTTAGAACGTGGTTGGGTTGTAGCTTCCGAAACCGCGGCGCTAGATATCGTTGGTGCAGCGTTTGTCCGCGAAGTTGAACCTGGAGAATTTCTCGCAATTAATGAAGAAGGAATTCGTTCGCAGATGTGGGCAACTCCTGATCCAAAGGGTTGCATATTTGAATATGTGTACCTAGCACGCCCTGACACGACAATTGCTGGACAAGGTGTGCACGCAACTCGTGTGCAAATTGGTAAACGTTTAGCGATTGAGGCTCCCGTAGATGCAGATCTGGTGATTCCTGTTCCTGAATCCGGAACACCGGCGGCAATTGGTTATGCACAGCAGTCAGGGATCCCTTATGGGCTTGGTTTGGTAAAGAATTCTTATGTTGGGCGTACCTTTATTCAACCTTCTCAAACTATTCGCCAACTTGGTATTCGCCTAAAGTTAAATCCATTGCGCGAAATCATTGAAGGCAAACGCATTGTGGTTGTAGATGATTCGATCGTTCGCGGCAATACCCAACGTGCGATCGTGCGCATGTTGCGCGAAGCCGGTGCTCGTGAAATCCACGTACGTATTTCTAGCCCACCGGTTGAGTGGCCTTGCTATTACGGAATAGATTTTGCATCTCGCGCTGAGCTAATCGCCAGCGGATTAGAAATTGAGGAAATTCGTCGTTCTATCGGCTCCGATTCCTTGAGTTATGTATCAATGGAGGGGCTGATCGCGGCGACCACAATCGCTGAAAATAAGCTCTGCACCGCTTGTTTCTCTGGCAAATATCCAATTGCGGTGCCAGCGGATATGTCCGAAGGAAAGATGCGTTTAGAAATATCAGAGGCGGTGAAGAACCATGAGCACATATAAAGATGCGGGCGTTGATATCGACGCTGGAGATCGCGCTGTTGAATTGATGAAGGCTTCGATCGCAAAAGCCACTCGTGCAGAAGTGCAGGGTGGCATTGGAGGATTTGCTGGTTTATTCGATGCAACTGCTCTAAAAAATTACAAGAAACCGTTACTTGCTACATCAACCGATGGAGTTGGCACTAAGACCGAGATTGCGCGTTTAATGGGTAAATACGACACCATCGGTGAAGATCTCGTTGCCATGGTTGTCGACGATTTAGTAGTTTGTGGCGCAGAACCACTTTTCATGACTGATTACATCGCTGTCGGAAAAGTTATTCCAGAACGCATTGCTGAAATAGTTAGTGGAATAGCGCGGGGATGCGTAAAGGCAAACACCGCTTTGATTGGTGGAGAAACTGCAGAACACCCAGGTTTACTTAAAGAAGATGAATTTGATATCGCTGGTGCTGCAACTGGTGCGGTTGACGCCGATAAACAACTTGGCTCTCATCGCGTAAAAGCCGGCGATGCGATTATCGCTATGCCAGCTAGCGGCTTCCATGCCAATGGTTATTCTTTAGTGCGCCATATCTTGGCAACTCAAAATCTGGATCTGAGTAAAACTTATGAAGGGTTATCTAAACCACTTGGTGAAATTCTGCTAACGCCAACTGAGATTTACACTCTCGATTGTTTAGCGTTAATCAGAGCGCAGCACGAAAATATTCGCACTTTTTCACACATCACCGGCGGCGGTTTAGCCGATAACACCGCGCGAGTTATTCCAGATGGCTTAATCGCAAAATTCGACCGCAGTACTTGGGCCCTGCCCGCTGAAATGGAGTTCATGGCCCAAGTGGCTGGAGTTCCGCAGGCGGATATGGAGCGCACCTGGAACGCTGGCATCGGCATGGTTGCCATCGTCGACCCGGCTATCGCCGATCTGGCTATCCGCTCTCTCGCCGCCAGAGGTATGAAAGCCTGGGTGGCAGGCTCAATTCACGCTCAAACTGGCCCCGGTTCGGCTGCTTTGGAAGGTAACTACCGGACGCGATAACCTTCGCGTCTTGACGAAATATACGTTGGTAAGGAGGTCGCCCTATGGGTCGCGGCCGCGCAAAAGCTAAGCAGACAAAAGTCGCCAGAGATCTTAAGTACAACTCTCAGGAGATGGATCTCGATCGTCTGGCAAAAGAACTACATGGCGAAGATTCTTCAAATAAATCTCGTGATGAGGATGATCCCTTTGCTGAAGGAAATTACATTCCGCGTGCTTAATTTCTCGCGGGTAAAGTAAAACTGTGAGACCAACTCCGTACGTTGCTTCCCTTCGAATCTACGAACCACTTTCTGCATTCGAGCCAGCAGATCGCTTACGATGGCAAGATTTAGTTGCCGATGAGAATTCGACACGTGAAGAACAAAAATTGGCGCTGCGTCGCTTAGTTTTTCCAGAACCTCCAGCAGGACGACCAGATGGCGCACACATTTTAGATATCGATGGCGTTAGGTACATTTCTCCTTGGTCAACCGCAACTCGTTGTTGGGCAGCGCTCGATGATTTCAAAGATTCACTTCCATCATCGGTTACTCCATATT
Organism: Candidatus Planktophila sp.; assembly: GCA_024641555.1. The sequence continues at coordinate 31,471 of JAHECV010000003.1, forward strand.
TCTTGCCACAGAATTTAGAAGATGTAATCACTGCCGGCGTTGATTTAATGGAAGATCGCGTTCCGCATATCATCACCGAAAATTGGATTATTCCGCCGCGTTGGTTCTCTATGTTTATGCCTGAAGATCGCGTGCGTGGTGTCGATCAAGATGGTCCATTCTGTGTCATGCGCGCCAAACTTTCTGATGCGATTGCACGCACTCAAGTTGCGCACCAAACCGTTCTCGGTGCATTCGGAGAAGGATCAGTTGAAGCTGAAATAGAACACTTGCTCGAATGGCTGGAGATGTTCCATCAAAAATCACTTGTTGAACTCGACTACGGCGGGCTCGCGGGATATCTTGATCACGGAATGAAATTAGCTGGTGAAGAATCTGGTATCGAAGCCGATACTTCAGTTGAAGATGTACTTCTCTCGCTATCTGGCCTTGCCGCAGGCGATGGCCAGATGGCTGGGCAAGGTTATGAGCGGCTAGTTACTCGTTGGCGAGTAGTGCAGGGCTTCGAATCCGCGATCTAGGCACAATTTTTGCTATTGCTATTTACGCTCACTTTGGCGGATACTTCCGACACTCGTTACAAATCGGACATCGCTTTTAAGCCCTGACCGAGTGGATGGAAAAGGTGCGTTATGAATCGTCTGCCAGATGCAGAAATCTTGCTCACTCCACGCGAAGTTGCCGAGCTATTCGGCGTTGATCCTAAAACTGTTACTCGTTGGGCAAAGGCCGGCAAGTTAACGTCAATTCGTACACTCGGTGGCCACCGCAGATTCCGTAAATCTGAAGTTGATGACCTACGCAACAATTATTTTAAGAGTGATGACAAGTAATTAGCCAGATGGAATATTCAATCTCGCAATTTCTTTTACTTGGCGCGCTCACATTTATCTTTGTTGGCGCTCTGACTCCGCTCATGCGCAAGATCGCAATCAGCGTTGGCGCAGTTGATGCCCCAAATTTAGCGCGCAAAGTTCAGAAAGAACCAGTTCCATATTTAGGCGGAGTTGCAATTGCGATTGGCGTTGTCGGCGCCTCCTACGGTTCACTTCTTGCCGTCGATTTTTCTATGGAGACATTTCGCTTAGCAAGTTTTGTATTAGTACCCGCAATCGCAATTTCATTGATGGGTTTAATTGATGATCTGAAGGGCCTGGAACCTTGGCCACGTTTAATTGCACAAACTGCAACGGGTGTAATCGTTGCAGTAATTCTTACATCAACCGACACTATGGGTGTTGCCTTTAACAATACTTTCCTGAACTACGCCATCTCAGTACTTTGGATTGTTGGTGTCTGTAACTCAATTAACTTCTTCGACAATCTCGATGGTGGTGCTGCCGGCACAGTTGCAGTCATTACCTTCTTCTTATTCTTCATTGCCTACGATCGACAACAAATATTGGTTAGCGCCCTCGCGATCGTTACCGCGGGCGCGACCGCAGGATTTCTTATGTGGAACCGCGCGCCGGCCAAGATCTACATGGGCGATGCTGGTGCGCTATTTCTCGGCATCATCATCTCTGTGCTTACTATTCGTTTAAGCCCGGGCGTTATTCCACAAATTAAATCTTTTGCGATCCCATTAGCCTTAATGGCGGTTCCTATCCTCGATACAACCGTTGCAGTTACATCGCGTATTTATCGCGGTATTTCACCATTTCAAGGCGGAACCGATCACCTTTCACATCGCTTGATGCGCGTAGGTCTGCAACGTCGTGCAACTGCATTTACTTTGTGGGGATTTGCACTTTTCTATGGCGCAATCGCATTGGCGATCTACACCTGGCCAGATACAGCCGGCTATCAATTGATGGCGATTGGTGGAGTAGCTTGGCTCTTTAAATTGATTTACTTCTTACGAATTCCATCTGAGGGGTAGACTGCTCACATGGCTAACAACGACGATGTAAAGGCGAGAATGCTCGCCGCCCTTGAAGCAAAAAAAGGTAAAAAGGGCGCACCTGGAACACAGAACCATGCCGAAGGCGGTTCCAAGATTCGTGGTGGACAACGCAGCGGCGGAGCCCCGCAAGTTCAGCGCAAAGCTGGACCATCTGGTTCAGGATCTGCTGGTTAATTCTTTTTAGTACGTGGCTTTCCTTCTTGAAATTCGCGTAAGACCGAATACATCCCGCAATAAAGTTGGCGGAAGCGTCGGCGAACCAGCTCGATTAATTGTGGCGGTGCAAGCGCCTGCCGTCGACGGAAAAGCGAATCAAGCGGTAATAAAAGAGTTAGCGGCCGCCTTTAATTTACGTGCTCGCGATTTCACAATTGTTTACGGCGAATTAGGTCGCGACAAAAGAGTACTTGTCGAAGGGGATGAAAAAACTCTCCAAGCTAGGCTTGAAGAGTTGCTGGGCGAACCAAAACTTTTGTAAGTAATTCTTAACTTGTGGCTCGGGACAGGATCGAACTGTCGACCTCACGATTTTCAGTCGCGCGCTCGTACCAACTGAGCTACCGAGCCAATATGTAATTGTTAGTTAAAAAGAAGAGAGTGTGTGGACACTCTCTTCTTTTTGCGACCCGGACGGGACTTGAACCCGCGACCTCCGCCGTGACAGGGCGGCGCGCTAACCAACTGCGCTACCGGGCCTTAAAGATTGAAAACATAAGTGGCTCTTATGTCACCTTAAAGCCTTTTAAAACATTTGCGCCGAATAAATTCGGCCTTGCGTGCCCCCAACGGGATTCGAACCCGTGTTACCGCCGTGAAAGGGCGATGTCCTAGGCCCCTAGACGATGGGGACGTTTGAGGCTCGCAAATCGTACCCGCAAGTGGGGCGCTAACCCAAATTGATTAAATACCCGCGCAAAGGCGCGAATAACCGCAAGAAAACGCGAACTTTTAGAGCAGCGCCCATTGAATAGTGATTGAGACAGTTACATCTTGCTGACCTAAATCAACAACTGTTGCTTCTGAATCAGCAGCCTTTGCCATCGCCATTACTGGTGGATAGTTAATTGGGCTTGAATTTTCAACTAAATAATTTACGCGACCAAGTTTTGCTCCGAGCAACTTTGCATATGAAGCAGCTTTAGCTTTTGCATTTTTTACCGCATTTGCCCGCGCTGATTCAGTTGCCTTTGACGCATCTAGGACAAAAGGAGTTACTCCTTGAATCTGTAAGTTATCTCCGCCCGCCGCAACCACCGCATCGACAACGGCTCCCGCGTTGGCTGCACTTTTAATAGTTACAACAAAAGATTGTGAACCGCGATAGCCAACTAAAACAGAGCCTTTATCTTGGGTGTAGTTGTACTCGGGGTAAACGCTGATGCTTTGCGTTGCAATATCAGCCTTGGCTATTCCGGCTGCAGTTAAAGCAGCGCGAACAGCGGCGGCAGAAGTTGAAGTCTTAGAAAGTGCTTCTTTATTCGATCCCGCGACAACAGTTACATTTGCATTTAAACGCACAGCATCTGGTGTGACCTTTACAGATCCATCCGAGTTGACTGTTACATACCTGGTCGCAGCAGTAGCCGCTTCTGCGGGAATAGCGGCTGCAATTGTGCCAACTAGCGTCAGTGCGATTAAACCGGCTGCAATTTTACGTATACGTGTAGTTGTCATGAGTTAAGTATCTCCTATTTATTTACCCTTGGCTTAAGGGGATCTGAGAAAAACTTGTGGATTTTCCAGATTAAAGTGATTTATAAAGGTCGCTGTGATCTTGAATCATGCGATCAAGTGAGAAGTACCGATCGGCATTATCTTTCCCCGCAGCGCCCATCATTTGTCGCAATTGTGGATCGCGCACCAATTTCTCAATGGCGTCAACCATTTCTACGGCGTTAGTTTGAGTGAGATATCCGGTGCTCTCATTTATGACGATATCGGAGATGGATCCAACGCTGGTTGCAACTATTGGCAGAGCCGCTTGCGCTGCCTGAATTAAAGTAAGTGGAATACCTTCGTTATCCGATGTCAATATCGCAATATCGCTAGCCGCAAATATCTGATCTATATCGTTGCGCCAACCAAAAAAAGTCACATTCAATTCTTCTTTCATTGCGCGCTGCTTTGAACTTTCAAATAGTTCGCCTTCACCGGCAACCAAGAAGCGCAGATCAATTCCGCGGCGCTTACATTCCGCTGCAACATCTAATAAACGATCGGGACGTTTGATCTGAGTTAAGCGCCCCACGAAGGTGCAGTACAAAACTTCAGATGAAATACCCAGCGCACTCTGCGCTTCTACTTTCGATCTCGTCTTTGGCGAAGGAAGTCCCGGAAAGAAGACTCGGTACTTATCAAAGCGACCGATTCCAACGCCTAACAAATCAGCCTTAACTTTGCTGCCGATGGCAATAAGCACACTGGTTCGCGCAGCAAAAAACTTCTCAATTAAAATAACTAATTTAGTTAACAATGGGCTGAAATAACCATGGAGCAGGTGTCCATGAAAAGTATGAACACGAACCGCACCGCGACCAGCCAATAGAGAAGCTAAGCGCCCGAGCACTCCCGCTTTAGCGGTATGGGTATGAATAACATCCGGCTTATATTTGCGGATAAGCGAGACTAAACCAAAGAATGCTTTTAGATCGGCGATAAAAGAAACTGAGCGCCCCAAACCTGCAATACGAACCGCCTTAATATCTTTGGCCACGATATCTAGATAATCCGCTTCATTTTCATCGCAATAGCCAGTTACTAAAATTTGCGCAAAACGTTCTTTATCTAGCCCGCGCATCAACTCGGCCACGATTACGGCAGGACCACCCACATTCATGCGGGCGATGATCTGCATTACCTTTATCTGCGCGGCCATGTGGTTATCTTCTCGCAAAAAGGCGCGATAATTGCGCACATGACCAGTGGTGAATTCGTCTCAAGTTGCACCGCTGATGCGCTCTCATCTGCTGCGCAACTACTTATGGATGGCGGACTTGTCGCTTTTCCGACGGAAACTGTTTATGGGCTTGGCGCCGATGCCACCAACGCCCAAGCTGTCGCCCGCATTTATCAAGCTAAAGGCCGCCCGGCAGATCATCCGCTAATTGTTCACATCCATTCGATACAAGGGCTGGGCGATTGGGCAGATGAAGTGCCTGATTTCGCAATTGCACTTGCGCGAAAATTCTGGCCAGGGCCGATGACGTTAGTTTTAAAGCGATCAATCCTTGCCGAAGATTTTGTTACAGGCAGCCAACCAACTGTCGGTCTACGTGTTCCAGATCATGTGGTTGCACTTGCGCTTTTATCTGCCTTTGAAAAAATTGGCGGCAAGGGTATTGCTGCACCAAGTGCTAACCGCTTTGGGCATGTTTCACCAACAACCGCAGATGCAGTGCGAGAAGAACTTTCAGATTACTTACTGCCAACTGATCAAATTCTGGATGGTGGTCCTTCAACGGTTGGTGTGGAATCAACGATTATCGACTGCACATCAACTGCACCACGCATCTTGCGCCCCGGTGCAATTACCACTGAGATGATCGAGCAAGCAATTGGCCAAAAAGTTTCGACCGCGGAATCTGAGATAAGAGTTAGTGGATCGCTGGAAAATCATTATGCGCCAAGTGCAACCGTCGAATTAAATCGCACACCGGTTGCACAAGAAGGTTTCGTAGCACTTGAAGATATTGAAACTCCAGAAAATGTAATTCGTTTAGCATCTCCAAAAACTATCGAAGAGTATGCGCGAGTTATTTATTCAGCGCTTCGAGATGCCGATAAGAGAGGCTTAAAAACTGTCGTTGTTCAAGAGCCGCTCGGTGATGGATTGGCTCTTGCCATCCGTGACCGCCTGATGCGAGCGTCTAAAGGGCGTTAAATCTCCGCTAAGATACGGCGAGTGTTCGGCATTACATTCGCCGAATTACAGTGGGGCCTTTAGCTCAGTCGGTAGAGCAACGGACTTTTAATCCGTGGGTCGTGGGTTCGAGCCCCACAGGGCCCACATGTCGTCCCCGCAGTTGCACAAGAATAATTCGTGGCTACCTATTTACTTGGCCCTAGGTGTGGTCTGGGGATGCTCCTTTATCTTCATCAAACTCGGTCTGGAATTTCTAACCCCGTTTGGCGTCGCCTTCGGCCGCTGCGCACTCGGTGCGCTGACGCTTTTGGGTTGGGCCAAATACAAGGGAATAGCGCTGCCTGAATCGAAGATAGTTTTATTTCATCTGTGGGTCGTCTCAATGCTTTTAAATGTTCTTCCCGGAATATTTTTCGCTTTAGCCGAAACAGAAGTCACTTCAATTCTCGCCGGAATAATTAATGCAGTTACACCACTTATGACTTTGCTAGCCATCATGGTTGTTGCTCGTGATGAGAAACCCAAGTTTTATCAAGTCGTTGGAATTTTCATTGGGTTTATTGGAGTTTTAATGGTGCTCGGTGCATGGCAAGGCATGGGAGAAAACCCGCTGTGGGCAGTTTTAATTCTTCTAGCCGCAGTTACGTGTTATGGATTTTCATTTCCGTACTCAAGAAGATTTGTATTGCCTCACAAACTTCCACCAGAATCAGTGGCGGCTGCGCAAGTTACCTTGGGCGCAATGACTCTGTTACCACTCTACTTATTTGATGGCATCGCGAAGGATGAATATCGACCTGCACCCGTTTTTGCAATGATTGCGCTGGGCGTCTTCGGAAGCGGATTTGCATACATTTGGAATTTTAAAATTATGGCAGTTGCAGGAAGTGCCATCGCAAGTAGCGTTACTTATCTAACTCCAGTAGTCGCAGTTATCGTCGGAGTTATCTTTTTGCAGGAAGAGATTTATTGGTACGAACCTGTTGGGGCTCTGATTGTTCTTCTGGGCGCCGCAATTGGTCAAAATCGAATAAGGCTCACAAAAAGCTAGTCGATTTTCCAACCATCTTTAATTGGACCCAAATCAATTCCGGCGGCGGTGTGATTGCTCTGTTCTCCGCGAGCTAGTTGCGAAGCATGCGCCTTGTTATGCCAGCGATCTTCGATCTTGCCAAAACGCCATAAAAGAAGGGCAAATGTCCATACGATTGCAAAAGCGCCAACTATGAAATAACCAGCGCTATTTAAGTTAAATGCTGCGGCGTAATCCCAAAATCCACCAGTTAGTTCCAGTTGGCTGGCGATGACTTGGCAGATCTCAAGTCCACCAACAAATAGCGCAACTGCTACAGATAAACCGGTGATCACGATGTTGTAGTAGACCTTACGAACAGGTTTTGAAAATGCCCACCCGTATGCAAAGTTCATAAAAGAACCATCAATAGTGTCTAGCAAACTCATTCCGCCAGCAAAGAAGAGCGGTAGCGAAATAATTGCCCACCAAGGAAGCCCTGCAATAACTGACGAACCGGCAAGAACCAGTAAACCAATTTCCGTTGCAGTATCAAAACCAAGGCCAAAGAGAATTCCAAGCGGATACATCTTCCAACTCTTATCGATACGACGAGCAATTGGGCCAAAGAAGCGCATAAGTAAGCCACGTGAATTGAGATGCTTTTCAAGTTCTTCTTCGTTATACAAGCCTTGGCGCATCTTAAAGAAGACGCTCACAATCGAAACCAGAATAATTAAGTTAAGAATTGCAATCAACATCAAGAAGGTTCCAGAGACAGTGGTGCCAATTAAACCGGTGTAATGGTGAAGAGCGGAATCTTCATTCTTTAATTGACTGCCTACGGCCTTAATTCCAAAATTCAAAAGGATGGCAAGCCCAGCTACCACTGATGAATGTCCAAGTGAGAAGAAGAAACCGACTGCAAGTGGTCGCTGACCTTCTGACATCAACTTGCGCGTTGTGTTATCAATAGCGCTTATGTGATCGGCATCGAAGGCATGGCGCATACCTAGGGTGTAGGCAAGAGCTGCAGTTCCCCATCCAAAGAGCGATCCATCTGCGAGTTCGTAATTTCCACTCGTTGCCTTCCACATCAAAAGCGCGCCAGCTACGTGCAGGAAGAGGATGAAGCCGAACATCGCGCCCATACGCCGCCACTCATCGCGGGTTAGGCGCTCGCGCAGCGGGATGCGCGGGATATCTTTGACGACGGTATTCATGGCTCTCCTGAGGGATTTCCTAGATGCAAATCATTTGCAAGAAGCCAAGGGTAACCGAGACGAGATGAGCCTGTCCACGCGAAAAGTGAGCCATATCCTTTAACCACAATGCGCAGACCTACCGCCCTCGTGATCTCACTGGCAATCGTAGCGTCCTTAATGACAGCGCCCTCGGTTCAGGCGCAGAGCTGCACTTCGCTCGGCAGCGGTTGGGTAAAGTCAGAAAACTCACGCACCGGAGATAGTTCTTGGAACCAAGGTGTGCCATTTCGCCTAAGCGCCGATTTTTCACGCCGCAAGCAAGTCGATCGCATCGAAGGTTTCTTCAACACAACTTCGTTGCAATGTGGGCAGAGCGCGAAGTTGACCTTAGTTGGAGCCAAGCGCGCTCGTGTGGAAATTTACCGAATGGGTTTTTACAACGGGAAAGGCGCTCGCAAGTTTGATTCACTTTCCATTAAGAGCGGCTGGAAATTTTCTGCTTCGGCCAAGTATTTACCAGGTCAGTACTTATTTAAATTGATGAGTGAAAAACGAGCAGCAACTCTTCTGCCTCTTGTGATCAGCAACCCCGATATATCCAGTGAAATAACTTTCATCTCTTCGGTATTAACTTGGCAGTCTTACAACCAATGGGGCGGCAGTTCGCTTTATAAAGGCCCAGATGGAAAGCGCGAAACACGAGCTAATTCGGTTTCGTTCTTACGTCCTTACGATGGCGATGGGTCAGGGCAATTTCAATACATGGAATTCCCAGTTATTAAGGCGGTCGAAAAACTTGGTATCACGATCAACTATGGGACAGATTTTGATTTAGATTCGAACTCTCATCTCTTTGATAAGACAAACTCAATAGTCTTAGGCGGACACAGCGAATATTGGACAACTAAAATGCGCGATGCCGTTGAGACTGCGGTTGATCACGGAGTAAATCTCATTGTTCTCGGAGGCAACACCGCCTATAACAGAATTGATATTAATGGCGCGGAGATTTCAAATATTAAAAGTTGGCGAGAATTAGGGCGACCTGAAGTCACGCTACTTGGTTCCCAGTACTTAAATTTAGGTTTTCATAGAGATATGGTCATAGAAACTAATCTCTGGCCCTTTGATGTATTACCTAAGGGGTCAATAATTAAAGGCGTTGTTGGCTATGAAGCAGATACCCCGATAACTTTTAATGGACCACCAGTTGAGACGATTGCACTTTCTTCGATCTTGCCGAACGAAAAATCAGTTCCGGCTATGGCGACGTATTACACGCGTAAATCAGGGGCGGGTATCTTAAATATGGCCACCAATGGCTGGGTTTGTGCGATGGAGAACCACTGCCCATGGGGACATCGCTTCGATGAGGCTACCCAGAGACAGATTCGTGAGGTAACTGAGAATATTTTGAAAGGCGCAGCGCGCGGCCCGCTCGGAAAATGGCGAACGGCTTTAACACAAAATAACGCGCCTTCCTAAAATTTTGGGAGTAATCTCGCCGCTATGAGCGAAGACGACGGCCAAGACGAGCTTGTAACCGAAGAAATGCTCTGGGATCGAATCCCAGAAGTTCACGGCGCAGATCGCGCAAATACTTACTACGAATTAAGTGCACGAATTTTTGCACGTGGGCAATATGACGAGGCGCTAGCACTCGCCGAAACTGCGCGCGATATTTTCTCCGAACTTGGCGCTGCTGAATCTAGCGAGGGTCTCGCCCAAGCTTACTCAGCCATTGGTTACAACTTAAATCAGTTAAAGCGCATGGATGAAGCAGCAACGGCGATGAGTAAAGCGGTAGAAATTTTGCGCGAAAGTAAATCTCCATTATCGCTAGAGCTTGCCTGCACATTAGGTGAGTGGTGGTATGCCTCAAAGAACTTTGCCAAAGTTGTAGAAATTATGGATGAATGTGCCCAAGAGCATCTCGTAGATGGTAATCAAATTGGTGCAGCAAACGATCTCCATTTACTTGGTTGCGCCTATCGCGAGCTTAAGCAATACGATCAAGCAATCACTACCTTTAAAGAAGCGCGCCTAATCTTCAAGACTGAAAAAGAAGTTATTCAGGTTGCGCGATGCGATCAAAAGATCGCCTCTTGCTATGTCGAACTCGGCGATGGTGAAAAGGCTATTGAATCAGCGCGTAAAGCAATCGATGTCTTTGAAACTGGCCACGATCACCGCCGCGAAACTTTTGCACTACTTGAATACGGGAAAGCTGAAGTTCTACTCGGAAAGCTTGATGAAGGATTGGCGACCCTTGACGGCGTTCTGCAGATAATCTCTGAAGAAGAGCCAAAGGATTTTGAGCTAATTGTTGATATTGAAACCCGCATGGCTAGTGTGCTTCGCGCACTCGGCCGTATGGCCGAAGCCGATGAGATCGATCGCCGCCTGGTCGCAGTGCGTGAGGCGATGGAGGATGTGCCAGTCTCAGAAGATCTTGGCGACTAAATAACTCGTGCCTGAACTTTCTCATCTGCGCGATCGAGATGAAATTCTCATAACAATGGTCTGTCTTGGAAATATTTGTCGCTCACCAATGGCGGCTGCAGTCCTGGCTAATAGAACGGCGGATTGGAAATCCCCAAGAATTTTAGTTGATAGCGCTGGAACGTCTAATTGGCATGTGGGTGAAGGGCCAAACCCACCGTCAAAGAAAACTTGGGAAGCCGCTGGTTATAACTATAAACATATCGCTTCTCAAATTACTGAAGAGCGAATGAAAAAGTCAGATTTGATCTTGGTTATGGATCGCAGCAATTATCGGAACGTTCTCGCCTTAACCGAAGATACGCAACTTCATAGCAAAGTTCACTTCTTACGCGATTTTGATTACACAATCGCTGGCGAACGTGAAGTCCCAGACCCTTATTCGTTACCAGACTCGGCGTTTCAAGAAGTGCTGGCTATGGTCGAATGTTCAGTAGATGGGTTACTGCAAGAACTAATGCCCCAGTAGCACCACCGATCGCCGCAATCACCAAAGGTAATTGAATATCGCCGGTGCTCCATAGGAGTCCTCCCCAAATGCCAGCCCCCAGTACTGCAAAGTTCATTGATGCTTGATAAACACCTTGTGCATGGCCACGTTGGCTTTCCTCTGAAAGCTTGCTGATCCATGCTTTTCCAACACCATCAGTTAACGCAGGAAATACACCGTAAATAGCCAACGCAAGTAATGCAAATGTATGGTTTTGTGTTATTCCAAGTATGCAATACGCAAGTGCGAATGCAATCAATCCAACGGCATACACAATTTGTGGTGAGAGACGATCAGCAATGACACCAGCCGGGTAGGCGGCGATAACTGTGATCGCGCTAAAGAGCATGTAAGAAAGTACAACTTGGTTTGTAGAAAAACCGATGTCGTGTAATCGAAGCAGAAGAAGGGCATCCGGGATATTGGTAAGTTGGATTAGAACTAAGCCAAATACAGTTCTTTTAAGTGGCTTACTTAGTGTTTTTCGATTAACTTCTTTTGCAACACGTTCTTCTTCCTTTGGTTTAACAAATTTCTCGCGAACCAATAGAGTCAATAGCGCTGAGATAATTGCAGGGATCAGCGCCCATTGGGCAACTGCTCTGACATCTCCATTTAGAAGGGCTAAACCGAGGAGTGCCAAGCCTGGCCCAATTACCGCCCCTAAGTTATCTCCTGTTCGGTGAAAACCAAATGCCTTTCCTAATTCAGCTTTGGGAACTGAATCGGCAATCAACGCATCGCGTGGCGCACTTCTCATACCTTTGCCGATTCGATCGGTCACCCGGCCAAAGAAAACTAAAGGCCACGCAGTTGCAAAAACAACAAAACCTTTACCAACCCCTGCGAGAGAGTAGCCCGCGATAACGAATCGTTTACGTCCTAAGCGATCGCTTGACTTGCCACTCAATAACTTTGTAAAGCCTGCCGCCGCTTCGGCACATCCTTCTATCAATCCCAGCGCTAAAGGAGCTGCTCCAATTACTCCAGTTAGTAGTATCGGCAACAACGGATATAGGAGTTCGCTTGCCGCATCTTGGGCAAGTGAAACTAGCGTTAAAACTATTAGATTTCGACTTAACCAAGTACGAATCATTTTGGAAGATGTTGTAGAGCCCAGTGATACATGGCAATTGCGCCAGCAGCTGATGCATTCATAGAACGCGTAGAACCGTATTGTTGGATTTCATATAAAACTTCGCAGACAGCAATTCCTTCGTCTGACATCCCGGCGCCTTCCTGGCCGAATAAAAGCACACAAGATTCAGGCAACTGCGCACCTTCGAGTCGCTTGGAAGTTGGAACGTTATCTATTCCGATGATTGGCAAATCATTTTCTTTACACCAATTAGCAAAGTCTGCGATTGTGGGGTGATGAAGAACGGTTAAGTATTTATCGGTAACCATTGCTCCGCGTTTGTTCCAGTCGCGTTTTCCGACGATATGCACCGCTGATACGTTAAAGGCGTTTGCGGTTCGAACAACTGAACCAATATTTAAATCATGTTGCCAATTTTCAATGGCAATATGTAATTTGTGGCGCTTGGTATTTAAGTCTGCAACTATTGCTTCGACTGACCAATAACGATAATGATCTAAAACGTTGCGCCGATCGCCATTTTCGAGTAATTCTGGATCATATTGCGGACCAGTCGGCCACGGTTTTTCATGAGGTCCAACACCTACTACTGGAAAGAATTCTCCTGGACCGATCGTGGCAGGTGTGTTTATTTCCATGAGCGCACTCTAAACTTAATATGTAGGAAAGACCAGAAAGGGCAAAGAACCATGAAGACTGTATTTCTAATCGCCTATATCGCACACATGTTGGCAATCGCCGGAATTCTTGGATTACTTCTTCACCAATGGAATAAAAGCCCACGCAAACTTTCAGCAGGCGTTATGCACTCCGCCGCTACCGCCCTTGTCGCAGGTCTAGTAATGGTTGGCACTTTTGCCAAGGCAAAACCAGATGAAACTCTTGATCACACCAAAATAGGTGTGAAGCTTTTAGTAGTTCTCGTAATTCTTGGAATTAGTTATGCCAACGCTAAAAAGAGCGAACTTAAGAAAAATACATGGTTAGCCTTAATTGGACTAACGGTTCTCAACATACTTATTGCAACTCTCTGGCACTAAATTTCATTAAATGAAGCGCACATATTGGTTTTTTACTGCCCTGTTGACGGGTGCGCTAGTTGCTACCCCAAGCGCAGAAGCTTTTGATCCAATATTGGCGGCTGGGGTTTTCTCACGTTTAGCAGTTGCACCAGAGCTAAGTAACCCTTCTGTTGCCTTGCTAGATGTAAGTACTGGTGAAATTGTCTTTGAATCAAATGCCTATTCGCAACGCAAACCAGCCTCGACGATGAAATTACTATCGGCAGTCGCAACGATGAAATATCTAGATCCTGCTTATGTGTACCCAACTTCAGTCTCGTTAGGAACCGTTCCAGATTCATTGGTAATCAACGGTGATTATGATCCTTGGATCGCTTTCGACCATCGCGTGGCGACCAAGATGCATCGCACCTCATTTCAACGCCTTGCATTTAATGGCCTTACCGCTGCTAAAAAGAGTTCAGGTGGATCGTTAAAGAGGTTAAAGGTTTATTACAACGATCTTTATTCAAATGAAGTCGCGACTTTTAAGGCTTTTTACCGAAAACGTGGAGTCACGGCGACATTTATTAAAGTTGATGAAGCGAAAGCACTTGAACTCTCTGGCGAGCAAATCGTTTACTCAATTTCTCCGACCGTGAAAGAAATCATGGCTTGGTTTCTAACTTGGAGTGACAACTTAGTTTCAGAGCGAATGGCTCGCCTTGCTTCGAAATCAGCAGGAAATGAATTTAACGATAAAGGTGTAGCTCGCACATTCGCGAGCCTGCTGCGAGAGTTTGGAATCGATCCTGCGAAGATAATAATTAAGGATGCAAGTGGATTATCGGGAGAAAATAAAGTTACCGCCCACGTGATGGCGCAACTTCTTTATAAGATCCACACAGATCCGTTGTTAGCACCTTTAATCGAGGGGTTACCAGTTGGAGGAGAAACCGGAACGCTGCGTCACCGATATCTCGAAACTGCGCCTGAAGCAGTTGGATTGGTTAAGGCAAAGACCGGAACATTGACCGGAACAGTAAGCCTTGCCGGTTATGTTCAATCGGGAGATCGCGAATATGCCTTTGTGATTATCGCTGACAAGATCCGCCGAACAAATACCGCTAGTGATCGTGCTCGAAAAACGCTAGATCGTTATTTAGCGAAGATTGCAGCACCGCTAGCGCTAACCATGAATGAAACGGTAACGGTTGTTACTGATTCTCAAACACCTTAAGCGAACCACCGTAACAAGCAACCCAAGTTCGCTCCGTTGAAGCATCGTAGCTAACGCCAATAGGTTCAGAGCAAACTTTTACAGTTTGCAGTACTTTCATATCCAGCGTACGAACTTTAGAGACAGTTCCGCTTCGGAAATTAACAACAAATAGCGCCGAACCATCAGATGAGATAGCTAAGCTGCGCGCTGATTTACCCGTGGATACGCTTTTAATAATCCTGTTTTCTACAAGATCCCAAGCGATCACTTTTCCTGAAATATTTAAAGTTGCATAAAGCTTGGTGTTATCGGGGGAGAGTTCGATAGCGCGAGGATTAGAACCAATCGGAATGTAGTTAACTGAAAAATCTTCTAAATTGATTCGATGAATCCGATTTCCGCCCATTTCCGCCACATAGGCGTATTTACTATCGCTGGAAATCGAGATTCCACGAGGATAGCGACCAATCTTGATGCTCTTTATAGTCTTTTGGGTTTCGACTGAAATTATTGTTACGGTATATGAGCACCAATTGGTTACCAAGATGTATTTATTATCAGGAGAGACTTTTACAACTTTTGGAACTGATCCAACTGGATAAACCGCATCTATTTTGAAATTACCTAAATCGATTCTTGATAAATAGCTGGTATCAAAACCTGAAGCAGGAGAACAGTCGTCGTGGCCTTCTTTATTGAAGCCTTTTCCATACATGGCGTAATTGGTGAAATATAAATATTTGCCATCGGGCGAATAGGCGCCCTCTACCGGGGCGCCTTTGTAGTTACCGGAAAATTTTGAGTAGCCATATTTAGAAAGTTCGACCGAATCCGCAACCGTGGCCTTAAGTTCAAGAGAATTTGCATCGTAAATTGTCACGCTGTGGCGGTACATCATGTTATGTGCACTAACTAATCCATTGTTAGAAGCCAAAACAGATTTTGGGGTAATGGCACCATTAATAGTTTTTGAGAGAATTAATCTCTTAGTTGAAGAATCTCCGTCAGCTTTAGCGAATTGAAATGGTGCAAGAAGTGAAGTCGCAAGAAGTAGTGCGATTACAGATTTGCGCATAACCCAACTTTAGTGGGTTTAATGTTCCTCAAAATCGTCATTGCCATCGCGATGATCTCCGCGGCCATTGCCTTCACCATGTTCGCGTCCACCGTGTTCGCGGCCTTCATGCTCATCGCGTTCATCGCCGTCGCCGCTCTTCATGGTTGGGGGATTTGCGATCGCGGGTGCAGAAGAATTTGCAGATTTATTTGGGGCATCGGGGCTAATCGCCTGAGTAGTAGTTGTTGCTGATTGAGAACTTTGGGGAATGACCATTTCATCGGCTGAAGCGGGAGACTCTTCATTTGTTTGCGCAACGACTACACCACCGAGCGTCACAAGAAGTGCCGCCATGGCAAATACCAATGGGCGCCTTTTCTTTACAACAACCGCTGGAACTTGGTCATCACCATCGGCGATCTCCATCCAGTCCGGCTTCTTTGGAGGTGTCATTTGTCATACCCCTAATCTTTTTCAATTAATTTGGCTACAACACGCACGATAGGCGGCCATCCTTAGAGGACCATGAGAACGCGACTCAATAATGCTGAGTAATCTTGGCCCGTGCCGAGCAATTCACGCGTAAATACCTCAACCAAGGTCCGTGGATTTATCGACCTCATGAAACTGCGCGTAGTCGAGCTCTTATTGGTTTCAACGCTTCCTGCGATGGTGCTTGCGCAAAAAGGATTGCCTTCGCTTTCGTTAACCGTTGCAACTTTAATCGGTGGAACTCTCGCGGCGGGCTCCGCAAATGCTTTCAATATGGTGATTGAATCTGAATCAGATAAGTTGATGAAGCGAACTGCAAAGCGCCCACTTGCAACTGGGGTATTGAGTAAAACCGAAGCGCTTATCTTTGCTTCACTTATCGGCGTCATCTCTCTAGTTATTTTTCAAATCTTTACTGAAACTCTTGCCACCGTTTTAACTGCCATCGCAATTATTTTCTATGTATGGGTTTATACGATTCTCCTAAAGCGGCGCACACCGCAGAATATTGTTTGGGGTGGCGCGGCTGGATGCATGCCAGCGCTTATTGGATGGGCGGCTGTTACAAATTCACTTGCCGTTACCGCTTGGTCCTTCTTCCTAGTTATCTTCTTCTGGACGCCACCTCACTTCTGGGCCTTGGCAATTAAATATAAAGATGATTATGCAGCGGCGCATATTCCAATGTTGCCGGTAGTCGCCAGCAAAACACATCTGTTACGCCAGATGTGGATTTACACAATTGCCATGATTGCCTCATCAATTGCACTAATCATCAACGCCGATCTTCAAAACTGGGCTATGGCGTTAACGGTGATGCTGGGAGTAATTTTCGCTGACCAGCTACGTGGCTTAAATGAAGGATCTGAAAATTACGAAAAGGTGGCCGGCAAGATTTTTCAGTGGTCAATCACTTATTTAAGCTTGCTATCCGTATTGCTTGTTGTTGCTCAACTCTTAAAGGCTTGAGTTAAATCCTTAATTAGATCATCAACATGTTCTAGTCCGACAGACAGACGAAGAACTGAAGGCGTAATTCCCATTTCCGCTTGAACTTCAGGCGCTAAACGGCGATGTGTAGTAGACGAAGGATGTGTAATAAGTGATTTGCTATCGCCCAAATTATTAGAAATATCGATGATTCTAAGTGAATCCATAAAGGCGAAGGCATTTTTTTGGTTTCCTGCGAATTCGAATCCGATCGTGCTTCCGCCGCCAGTCATCTGCTTTTGTACGGTTGCATAATCTGGATGAGATTTGAGTCCGGGGTACTTGACCGACTTAATTTCTTTACGGGTTTCTAAGAATTCAGCGATCGCTTGTGCATTTTCACACATACGGCGTACTCGCATCTCCATTGTTTCTAGAGATTTCAATAGCACCCAGGCATTGAATGGGCTAAGTGATGGTCCAGTGTGGCGATTGAAGGGAATCAAATTTTCATGAATGTAAGAGAAGGATCCGAGAACGGCGCCAGCAAGTACTCGACCCTGTCCATCAATATGTTTTGTCGCAGAGTACATAACGACATCTGCGCCAAGTTCGAGTGGCTTCTGCAGAACTGGAGATGCCATAACGTTATCGACGATGACTGTCGCACCGACTTTATGGGCAAGCTCGCTAACCATGCGGATATCTACAATTTCCATAAGCGGATTACTTGGAGATTCGATAAATACAACTTTGGTTGGCTTATTTAGCGCCGCTGCCCATGTTGCCTGGTCATTACCTTTAACAAGTTCAACGGTTACGCCCCACTTTGGTAAAAACTCGGTCAGTACAACGTGACAAGAACTAAACATTGCTGCAGATGCGACAATGTGATCGCCGGCGCTCACTAAACAGGCAACGGATGCAAACATGGCTGACATTCCAGAACCAGTTGCAACGCAATATTCTGCGCCCTCGATGGCAGCTAAGCGCTTTTCAAACATCTGAACTGTCGGGTTATGAAAGCGGCTATACAAGAAGTGGTCGGTTTCATCGGCGAACGAATCAAAAGCTTCCTGCGCTGATGAATAAGTGAAGCCACTATTTAAATAAAGCGCTTCCGAAGTTTCACCAAAACCGGATCTAGCCAAACCTGCGCGCACAGCATCAGTCTGAGGGTTTACTTCCCAATCAGGTGCAGGGCGTTGGTTGCGTGGTTGATAGCCCCAGGTCTCTTTGCTCACACAGATAATTCTAAGGCGTCATTGCTATATTCAATACATGGCCGATTTAGCGATCTCCGTAACTGATTTAAGCAAGAAATATGACTCAGGCGTTGCTGTTTCTCACTCAAATTTCCAAGTGCCAGCCGGCACGATCTGCGGATTTGTTGGCCCAAATGGGGCGGGAAAGACAACAACTATCCGCATGCTGCTTGGGCTTATCGCTCCTTCTGGCGGAACCGGTGAAATCTTGGAGCAGTCAATAGCCTCTCCAGATAAATATCTTTCGCAAGTTGGCGCAATGATCGAAGGTCCAGCTTTCTATCCTGCACTCTCAGGCGCGGAAAATCTAAAAGTTCTTGCAACGCTTGGCGGATTCCCAATCGAACGTGTTGATCGATTGCTGGAACAGGTAGGGCTTGCTGAACGAGGAAAGTCAAAGTACAAAACTTATTCGTTAGGCATGAAACAACGCCTTGGAATCGCAGCGGCGCTCTTGCCAGATCCAAAGCTGTTGATCCTAGATGAACCAACAAACGGGCTTGATCCCGAAGGCATCCAAGAAATCCGCCAATTACTTCGCACCTTGGCAGATAACGGAACAACCGTATTTGTCTCATCTCATTTACTTTCAGAGTTAGAACTAATTAGCGAGTACCTCGTAATGCTTCGTAAAGGCGAAGTGGTTTTTGCCGGTCCGATGCAAGATTTGTTCGATGCACAACAACCATTTATGTTGGTTAAGACTGAAAATGAGAGCGATTTAACTAAGGTAATTGCGCTGGCTCAAAGCGCCGGACACAAGGCGCATATCCGCGATGGAGTTGCCCATATCGAGGGCCCTGCAGAGTGGGCTGGCGTCTTAAACAAACTTGCCTTCGAAGCCGGGATTCTCCTTACTCAACTTTCACCACAACTGCCCAACCTAGAAGAAACTTTCTTTGAAATGACAGGAGATCAGAAATGATCCGCAGCGTAGTTCGAATTTTCTTCGCAGAATGGCGCAAACTCCGCCGTCCAACTTTATTGCTCGGAACTCTTGGCGCAGTCGGATTTTTCAGTATTTTGGTCTCCTCATTGCTTTTCCTATTACTCGATTCTCCAAACGGAAATGGCGATCGCGGAGTACGAATTACTCGCGAAATGCTCTCGCTTCCAAGTGGCTCAACTCAAGCATTCTCAAGTATTGGAAATCTCCTTGGGATCATCGCTCTCTGCGTTTTTGCGGCACAAACCGCACAAGAATATTCACTAGGAACGCTTCGTAACTTGCTAGTGCGCCAACCAGGTCGTATTCGTTTACTAGTTGGAAAACTTGCATCCATGAAAGTGTTTGCAATTTTTATGACCCTAGTAGGTGCGGTGATTTCGATCAGCGTCTCCTACGCTCTCGCAGGTGGTAAAGATGTAAATACCGCCCTTTGGTTTAATGCAGATGGACGTCTAGAAATCCTAAAAACAGCCTTAAATGTTTACATCTCAGTTCTTGGATTTGGAATCATCGGAATGGTGCTCGGAATATTGCTTCGTTCTCCGATTAGCTCAATCTCAATCGGTGTTCTCTGGCTACTGATTGTGGAAAATATTGTTGGCGCCGTTAAATCAAGCACGCTTGAATGGCTTCCAGGAAGTCAGTTAGCAACTGTTGCAGCGGGCGGAACCGAAACGATCAGCTATACCCACGCACTTTCACTCTCCGGAATTTATGTAGGCGTCGCGCTGATCATCGCAACGTTCCTCTTTACAAAACGAGATGTAGCCAACTAGCGACACTCGCTATCTTCTAACGGAGTTACACAGATTGCTCACTTATTCTGGGGGCTTAACTCTTGGGGGATTTGTGTTTAATCGCAGGAAAGCGCTGACGTTAGCCGTAATTTTCGGCTTAGCGTTGCCGGTCACCCCTGCAATTGCGGCAACACCTAAGCCGACTCTGGCGCAGATTGAGGCCGCCAAGAAAGCGGAAGCGGCTAAGAAAGCTGCCGCTGATGCCGCTGCTAAGAAGTTAGCGGCAGCCAACCAAACCTTACGCGGGCTGACTGCAAAGGCAAATGCGGCGCAGGCGCTTTACGTTAAAGCAAAGAAAGAGCTAGCAATCGCCACAGCCGCTGCCATCGCCGCGGCACAACATGCACGCGAAACACAACAAGCGGTGGAGGAAGCACATCGCGTTATTGGAAAATTGGCTGCCAATGCTTACATCTTGGGCGGTTCGATGACAGATATCGAGCCACTTCTTAGCGCCAATGGCCCACAAGATTTAATTGACCAAATTACCGTGTTAGATAAATTGGGAACGCAGAACACGATGGCGCTAGAGCGCTATAAAGCAGCGGAAGTAATTGCGCGCGCTGCAAAGGCTAAAGCAGATCAAGCCAAGATCGTTCAAGAAACTGCTACTGCCAAAGTTGCCGCCGCAAAAAAGGTCGCTGATGATGCCCGAGCGCTTCAGCAAAAAGAAGTTGATAAGTTACAAGCGATCCAAGATAAATTAGCGCGCGAGTTAGCAAGCGCCAAAAAAGTTCGAATAACGCTTGAACAGCAGCGCGCACTTGCACTTCTCGAAGAGAGTTTGGCAAACACGGCGGCAAATACTGCAGGCCAGAAGAAAGTCTGGCCCGATATTGGTTTTAAGGGTCGATCAACAATTAGAACAACTGAAGCTCAACGTGCAGCCGCAGTTGCCTTCGCCAAAAAACAAGTTCTTGCTCGTAAGCCATATATCTGGGGTACCCAAGGACCGAACTCGTTTGACTGTTCTGGATTGGTATATGCAGCGTATAGAGCAGCAGGTTTAAATTGGCCAAACTGGGATCGCCTCAACTCAGCGCTTTACGCTGGTTATACAAAACATGTTTCGTTAAATGAATTAGTGCCTGGCGACCTGCTTTTCTATTCATATAAGGGAACTATCTCTTCAATTCACCACATCACTATCTATGCTGGCAACGGCATGATGTGGGAAGCAAATTCCAAGGGCAAAGGTCTGCTCTACTCAAATATCTACAGTATTAACGGGCTTATGCCATTTGGCGGTCGGGTCTAGAGTTAGCGCATGACCAGCGCGCTCGTTGACCTTCGTAACGCAGTCCGCCCATTTCTGGAAAATCTGACCGCCGGTGATAGCGCACTAGTTGCAGTATCAGGCGGCGCTGATTCGCTTGCGCTGGCTTATGCGCTAATTAAGGAAGCTCCCGAACTTGCAATCACATTGATTGGTGTAACAGTTGATCATCAACTTCAAAGTGGTTCGGCAGATCAAGCGAAGAAAGTTCAACTTGCCCTAAAAGATATGGGCTATCAAGAAGTGTTAATTGAAAAGGTAGTAGTTGAAGAAAAAGCTGGACTCGAAGCTGATGCGCGCGCTGCGAGATATGCCGCACTTGATTCTGTTGCTCATGCATTTGGCGCAACGCAAATTTTCTTGGGCCATACAAGAGACGATCAAGCTGAAACGGTGCTCCTTGGTTTGGCTCGTGGTTCAGGTACTCGTTCACTTTCGGGTATGGCGGTAGTTAATGGCAAATATGCGCGCCCATTTCTAAATATCACTCGCGAACAAACCGTTGCAGCTTGTGCCGAAGCGGAGTTAAATCCTTGGAACGATCCGCACAATGAAAATGAAAAATTTACTCGCGTAAAAGTACGAAATAAAGTATTACCTTTGATGGAATCCGAAATCGGTCCGGGCATCGCGGCCGCACTTTCGCGTAGCGCGGCAATTTTGCGCGATGATGCAGATGCGCTAGATGAGATGGCACAGGCAGTTATCTCGCGTGTCGATCTCAAAGATTTGGATTGCGCCGCCTTGGCAGAGCTGCCACGAGCGATCCGCTCCCGCATCCTTCGCGCTGCGATCTATGCAGCAGGCGCTCCCAGCGGCTCTGTGAGCGCAGATCACCTCGCTGCCGTTGAGGCGCTCGTCACTTCTTGGCGTGGGCAAGGCGAGGCGAGCCTGCCGGGTGGTGTGAAGGTTGCCCGGATTTCGGGCAGACTTTCGCTCTTGGCCCGCCCAAATTAACCACCCGATACCCATATCGAAGGAGTCCTTAAGTGGATCTAGCTGCTGTCGGCACAGATGTTGAACGCGTAATCGTTACAGAAGAACAGTTACGTGAAAAAGTCGCAGAACTTGCTGCGCGTGTAGATGCAGATTACAAAGATCGTGACTTACTACTTGTCGGTGTGCTTAAGGGCGCCATCATGGCGATGGCAGATTTAACACGTGCGATGCAGCGCCATATTGATATGGATTGGATGGCAGTCTCGTCATACGGTTCTGGCACCAAGTCCAGTGGTGTTGTTCGGATTTTGAAAGACCTAGATCGCGACATCACAGGTCGAAATATTTTGATCGTCGAAGATATCGTTGATTCAGGTTTGACTCTTTCTTGGTTGCGCGCAAATCTAATGTCACGCGGGGCTGCAAGCGTAGAAATTTTAGCGATCTTACGTAAACCAGAAGCAGCCAAAGTAGAAGTTGATTGCAAATATGTCGGTTTCGATATTCCTCCAGATTTCGTAGTCGGATATGGTCTAGATTTCAATGAGAAGTATCGCAACCTCTCCTTCGTCGGTGTGCTCGCTAAGCACATGTACTCGTAAGGACGGCGACTGCTCTAATGGCAAAGAAAAAATTAGATGTTAAGAGTTCGCTAAAGAAGAAAACTTCTTCCAGTCAGAACGAAAAAAAACTTGCTAAGAAAGCACCGACGACTCGTGCTGGAAAGATTTTCCGCGGCCCGCTTTTCTGGATAGTTGTTGCGATCTTGGCAGTTTCAATTTTTGGTCAAAT
The DNA here is from genome assembly GCA_024641555.1 of Candidatus Planktophila sp. The sequence goes on from JAHECV010000003.1 coordinate 54,267, forward strand.
AACTAGCGCTGGCAATCGATATACCGAGATTGGTACGTCACAGGCGATTGATGCGATTTCTCAGTCCAAAGTTGAATCAGCGGTTTTGGTTGATAAATCGCAGAAGATTCGCTTAATTCTCAAAGCCGGCAATCTGATCAAGGGTGCTAGCAAGGTAGAAGCCTCATATATCGCCCGCCAGGAGCCAACTCTGGTTGATGCTTTATCGGCAAACCCACCTGTAAAAGGTTGGAACGTCGATGTGCCATCACAATCATTATTTATCTCCTTCCTATTTTCTATCGCACCAATACTTTTAATTGGCTTCCTGTTCTTCTTCCTTATGAGTAATGCACAAGGTGGAAATCGCGTCTTCTCATTCGGTAAATCACGTGCCAAATTGCAAGAAACCGATGTTCCACAAAATACCTTCGCCGATGTGGCTGGCGCAGATGAAGCGATTGCCGAGCTTGAAGAGATTAAAGATTTTCTGGCCAACCCACCTAAGTACGCGCTACTAGGAGCCAAGATTCCAAAGGGCGTACTTCTCTACGGTCCTCCCGGAACAGGAAAGACGCTTCTTGCTCGTGCAGTAGCAGGCGAAGCAAAAGTTCCGTTCTATTCAATCTCAGGTTCTGATTTCGTGGAAATGTTTGTTGGCGTTGGTGCGGCGCGCGTGCGTGATCTATTTGCACAAGCCAAAGCCAATGCGCCAGCAATTGTTTTCGTCGATGAAATTGATGCCGTAGGTCGTCAACGCGGTGCAGGAATGGGCGGCGGTCACGACGAGCGTGAACAAACTCTTAACCAACTTCTTGTAGAGATGGATGGATTTGAAACTGGCGGTCAGGTTATTTTAATTGCGGCGACAAACCGTCCCGATGTTTTAGATCCTGCTCTACTTCGTCCAGGTCGCTTTGATCGCCAGATTGCAGTCGATCGCCCTGATCTAAAGGGACGCGAAGAAATTCTTAAGGTACATGCCAAGACCAAACCGCTCTCTGATGAAGTAGATCTAGTTACTTATGCCCGTCGTACCCCTGGATTTACCGGCGCCGATCTTGCAAATGTGCTCAACGAAGCAGCGCTGCTCGCGGCGCGAGAAGAGAAGAAAGTAATTTCAAATAGCCAGATCGATGAGGCAATTGACCGTGTAATGGCTGGTCCGCAGCGTAAATCAAGGATTATGTCCGATGAAGAACGTCGCGTAACGGCGTATCACGAGGCTGGTCATGCACTTGTTGCACATGCGCTGCCACATACTGATCCAGTTCATAAGATCACGATCATGCCGCGCGGTCGCGCACTTGGTTACACAATGGTTTTGCCAGATGATGACAAGTACTCAACAACTCGCAATCAATTATTAGACCAACTTGCTTACTCACTCGGAGGACGCGCAGCTGAAGAGTTAATCTTCCACGACCCATCAACCGGTGCCTCTAACGATATTGAAAAGGCAACCGCCCTGGCGCGCGCGATGGTTACTCAATACGGAATGACCGAGACAATTGGCGCGATCAAACTTGGCACAGATTCATCTGAACCATTTATGGGGCGCGATTATGGCCACCAACGCGATTACTCCGAAAGCGTTGCAGCAACTGTGGATGCTGAAATTCGGAAGTTAATCGAAAATGCACATCAAGAGGCCTTCGATATTTTGGTAGAAAATCGCGCAACTCTCGATGCGATGGTTCTCGAGCTTCTTGAGAAAGAGACGCTTAATAAAGAAGAGATCGCGAAGATTTTCCAGAAAGTTAATTCTTGGCCACGTCGTCCAGCATGGACAGGATCTGCAACTCGCATACCTTCACAACAACCACCAGTTGATGTGCCCGAGCGAGTTGTAACCGAACCGGTAATCGAAAAAAAACCGTCACGTGTTCGAAAGACCACAAAGAAAGATGAAGCTTAAGCGTGAACGATGTAACACCGGTATCAATGGGTCCAGAAGATGGGCGGGCACAGCACCCATACGATGAGGCGCGTGCAACGGCTGCGGTTCGCGAACTTCTACTTGCACTTGGCGAAGATCCAGATCGTGAAGGCCTGAAAGAGACACCGGCCCGCGTAGCGCGCGCTTTTAAAGAGAACTTTGAGGGCCTCTGGAAATCGCCAGAAGATGTATTAACAACAACCTTTGATATCGGCCATGAAGAGCTTGTAATAATTCGAGATATCGAAGTCTTTTCACACTGCGAACATCACCTAACTCCTTTTCATGGCGTGGCGCATGTTGGATATATCCCCAGAGGCAAGATCACTGGGCTCTCTAAAGTTGCTCGTCTAGTTGATTTATTTGCTCGACGTCCGCAGGTTCAGGAGCGGCTGACAACGCAAATTGCCGATGCGATGGTTAACATCCTTAATCCCATGGGAGTAATTGTCATCGTTGATTGCGAACATTTATGTATGTCCATGCGCGGTGTGCGTAAATCTCAAGCTCGCACAACTACCAGCGCCGTTCGCGGAGTATTGCGCGATCCAGCAACGCGTGCTGAAGCGATTAGTCTCATAACTAACCGATAATAAAATCGGATTATCATGAAAGTAATGGGCATTTTAAATGTCACGCCAGATTCATTTGCAGATGGCGGCAAGCATGACACCTATGAAAAGGCAGTTAATCGCGGCCTAGAAATGATCGCTGAAGGCGTCGATATTATCGATATAGGTGGAGAATCTACGCGCCCTGGTGCTGATCGAGTTTCCGCGAAAGAAGAACAAAGACGTGTTTTACCAGTGATAAAAAAACTTTCACAAACTGGAATTCCAATCAGCATAGATACGATGCGTGCCGAAACGGCAGTCCTGGCTATTGAAGCGGGCGCCAGCATCGTTAACGATGTGAGCGGCGGAATCGCGGACGACTTCATGCACGAAAGCGTTGCGGAAATGGGTTGTCCATACATTTTGATGCATTGGCGTGGTCACTCTAAAGATATGAATTCACGCGCTGTTTATGGCGATGTTGTTAATGAAGTCATAACTGAGATGCAACTACAGATAGATCTAGCGCTAAGAGCCGGAATCGCCCGAAATAACTTGATAATTGATCCAGGTCTTGGCTTTGCCAAAGCAGCCGAAGATAATTGGGAAATCCTGCGACATTTAGATGAACTAACCAATCTCGGTTTTCCGGTTTTGATTGGCGGATCACGCAAACGTTTCCTCGGAGGGGACACTCCTGATGAGCGTGAAGAAGCGACAATTGCGCTAACCAAATCTTTACTTGATAAAAGTATCTGGGCAGTTAGAGTTCATAGCGTGAAACCACATAAGGATTTAGTTGTAAACCATGGCTGATTCAATTCGAATTATCGGAATCAAAGGTTTTGGCTATCACGGAGTTTTTGAAGCCGAACGCGCCAATGGTCAAGATTTTATTGTCGATGTTGAAATCCAGGTTGACTTATCACCTGCCAGCCTTAGTGATGATGTGAAAGACACAATTAACTATGCCGAAGTCACCGCGTTGGTTGTTGAAGAGATAACAACGAATCCAGTATCACTCATAGAAAAATTGGCAGGACGTATTGCAGAGAGAATTAAAAATACTTTCACCCAAGCTTCATATGTCTCCGTTACGGTACATAAGCCTCAGGCACCGGTAGAGGCAGAAGTAAAAGATATCTCGGTAACTATTTCACGATGAAAGCGGTTATCGCACTCGGTGCCAATATTGGTGATCCAAAAGCTCAAATGGATTTAGCGATCGCGATGTTACGCGAAGCTACTGAAGTTACTTTAGTTTCAGATTATTTCTCCACGAAGCCAGTTAGCGAAATTGTGCAGCCCGATTATTTAAATGCAGTATGTATTGCGGAAAGTGAACTTCCAGCACTTGATCTACTTTCACTTCTCCATGGCATTGAAAAAGCGCTGGGCCGAGAACGCGTGGAAAAATGGGGACCACGCACGATTGATTTAGATCTAATTCAATATGGATCGCTTCTAAGTTCAGCAGATGAGTTGACTCTGCCGCATCCACGTGCGCATGAAAGACGCTTTGTTCTAGAACCTTGGATATCAATTGATCCAGAGGCGATTTTGCTTACTCACGGCAAGATTTCTGAGCTTTTGGCGCAATTGCCTTAAAGCCTTAAACTTAACTACATCACCGCCCGGTACCTGAAAGGACTGGAGCCAAGATCATGGAAATAGTCACAAGTTCAACCGAACTCGCTGCCGGCTGCGCATTTGTTCCGACCATGGGTGCACTTCATGCAGGCCATGCCTCACTTTTTAAAATTGCGCGTAGCAAATCAGAGTTTGTAGTTGCCAGCATCTTTGTCAATCCGCTGCAATTTGAGAATTCAGATGATTTAGCAAAATATCCAAGTACACCAAAACGCGACATAGAAGTGGCTGCCGAAGCAGGCGTTACCCATCTTTGGTTACCTAGTTATGAAGAAATTTATCCTGAAGGTTTTTCTCGCCTTTCCGCTGGAACTCTCGGAGATATATATGAAGGCAGAAATCGACCTGGACACTTTGATGGTGTTGTAACCGTTGTCGCAAAGTTGTTTGAATTAGCCAGACCAAAGATTGCAATCTTTGGAGAGAAAGATTTTCAACAGTTGGCTTTAATCAGGAAATTAATCTCCGATTTAAATTCAGATGTCGAGATTGTTGCTGCTCCTACTGTCCGCGAAGCTGACGGATTAGCGATGTCTTCCCGTAATGTGCGTTTAGATGTAGACGCTCGAGAACAGGCGCAAGTTTTGTATCGCGCGCTAAATGCAGCAGGGCAATCAATGGATTTGAGATCGGCAAGAGAAACTTTGCACTCTGTTGTCCACTCCCAAACGGGCTTTGAATTGGATTACGCAGAGATTATCGATGAGGTTGATTTTTCAAGAGCGGTCGAGGAAACCAAAAACAAGCGTGCGATCATCGCCGGTTGGCTAAATGGGGTGCGTTTGATCGACAATATGGAGATGAAGTTAGGAGCCACGCGATGAAGTTGTTAGCGCCTGCTCCCGGATGGACCGCCCAAGCAGATGTAATTGTTGTTGGCTCTGGAATCGCTGGATTAACTACGGCTCTGCAAGCGCGTACTTATGGTTTGTCGGTGTTAATCGTTACCAAGTCACGGGTCGATGAAGGCTCTACCAAATGGGCACAGGGCGGCATCGCTGCGGCACTTGGTCCAGGAGATACCCCCGATCAACATTTGAAAGACACTTTGGTTGCGGGCGCTGATTTATGCGATGAAGAAGCGGTTCGTGTTCTAGTTACGGAAGGCCCAGAAGCGGTTCGTAAATTAATCGAGCGCGGTGCAATCTTTGACACCGAAGAAAGTGGCGAAATTTCACTGACGCGTGAAGGTGGACACCTTCGCAATCGCATCTTGCATGCAGGTGGCGATGCAACCGGCGCCGAAGTTTCGCGGGCACTTCTTGCGGCAGTTCACGATGATCCGGAAATTGAAGTTGTAGAACACGCACTTGTGTTAGATGCGATTAAAGATGCTAATGGTTCGGTTTGCGGAGTTACCTTGCACGTAATCGGTGCAGGTAGCCGCGATGGCGTTGGTCGTGCACTCGGCAAGGCAGTTGTTCTTGCAACCGGTGGACTCGGACAAGTTTTTGCGCAGACAACTAATCCATCAGTATCAACTGGAGATGGCGTTGCTCTAGCACTTCGTGCTGGTGCAAAAGTTGCCGATGTGGAATTTATCCAATTCCATCCCACCGTCTTATGGCTCGGCGACAACACGCAAGGTCAACAACCTTTAATTAGCGAAGCGGTTCGTGGTGAGGGCGCTTATTTACTTAACGACGCTGGCGAACGATTTATGGTTGCCGAACATGAGCTCGCTGAACTTGCACCACGCGATGTCGTTGCAATCGCCTCTATGCGTACTATAAATAAGACGGGTGCACATCATGTTTGGTTAGATGTTCGCCACTTAACAGGATTTGAAACGCGTTTTCCAACAATTTACGCCTCTTGTATCGCGCACGGAATTAATCCTGCAAAAGATTTGATTCCGGTTGCTCCCGCATCGCACTACGCTTCTGGGGGAGTACGCGTAGATTTAAATGGCCGCACCAGCGTAAAAGGACTCTATGCCTGCGGTGAAACTGCTTGTTCTGGCGTCCATGGCGCCAACCGTTTAGCTTCAAACTCACTTCTTGAAGGACTTGTTTTCAGTGCGCGCATCGCGGCAGATATTGCCAGCAACCTGCCCGAACATAGCGAACCGATTGAAAACAATTCGGAAAGCGTTTTACTTGATCCAGATACTCGCCACGAGTTGCAATTAAGCATGAGCCGCGGTGCGGGCGTGCTGCGATCATCGGATTCGTTGTTACAGACAAGCGCAGATTTAACTCGCATTCAGGATCGCACCAGCGATAAACCATGTGTTGAAGCGTGGGAGACAACCAATCTCTTCCAACTTGCTCAAGCAATTCTCAAGGCTGCGCTAATCCGCCAAGAAACGCGCGGCTCGCATTGGCGTGAAGATTTTCCAAATACCGAGAGCAATTGGCGAAAGCGCATTGTGCAGCAACTCGATACGCAGGGGAATTGGACTACCAGTTATCAGGAGGTCGGAAAATAATGGCTCTCTCAAATTCTGATATGGAATTGATCAAGGCTGCTTTGGCTGAAGATTTAGCTGGCGGTGAAGATATAACTTCAGTTGCAACGATTGACTCATCCGCGACAGCCAAAGCCGATTTCACTGCGCGAAAGAACGGGGTGATTGCCGGTATCGAAGTCGCCGAAGCGGTTCTGCGAGAAGTTGGACTTACCGAAATAACAAGAGTTAAGAGCGATGGTGATAACGTAAAAGCTGGTGAAGTTTTGCTCAGCGTTTATGGAAACACTCGTGCGATTTTATTGGCCGAGCGCACCGCACTGAATTTCTTTTGCCACTTAAGTGGAGTTGCGACATTAACTCGCGCTTGGGTTAATGAAGTCAGCGGTACCAAATGTCAGGTACGTGATACACGGAAAACAACTCCAGGAATGCGTGTTTTAGAAAAATACGCGGTGCGTATGGGTGGTGGAACCAACCACCGCATGACGCTTAGCGATGCCGCGCTCATTAAAGATAATCACATAGCCGCAGCCGGCGGAGTCATTGCAGCTTTCGCCAAAGTGCGCGCTTTGTACGTGGATTCAGAGATCGAAATCGAGGTAGATACGCTTGATCAGTTGCGAGATGTCTTACCCCAAAAACCTGATTTGGTTCTGCTCGACAATATGAGCCCTGCGCAATGTAAAGAAGCGGTGGCGCTAGTTAACGGAGCATGCAAACTTGAAGCATCCGGCGGAATCTCAATAGATAATGCGCGCGCGTATGCCGAAAGCGGAGTTGATTACATTGCAATTGGTGCGCTAACCCATTCCGCACCAGTTTTTGATATTGGCCTAGATCTGAGAGCGGAGTAGTTATGTTGTTAACTGTTGATGTTGGAAATACCAATACCGTCTTAGGAATTTTTGATGGTGAAGAACTAGTACGTTCTTGGCGCGTTAAGACTGACCCACGCACAACCGCCGATGAACTCTGGCTGCAATTCCATGCGCTAGTTGCAGATTACGACGTAACTGGGCTTTCGATTTGCTCAACAGTGCCCGCAACTTTGCGCGAACTTCGCACAATGATTGCATCATATTTTTCAAAGATTCCAACGACCATTGTTGAACCCGGCACTAAGACGGGCGTTCCATTATTGGTTGATAATCCAAAAGAGATTGGCGCAGATCGCATCGTTAATACTTTGGCGGCACATGCACTTTATGGCGGACCTGCAATAGTTGTCGATTTTGGAACTTCTACAAATCTCGATGTGGTTTCCCCAAAAGGCGAATTCCTTGGAGGCGCGCTAGCCCCTGGTATCGAAATCTCTGTTGATGCACTCGCTGCGCGCGCTGCACAATTACGTAAAGTTGAATTGATTCGTCCAAAGAGCGTGATTGGTAAGAACACAGTTGAAGCGTTGCAATCCGGAACCATCTTTGGATTTGCTGGCCAAGTAGATGGTTTGGTCGATCGAATCACCGCGGAATTAGCCGAGAGCTATGACCAATCACCAACAGTTATCGCCACCGGCGGTCTGGCACCATTGATAATTGGCGTTGCTGAAACTATCGATGAGCATGAGCCTGATCTCACGCTAATCGGCCTGCGCCTGATCCACGAGCGAAATATCTAATAGGTAGACTCTCGCCATTATGAGTAACGAACCTCAAGCGCCAGTAGAAGATGATCTGCCAGAACAGCTGCGTATCCGCCGGGAAAAGCGCGCTGGCTTAATCGAACGCGGCGTTGAGCCATACCCAGTCTCCGTTGCTCGCACATCTTCACTCGCTGAAATTCGTAAGAAGTATGCCGACCTGGAAATCGATAAGACCACTGGCGATATCCAAAGCCTCACGGGTCGCGTTATTTTTAAGCGAGACACTGGCAAACTTTGTTTCGCAACCTTGCGCGAAGGTGATGGCACCGAACTTCAAGCGATGCTTTCGCTAGATAAAGTCGGGCAAGAAGTCTTAGATTCATGGAAGAGTGATATCGACCTTGGAGATATCGTCAGCGTAACTGGCGAAATTATTACCTCAAAGCGCGGTGAACTTTCCATTTTGGCTAATTCATATGCGATGGCGGCTAAGTCGCTTCGCCCACTGCCAAATGACCACAAGCCAATGTCTGAAGAAACGCGTGTTCGCATGCGTTATGTAGATCTAATTGTTCGCGATGAAGCTCGCTCAAATGCGCGTCTACGTCCTGCAGTTATGAAATCGCTCCGCGAGACATTTAGCGCGCAGGACTTTATTGAAGTTGAAACTCCAATGTTGCAGGTTATGCATGGTGGAGCTGCGGCGCGCCCATTTAAATCTTTCTCAAATGCGTACGATATGGATCTCTTCTTGCGCATTGCTCCCGAACTTTTCCTTAAACGTTGCGTAGTTGGCGGCATTGAACGCGTATTTGAAATTAACCGTAATTTCCGCAATGAAGGCGCCGACTCTTCACACTCACCAGAGTTTGCGATGATCGAGAGCTATCAGGCATATGGTGATTGGCGTTCGATCGCAGATTTAACTCGCGCTCTGGTTCAAAATGCAGCAATGGCAATTGCAGGTTCGCATGTAGTTACTCATCACGATGGGCGACAAGCAGATCTGGGTGGACAATGGAAAGAGATTTCTCTCTACGACGCAATTTCACAAGGCGTTGGCGAAACCGTTACGGCGCTTACTCCGATCGAGGATTTAAAGAAAATCGCCACCAAACTCGGCATGAAGATTGATCCAAAGTGGATTACCGGCAAATTAGCCGAAGAGATCTTTGAGCACGTGGCAAAAGATCAATTAATTGAGCCTACATTTGTTATGGGATTCCCAGTTGATACATC
>JAHECV010000101.1:0-2335 GCA_024641555.1 Candidatus Planktophila sp.
TTTATGCCGCTGGGGAAGGTCGCATAGCGCGGTCTTGCTAAGTACTTTCTAGGAGTTTGTAAATGCAAGAGCTACACCCATCTGGTCAGAACAGAGATCGCTTAAAGGAATCTGTCGCCGGCTTACTTGTCATACATAGCGCACCCAATGCGCTGCGCCCGCACATTGAATGGGGCTTGCAATCAATCCTTGGTACTTGGCTAACTTTGCAATGGCGTGATCAACCATGTGCACCAGGAACATTTAGAACAACTGTTGAATTTCGGGATGTGCGAGGAAGCGCTGCGAAGATTGCATCTGCACTACGTGGTTGGCATTACCTGAGATTTGAAGTTCGCGAAGAATCTGAACTCGGGGGAGAGTTCTATCGCTCAACCCCCGAGTTAGGAATTCATCGCGCAAGTATTGATGGCCTCGGAAACATTGTCGTGACCGAGCATCAAATAATGGATGCGCTCGCCAAAGGTTTTGACGAGATATCTATTCGCGATGCAATGGATGAAGTTCTGGGAAATTTATGGGAAAGAGAGTTAGCCCCATTTAGGGAAGTAGAAATTGACCAGATCATTCAACTGCGGGCAATCTAATTCGCATTTAATAAATAATAGAAACCGATATACTTAAGCTATGACAACACCCGAGAGCCCAATTATTCAGATCGAACGACGGAAAGCGATTGCTTTATTTGCCTCAGTTCTAATTCTCGCCGTAGCGTTATTCGGTGGATTGGTAAAGATCGGTTGGGGGATTTCATCTCGCACTGAAAACGGAATAGTTGTCACCGGTTCTGCGCGCACTGAAGCAGTTGCCGATAACGCAGTCTGGACTCTCTCTGTCTCACTTTCACGTCCTAAAGTCGCTGATGCGGTAGCCAAAGTTGGCAGCGATGTTGAGGCAGTGACTAAATACTTAACCGATGGTGGAATTCCAAGTGAAGCTCTTACCTTGGGCCCAGTTTCAACATATGCCCAAGAAGAATGGGTGAACGGAAATTCAACGGGACGCATCCTTAACTACCGCGCAACTCGTGACATCACAGTTCGCACTAAAGATGTGCAGTTAGTTTCAAAACTCTCTCAAGGTATCGGCACTATTCTGCAATCAGGCGTGAGCGTTAACAATTATGGACCGCAGTACTACATATCTACTCTTGCGGAATTACGTCCGAAGTTACTTGAGGAAGCGATGAAAGATGCCAAGGTTCGTGCGGTAGCAATCACCAAAGCGGTCGGCAGCCACGTGGGCGTAGTAACTGGAGTTAAGAGCGGCGTATTTCAGGTAACTACTCCTGATTCAACGATGACATCCGATGGTGGCGCATATGACACAACCACGATTAAGAAGACAGTTACATCTACCGTTTCAGTCACCTTTACCGTCAATAACGACTAAATAAATTTACCAATGACTTCGCGCCCGGAAGAGTTAATCGCTTATTTCGGCATGAAACCTCTGCCGGTAGAAGAAACTTACTTTATTAATACGTATATATCCGAAGAGAAAACTGCCAAAGGTGGTCCCGCAGGTACCGCAGGTTTAGGTCTCTATCTAACTTCACCGCGAAGCGCATCAACCGCGCACGTCTTGGAATTTGATGAAGTCTGGCATTTTTATGAAGGCGATCCCGTCGCTTTGTATGAATTCCATACCGACGGCACTGTTCGCACAATTTTGCTCGGCCGCGATATCGCAGCAGGACAAGTTATGCAGCACACGATTAAAGCCGGCGTTATTCAAGCCGGTGAGGTAGCTCCAGGTGGCACTTGGTCGCTCTTTGCCTGCACGATGTCGCCGGGATTTAACGCTTCATGTTTTCGTGGCGTAACCAAAAGTGAATTACGCGGTAAGTATCTTGGTTTCGAAGAACTTATCGAACGAATGGGCGTACCTAATGGGCACGAAATAGAGCTGCCTGCAGATTACGTTAACGAACGATTTAAAAATTAAATTAAAGCGGAATATTTCCATGTGCGCCGCGGCGATGTGGTGCAGCAGCTAAAGTTCTTGCCAGCGCAGATCTGGTGTGTTGTGGATCGATAATCTCATCTACCGCCCCAATTTCAACGGCTCGCCCAACGCCACCGGAGATCTTCTCGTGCTCTGCGGCAAGTTCTAACTCCATGGCATCACGTTGTTCTGGTGGAAGATCGGCAAGTATGCGGCGATGTAATACTCGTACCGCCGCAACTGCGCCCATCACCGAAACTTCAGCGCCAGGCCAAGCAAATACTCTTGTGGCGCCAAGTGATTTAGCGTTCATCGCAACAAATGCGCCGCCATATGCCCGACGCGTAATAAGTGTTACGCGCGGAACAACTGCTTCACCGAAGGCGTG
>JAHECV010000101.1:2345-3040 GCA_024641555.1 Candidatus Planktophila sp.
CAACTTCGCACCACGACGAACGGCGCCTTCCCATTCTTGACCCGCACCTGGTAAGAATCCAGTGACATCTGCAATAACAATCAGCGGAATTCCAAAAGCATCGCAGGTACGTACAAAGCGCGCTGCTTTTTCACCGGCGGCAGAATCGAGAACTCCGCCAATATGTGCCGGGTTATTGGCAATCACACCTACCGTGCGACCGCCAAAACGCCCGAGCACAGTGGTCATATTTTCTGCCCAAACCGGCAAGAGCTCTAACTTCTCTCCATCGTTATCCAATATCGCATCGATCAAGGGATGGACTTCGTAACTTCGCTTAGAAACAGGTGGAACAAATACAGATAAATCGCGATCCTTGAGGTCGGTATCAAAATGTCCTTGATTAGCCAATAGCGAAGTAGCTTCTTGAATCGCGGTAATCGCTGCTGCTTCACTTGCAGCAATCACATGCGCAACACCGCTATTTTTACTGTGCGCTTCTGGGCCTCCCAAGGAAGCCATATCAACATCTTCACCGGTTACCGATTTCACAACATCTGGACCTGTCACAAAGATGCGACCATCGGGTGCCAACACAACAATGTCAGTTAGCGCAGAGCCATAGGCGCCACCACCTGCGGTAGGGCCAAGTACCAATGACAATTGCGGAATACGACCGCTAGCCAAAATCATCGATTGGAAAACTTCTCCGAAAG
>JAHECV010000126.1 GCA_024641555.1 Candidatus Planktophila sp.
AACCGCTGAAACTACCTTAAAAACACTACTTATGGAAGTTTTTTGCGTTCCGACCCCTACATATAGTGGGAACTATAAAGCAAATCTTGAGAGTTTTCCTGTCGGGTAGGCAAATAGCGGGTTAACGGCGTGTCGGGGCGCCTAGGCGCTAACCGATCAACCGCGCACCTGGATGCGCCTTGGCCAACGCCTTATCGCAGGTCCAGAGCTCAGCTCCTTCAAGAAGGGCGGTTGCGCTGATAACTGAGTCGGCGAGGCCCAAGTCGCGCTCGCTGCGAATCTGGCTCGCCTTGATCGCAACGGCTGCGCTAACTGGATAGATCTGGCTAAAGGCTTCGGCCAGCCGACCTGCGGCTAGATCGGCGGTTTTGGAGTTATCTCGATATTCATGAACGAGCACTTCGGAGAGAGTTAAGGCTGAGATCGCCGGCGCCGCTGAGAGGCTGGCGAGCGCCTGGAGCACCTTTTTATGGTGTCGATCATCGACTCTTTGAATAGCGATCACCACGGATGAGTCGAGAAGGACTATCGCCAACTGCGTTGATCCTGTGCCCGCAATTTCTTTAAATCTTCTTGGCTAATGGTTGCGCTGAGTGCGCCTTGAACGAGCCTTGTAAATTTCTCGCCTTCGCTCTCGCTCTTTATCAAAGAGATTTCGATGGCCCCATCTTGGTTTAAATTAAATTGCACCAAATCCCCTTGTTTTATACCGCTTTTACGCAATATATCCACCGGCACCGTCAACTGGTTCTTGGCCGAGATCTTGCTTGTTGATGTGCGACCTCTGCGAAGCGCTGGTTCTGTAGGCTTCTTCTTAGCCCTTACCTTAATTGCCATAGGTAAAGGCTAACACTTTAACCGAGCGGAATGCGGACCTTCTGGCCGGCTTGAAGTTCAGCGGTTGCAAGTGAGTTAATGGATGAGATCTCATCGACGAGCGCGCGCACATCGCCGCCATCGGCCATGCGAGTTGCAAGTGACCAGAGGGTGTCGCCTGGAGCCACGGTGACCTCGATAAATGATCTTGGGGCGCCGACTGAATCGGTGGTGCCCGCCCCGGCCTTTAGGCCAAAGAGGCTAGCCAAGACCACAGCGAGTGAGAGAACCACGAAGGTGCGGGCTAGGCGACCACGGCGATTTAAACGCACGCCGGACGGATTGGTTGCTGCCTTGTACAACTCAAATTGGCCTTGATTTATAAGGGTTATAGAGCTCATGGTTTTCTCCTGCTGGTACTGCTTTGGGGATTTACCTTGGGGAAGGTATTCGAACAGTTGTTCGAACAAAGCCAATTAAACCCCATGCCACTGACAACGGCAAGTTATTTTCGAACATATGTTTGATTATTTTCCCTGGGTGTGTCACCCTATGGCTATGAGCAAAAAACCCGTCTCCAAAGTAACCGAACTCCCAGACTCTGCCGCCGGCGCCCATGGCCTAACCGCCCGCCAGCTCAGGATCCTAGAAGTCATCAAGGCGAGCATGGATGAGCAAGGGTTTCCCCCATCGATGCGCGCAATTGCAGCCGCCGCTGGGCTCTCATCCCCCGCCTCGGTCAAATACCAGCTCGAGATCTTGCAGGAGAAGGGCTTTATCACCGCCCACCCAACTCGCGGCGGGGTCCTTGAAGTTTTGGCGCCAGGTGAGAAATCTGAACTCGAAGTCGAGTCCACCAAGAACGTTCCGCTTGTCGGTCGCATCGCAGCAGGTGGACCAATTACCGCCGAACAAAATGTCGAATCAACTTTCGCTCTGCCCGAGACTCTCGTTGGCAAGGGCAACCTGTATATGTTGCAAGTTGTCGGTGAATCAATGATCGATGCTGCAATCTGCGATGGCGATTATGTTGTTATCCGCGAACAGAAAGATTGCAACAACGGAGAAATCGTTGCGGCGATGATCGATGGCGAAGCAACTGTTAAAACTTTCCAGCGCAAGAACGGCCACATCTGGTTGCTGCCTGCCAACCCCGCATTCGAGCCAATCAATGGCGATAACTGCGAGATCTTAGGCAAAGTCACCGCCGTTATGCGCAGCGTTCGCTAATTTATCTATCGGCGATTTAACACATTACATTTCTTCGGATTGAAAGCCTGATAATCTTTTCACCAGTCATTGGTGGGTCAATTTCAAATTGAGCCAAAACTCTGCGCCTCTTCGAAATTTTTTGAAGGGGCGCAGAGTTTTATTCAGAGAGAAAAATGGTTAATAACCCGAGAGCAGTTAAGCCCGCGGCAACTACAACTGAATTGCGTTTACCAATTCGCTGTGGCGCACCGCCAATGCCGCTAGCGCGATCCTGGTCCATATCTTTAATTACATTTATAAAGTGCGCCGCAGATCCGAATAGCGCGCCTCCAAGCCACATCCAAATCGGCGGCGAGATATCCTTCGATATTGCGATGCAGGAAGGGAGCGCTGCAAAGCCAAGTGCGTAAGGCAGCCAAGAAAAAATATTGAATTTAAAGTAAAAGTTGTACGCGACTCCCATCGAAATTCCAAACATGTAAAGCGCGCCGCCCATAAAGCCAAGCGGGCCAAGCAGATTTGCCGCAAAGGAGAAGGGAACCATGATCGCCAGCCAGCGCTTTAAAAAACTCTCTGAGATCGTTCCAGCAACCAATGGTTTATTTTGGCGGTTATGTTTTAAATCATCTGAATAGTCATATAGATCATTGCTCCAGCCGACAACTAATTGGCCGGTAAAGACGCCAAAAGCGATTAGATAAGCGGGACCTTCCCACCAATAATGCGCAGCAAAGAACCAAGAAATTATTGTCACCAGTAAGGTCGGCCCAAAGTGCGCTGCTTTAAGCAAGCCGCGCAATTTATTCATAGCGCTTATCCTTGCACGACGATGCGAACAACGCTTTCTGGCGTTGCTGGATCAGCGCCAATTTGGTTTTCAACGTTGGTAGGGATCCCGTTAATTTTTGCCGCAGATAAAACCGCC
>JAHECV010000074.1 GCA_024641555.1 Candidatus Planktophila sp.
GGACTCTGCATGGTGTCAGCCACCACTTAGGTCTAGATGTTCATGATTGCGATAAGGCGCGACAAGAGATGTATCGCCAAGGAACTTTGCGCGAAGGAATGGTGCTAACTGTTGAGCCGGGTCTGTACATCCAGCCCGATGACGAACTCTTTGCACCCGAATATCGTGGCATTGGTATTCGCATTGAAGATGATGTGATCGTCACCGCTGATGGTTACCGAAATTTAAGTGAAAATATCCCTCGCCATCCAGATGCAATCGAAGCTTGGATGGCTTCAATCCTAGGTTAATTAAGATCTTGAATTAATTAACTAACTGCAGACCTGCATAAGCAGCAAGTAGCCCAAAGCCAAGTGACATGACTAAGTTGATCGTAATCTCGCGATAGCGCTTAAGCTCGAATCCTAAATAAATATCGAGCATAAAAGTAGACCAAGTTGTAAAAGCACCGGCGAAACCGACTGCAAATAAGTCATGCACATCTTCGGTCTTTGTATATGTAAGTCCGATGATGAATGATCCAATTACATTAACGAGAAAGATTCCGTAGGGCTTTTCCGTGAATTTACGTATGTATTGGTCAACTGCAAAACGGGCAGGTGCGCCAATCGCTGCTCCCAAGATTATGTATAAGGTGCGCATTAACGCACCGGAATTATCTTGCGGCTAATCGGAAGAACGATTAAGACAATCAATAGGCTTAAAACAACATTTTCAATGAGAAAAAGCGCCCCGCCCGAAATCGGCTCAACAACTTGCACGGTTACCGCTGAAAAAGTTGTCATTCCAGCGCAAAACCCTGGTAGAAGTAAATGACGTAGTTCAGTAACTCCGCGACGTTCCATTAAAACCAATAGCGCGCTGGCAAGTGCAACACCTATGAGATTAGCGGCGAGAGTTCCGGTGCGATCACTTGGGATCGCAACCGATAACCCAAAACGAACCAAGGTTCCTGCTACGCCGCCTATTGCGACAAGTAGCAGAGACTTCATCTTTAGTTGCGCTTTTCTCGCTTGAGAAGACCGGCGAACATGCGAGCTGGATCGTACTTAATATCTACTACGCGCTCTTTCATAGGAATAATCGCGTTATCGGTGATCTTGATGTGCTCTGGACAAACTTCAGTACAGCACTTGGTGATGTTACACATTCCAAGTCCGTGCTCTTCTTGCGCAGTGCGCTTACGGTTCTTCAAGATATCTAGTGGGTGCATATCGAGTTCTGCGATGCGAATAAAGAATCGTGGGCCAGCAAATGACTTCTTATTCTCTTCGTGATCGCGGATAACGTGACATGTGTTTTGGCACAAGAAGCATTCGATGCACTTGCGGAATTCTTGCGAGCGCTCAACATCAACTTGTTCCATACGTGCTTCACCAGGCTTGAGATCCGCAGGTGGTTCATATGCCGGAATCTCCATCGCCTTTTGGTAGTTAAAGGAGACGTCGGTGACGAGATCTTTAATAACTGGAAATGCACGAAGTGGAGTAACTGTAATTGTTTCGTCTTCACCGTATGCGGCAACTTGTGTCATGCAGGCAAGACGCGGCTTGCCATTAATCTCCATAGAACAAGATCCACACTTTCCTGCTTTACAGTTCCAGCGCACCGCTAGATCGCCCATTTGCGTCGCTTGTACGCGGTGAATTACATCGAGGACTACTTCACCTTCGTTGGCTTCTACCTGAACATCTTGAAGTCCACCGTTAGTAGAGTCTCCGCGCCAGATGCGAAGATTTATTTTGCGCGCCATTAGTTGGAACCGCCTTTCGCAATTTCTTCCGGTGTCATGTACTTCTTAAGTTCGTCGACTTCAAAGAGTTCAAAGAGTTCTTTCGGCATAAATGGCAGCGCTTGCTTGCGCACATTTACTTGGGTGCCATCGAACGATGAGATGTGGTTGTACTGACGCCAACCTGAATCCATTCCTGGGAAGTCATCGCGTGTATGTCCACCGCGTGATTCTTCACGACCGATTGCCGACTTTGCCGTGCTCTCAGCAACTAACAACATATTGTCTAGGTCGAAAGCCAGGTGGAATCCTGGGTTGAACTTACGTCCCCCAGTTACCGCCACATTTGCGCTGCGTTTTCTAATCTGTGCAATCTTTTCAATCGCATCCTTTAGTTCAGATCCAGTACGGATAATTCCGACTAAATTATGTGTAACTTCCTGCAACTCTGCGTGGAGTGAATATGAATTCTCGCCACCGCTACGAGCAAATGGCGCTTCGATACGCGCAGCCGCTGCTGCAACTGTTGCATCCGATACCGACGCGGCAGTTGTCTGCTTAACGTAAGCAGCTGCTCCCATGCCAGCGCGACGACCAAAAACCAAAAGATCTGAAAGTGAGTTACCGCCAAGACGATTTGAACCGTGCATTCCGCCGGCAACTTCACCTGCGGCAAATAACCCTGGAACGCCGACTGCTGCTGCAGTATCTGGTTCAACTTCTACTCCACCCATTACGTAGTGACAGGTTGGACCAACTTCCATTGGTTCTTTCGTAATATCAACGCCGGCTAATTCGTAGAACTGATGCCACATAGATGGCAGGCGCTTCTTAATTACTTCAGCAGAAAGACGCTTAGAAACATCGAGGAATACGCCACCATGTTCGGTACCGCGACCTGCTTTAACTTCAGAGTTGATCGCGCGCGCAACTTCATCGCGCGGCAACAACTCTGGTGGACGGCGGTTATTGTCTTGATCGGTATACCAACGATCTGCTTCGGCTTCATTATCTGCGTACTTATCTTTAAATACATCTGGGATGTACTTAAACATAAAGCGCTCACCCTTATTGTTGGTAAGAATTCCGCCTTCGCCGCGAACAGATTCGGTTACGAGAATTCCGCGCACTGATGGTGGCCAAACCATTCCAGTTGGGTGGAATTGCAAAAACTCCATATCA
>JAHECV010000083.1 GCA_024641555.1 Candidatus Planktophila sp.
ATTAATTCAATCTTGGTAGACATTGCAACTTCAGGATTTTGCAAGCGATCTGCCCATAAGCCGCGCAAAACCAAAATTCCCGAAAGTGGATTAGAGCCATCAACTTGCAGTAACGCCACTTCCCAATCGCTTACTTTTCCGGCGATATCTTCTTGAAACGGCGCTTTGAAATTTGCAACGTAGAAACCAGTTACAGAAACTTTCTTATTTGCATTTCGCGAATCAAGGGCGACACCAGGTTGAGCAAGCTCGGGCAATTTGTAAACTTTCTGATCAACTATTTTTGCCGCAGCCTGCATGGTCTTTAAATCAGCAGCGCGATCTAATTGCCACTTTCCAAGGGCAAGGAAAATTAACGCCAAAGCAAGTACGGCTAAGCCTTGAAAAAGTCTTTTAATTATCAGTTGAGTTTTCATCTTTACGGGCGTTCATGCGCATATAGCGCTTATAGAAGCTGCGTAGTAATACCGCAACCGTTATGCAGAGAATCAGAACCGTAAGCGAACCCGCCCAACCCATATCAACATCTTTTTGCATGCGATAATCATCCCATGCAATCTGGCGCAGAGTTCTCCTACGAAGAACGTTACGGTAAAACCGGCGGAAATCGCTGGGTCGCCTACGCCTTTGGCTTTGCCATAGTTGGTCTTTTCTGGATTTTCTGGGCTGGTCTGCACCATTCAAATCCTGCAATCAGCGAGCAATTAATTTCTTTTGAAGTAACGGGTGAGAAAGAGATTTCAATTCGCTACTCAATACATCGCACCGATCCAAATCAAGTAGTGATTTGCACATTGACCGCGATGGATCAAGATAAGAATGTCGTGGGCCAAATCGATGACACGCTCGCCGCGGGCAGCGCTCGTCGCGAACAGATCACCGCAATTCCCGCACGAACTACGCCTGTCTCGGCCAGTATCGCCCGTTGTCGCGCCCAATAATTTGTTCGTATACCGTTGCCCCTTATGAGTACCTCACAAACATGGCTTACCCAAGAGGCCGCTGATCGCTTACGTGCCGAACTCGAAAACCTCGAGAACGTTGGCCGTAAAGAAGTGACGGCAAAGATTGAGGCTGCTCGCGCAGAGGGCGATCTAAAAGAAAATGGCGGCTATCACGCAGCGCGCGATGAGCAAGGCAAGATGGAAGCGCGCATCCGTCAACTAAAGCAGATGCTTGAAAACGCTCACATCGGAACTCCACCAGCTTCAGAAGATGGCACCGTTGGGCCCGGAATGGTTATCACTGCAATCATTGCTGGCGACGAAGAAAAATTCTTGCTTGGTTCACGTGAAATTTCATCAGGCGACCTAAGTGTTTACAGCGAAAAATCACCACTTGGTTCTGCAGTTATGGGCGCAAAGATTGGTGACACCGTTTCTTACACCGCACCAAATGGCAAAGAGATTAAAGTCGAAATTAAAGACGCAACTGCTTACTAGTAGACCTGAGGCGCGACCGACTGATGCCACTTGCATAAAAGCAAGTCGATTTCACGGTGTATGAGTTAGTGCCTTGAAGGAGGTCCAAAATGATTCGCCGCATCATGTCTGCAATTCTCTTGTTTTTGACAGTTGCCATACCAAGCCCTGCAAAAGCAATGGTTGGGTTAGATTCTCGACCATATTTTGAATGGTGCGCTAACACAAATGATCTCGACTGTTTCGAATCGATTACTTTTAAATATGAAAACAAATTGGTTACTTATGATCACCCAGGAGAAATTTTTGGCGCTTTGGATGGTCCTAAAATTAATAATGGTTACTACTGGAGCCCTTCAGGTTTTGTCGGCGCAGATGGTGGTAACGAACTTAGGCTCGAAGCCAGCTACTTAAATCGAAATTTAAGTTTGATCGTTGGGGGTACCAAAACCAAAATAATGGATCCTCTTCCGAACGTTTGTAAAATTGATCCGACTTTGCCGTGCGGCTTAGTTGGCACTCTTCCTGCAGATTTATGGGTCTCTGTGACGATTCGCACTAGCGATGAAAAATTTACGCCAGGATTAGCAACTGCAAATATGTTTCAACCCGAAGTGAAGGTCGAATCTTTACCGAAAGGAAAAAGATTTACTTTCTCTGGCTATCCAATGCGGATAATGGGATATGTGAATGAACCAGGATCAACAACTACAAAACAAGTTGCCGCTCCATCCGGTGACTATGTAAACCAAATTTGGGCAGTAAATTATCTAAATTCTGAAAACGATCCAGGTATGCGCAAATGTCTTGACCAAGGAAGCATGATTCTTTTCTCCAACGCCGAGAAGAGCAGGATTCCGCTGTGGAACCCAAGTGAATCAACTGTAGAAATGCGCACCGAAAGTTCTCACTTTGAACCTGATGGAGTTACGCCGTTTAAGGGGCTTTACTTTGCCAGAATTTCAGATGGCATGGTGAAGTGTCTCTGGAATGTTAATCCAAGTGAAGCAGCTGGCCAAACAGAAGTATCAGTCGTTTACGATGATGGACAGAAAAGTTTAGGAACTTTCTCAGTCACCAGAAAGGATGGCTGGCTGTACGTAAATGGTGCAAATTTTACTTACAGCTCTCCGACTATAAAGCTCAAGGTGAAAAAAGTTACGAATCTAAAAAGCATATTATGTGTTAAAGGAAAGGTCACGAAGAAAATTACTTCTGCTCAGCCTAAATGTCCTATTGGGTACAAGCAGAAATAGTTTCTAGTAAGTAGCTCGTCCGCCAGAGGCATCAAAGGTAAACCCAGTAGTAAAAGAACAAGCTTTGGAAGCCATAAAGGCGACGATCTCGGCAACTTCTTCAGGTTGACCGACGCGCCCCATTGGGATTCGGCTGATCATGTACTTCAAGGTTTCCTCGCTGGTATTTGAATTCATAGGTGTGCTGATAACAGCTGGTGCTAATGAGTTTATGACAATTCCGT
>JAHECV010000097.1 GCA_024641555.1 Candidatus Planktophila sp.
AGAGAAGAACTTCCCCACTCTTAGGGTTGAATTAGGAATAGATGGCAAAAGAGTTCAAGAAACTGGTGATCGTTGAATCACCAGCGAAGGCGCGCAAGATTGGCGACTACCTCGGCGATGGCTTCATCGTCGAGGCTAGCGTCGGTCATATTCGTGATCTCCCGCAGCGCGCTGCCGATATTCCCAAAGAGGTAAAGAAACTAGCTTGGTCTAAAGAGGGCGTCGATATCGAAAACGATTTTGCGCCTTTATATGTAATTAACCCCGATAAAAAAGCTAAGGTCGCCGAACTCAAAGAGTTGATGAAAGACGCCGACGAACTATTGCTGGCAACAGATGAAGACCGCGAAGGCGAAGCTATCGCTTGGCACTTAGTTGAAGTCCTTGAACCAAAAATTCCAATTAAGCGAATGGTCTTTAACGAGATCACCAAAGAAGCAATTCAAGCTGCCGTAGAAAACACTCGCGATCTTGATTACAACTTAATTGATGCCCAAGAAACTCGTCGCGTTCTCGACCGTTTATATGGCTATCGCCTTTCGCCAGTTCTTTGGAAGAAAGTTATGCCACGTATCTCTGCCGGTCGCGTGCAATCAGTTGCTACCAAATTAATCGTTGAAAAAGAGCGCGAACGCATGGCCTTTATCTCATCTTCTTGGTGGGATCTAAATGCGACATGCGAACTCGGCTTTACCGCCCGCCTGCTTTCAGTAGAAGGCAAAAAAGTAGCGTCAACAAGTGACTTTGGAGCAGATGGCGCCGTTAAAGAAAAATCTCTTGAAAATATCCTGCTCCTTGATGAAAAGTCTGCGCGCGCACTAGTCGATTCACTCAAATCAACAGCTCTTACCGTTAAATCTATGGAGGAATCTCCACGTACCGAACGCCCTAAGCCACCATTTACAACATCCACGATGCAGCAAGATGCTGGTTCGCGACTTGGATGGGGCGCACAGATCACGATGCGCGTTGCCCAACGTTTATACGAAAACGGTTACATCACCTATATGCGTACCGATTCGATAAATCTTTCGGCACAAGCGATCAACGCCGCACGCGCCGCTGCGAAATCTCTTTACGGCGCAGACCACGTCGCTGATGCGCCACGCGTTTATCAAGGTAAATCAAAGAACGCCCAAGAAGCGCACGAAGCAATTCGCCCGGCAGGAGATACCTTCAAGACTCCCGGCGAACTCGCCCCCGAACTCTCTCGCGATGAATTCTCTCTCTACGATTTAATTTGGAAACGCACCGTTGCATCACAAATGGCCGATGCTAAAAAGATGCAGATGCGCGTTGACTTCGATGCCAAAACTTCCGACGGTAAAGAAACCATCTTCCGCGCCAACGGCAGCGTCATCACCTTTCCAGGATTCCTTGCCGCATATGACGATATCGTCGATGAAAACGCCAAGGCCGATGAAGAAGCAACCGATAAGCGACTTCCTGCAATGTCAGTTGGCCAATCAATCAAGGTCAGCGAATACAACTGCGAAGGCCATGACACCAAACCGCCTGCGCGTTACACCGAACCAACTCTCGTTAAAAAACTTGAAGAACTTGGTATCGGTCGTCCATCAACATTTGCTTCGATCATTCAAACTATTCAAGACCGTGGTTATGTTTACAAACGCGGCCGCGCACTTGTTCCAACCTTCTTAGCCTTCTCAGTAACCGGCCTGCTTGAAACCCACTTCACCAAGCTCGTCGATTACGACTTCACCGCTTCAATGGAAGAAGATCTCGACAAGATCGCAGCGGGAGAAGCCGGCCGCGTTGACTGGCTCCGCGATTTCTATTACGGACATGATGGTCAACCGGGCCTTGATGAGCTCTCACTCGACCTCGGCGGCATCGACGCGCGCGCTACCAACACCATGAATTTATCTGACACCATCGAAATTCGCGTCGGTCGCTACGGCGCTTACCTACAAGAAAATTTGCCAGACCAAGATCGCAAACTGGCAAACATTCCCGAAGAACTCGCACCAGATGAGCTAACTCTTGAAAAAGCAATCGAACTTCTCGCTGCTCCATCAGGTGAACGCGAACTCGGTATCGATCCAAATACCGGCTTAGAAGTTATTGCAAAATCTGGTCGCTTCGGTCCTTACATCACCGAAGTCTTCCCAGAAGAACCAGTAGAACTAGATGACAAGGGCGAACCAAAGAAGAAGCGCAAGAAGAAAGATGCGCCAAAACCAAAGACCGCATCTCTTCTCTCAACAATGACCCTCGACACCATCACAATTGATGATGCGTTAAAACTTTTATCACTGCCCCGCGTCCTTGGTACCAACTCCGCTGGCGAAGAAATCACAATTCAAAATGGTCGCTACGGCCCATATCTAAAAGCTGGCGCTGATTCGCGCACTCTAACTAGCGAAGATCAACTCTTCTCACTATCACTCGATGAAGCGCTCGAGATTTATTCAAAGCCAAAAGAACGCCGTCGCGGCGTTGCCAAGCCACCACTAAAAGAACTCGGCAAAGATCCAGCAACCGAGCGCGATGTAATCGTGAAAGATGGCCGCTTTGGTATGTATGTGACCGATGGCGAAACCAATGCAACGCTTCGTCGCGGAGATACCCTCGAAGCTTTAACTATTGAACGCGCACTTGAACTCCTTGCTGGACGTCGTGCTTGGGAAGCCGAAAACGGTCCTTCCCCAAAGAAGTCGCGCAAAAAGGCGGTAAAAGTTAAACCAGGAGATGCTGCGCCAACTCTTACCAAGAACACAGTCAAGAAGGCTGCGACAAAGAAAAAAGCCGCTAAAAAAGCAACCGGCAAGAAATAGTTAGAAGTCTTCCTCGGGTTTGGTTGGCGAGAGAACTTCAAACCCTAAAGCTTTAGCCGCCTTT
>JAHECV010000100.1 GCA_024641555.1 Candidatus Planktophila sp.
TATGGCTACCAGGCGACGTCAACGCATCAAATCACTTACGTGTCCAAACTGTGCGGCAGTTGGCACTATTCGTCAGATTTTGTATGGGATGCCAGATCCCGAGACCTTTGATTTCGAACGGTATGCCGTGGGTGGATGCTGCGTAAACGGAGATGGGAATGATCCAGATATTCAATGCCGAAGTTGCGAGTGGGAAGGCTTTAGGGAGAATTTGCAAAGGGGCTGATATCTTTGCGGTACGTCGCAGGAGTGTGAGTTACAGGAAAGACCCGCAGAGCAATCTGCGGGTCTTTTTTCTGTCAGGTGTGTGGTGATTCGGTAAGGCAGCAACTAGGTAAGGGCGCTGATCTCTTTGCGCAGATCCACAACATCAGTTGCGGTTAGTTATTGGCTAGTTCGCCGACATTTCTCTGAACAATATTTAACGTTCTCCCAATCGCGCGCCCATTTCTTGCGCCATTCAAAGGGCAGGCCGCAGGTTGCGCATATCTTGGGTGGAAAGCCGTTCTTGGTTTTAGCGATCATTTTTTATTTAGGCTACTTTGCAGTTGGGTTAATGATCGTTATCCCACCGAATGGCTGGCTATCTAATTCGGTGAGCGCTTTTGCACCTTCTATTAAACCAACTTCGCGAGTGATAAGTGCTGCCGGATTTAGCGCACCACTGGCAACGAGCTGCAACATTTCTGGATAATCGCGGGCGGCCATTCCGTGCGAACCAAGTAGGTCTAGCTCCCAAGCGATAACGCGCGACATTGGAATATCGGTTAAACCATCGGCGGTAAGTAAGAGGCCCAGTTGCAAGTGGCGACCGCGCCGCGCAAGTGAGAGCACAGATGCGCTGGCAGTTGCTTGGCTGCCAAGTGCGTCAACTGCAACATCGGCTCCCCCAAGGTCTTGTATATACGCAACAGGATCTATCTTGCTTGAATTAATAGTTTCGGCACCGAGTGATTCTGCGATTTCAAGTGCAGCATCGTTGATGTCTACGGCAAAGACAGATGCGCCCTGCGATTTTGCAATCATGATGGCGCTTAAACCAACTCCGCCGCATCCGAAGATAACTACCTTTTCGCCAGCTTTAACTTGTGCGCGTTTAATCAGACCGCGGTAAGAAGTTGCGAAGCGGCAACCCAGGGCTGCGGCAGTTGCATAGGAAACGTTTTCGGGGATGGTGACTAAATTGAAGTCGGCGTTATTTATCGCAACATATTCGGCGTAAGAACCAAAGCCGGTAAAGCCGGGCTGAGTTTGCGTCGGGCAGACTTGGGCATCACCGCGCAGGCAGTAAGTGCATTTGCCGCAACCGCAGACAAAGGGAACCGTGACGCGATCGCCAACTTTAAATTTAGTAACGCCGGCACCGATTGCAGAGATAACTCCGGCAAGTTCGTGGCCGGGAACATGTGGCAAGACGATGTCAGAGTCGTGGCCCATCCAGGCGTGCCAGTCGCTGCGACATAGACCGGTTGCTTCAACTTTTATTACAACGCCATCGTTGGTTGGAACGGGTGCAGGGATATCAAGAACGGAGAGTTCGCCCTTGAATTGCGAGAAGTAGATGGCGTTCATGGGGCGATCCTAGTTTGCTAACACGTTGATGATTAGCGCTGGCTGATTTCGTAGGCCCAGACGTCGAAGTCATCAAGGTTGACCTTCTTATATCCGCGCACTTCTAGTGCTGAAACTGCTTGGGCGCGGTGTTCGGTTGCATGGTGAACCGCTTGGGTAATTATCGTTGAGCGCATCCAGTTATAGGTTTTGCCATCGCGAATGACTTCGATGGATTTATCTTCTAGTTCAACTAATTTCATTAAGCGCGCATCATTTGCGGCAAGTTTTACCGCGATAGCGCGGAGTTCGGACATATTCTCTGGGTGTTTCAAAATTTCGGTTTCGACGCCTTCTAAGCGAGATGCATAGCCTCCGGCGGAAGTGGCGATATGTCGCAAGATTTCGCGCACCGGAAATTCTGGGTCAGTTGCATATGCGCCAAGTGCCTCATCAGGAAGTTCGGCGATCAACTTGTAAACCTCTTGGTTTGCCCAAGCCATATGAGCAAGTGCGCGTTGCAGTGAGATAGTCATGGAGCGATCGTAGGCGGTATTCTCGATTAGCCAAACGAGTAATTCTGAGTGGCCTCTTCAGCATCGGCTTTCATGATTGCCCTAATTAAGGAGAAGGGGAGATTCGGATTTCCTTCTCCAATCTCTGCCATACGAAAATAGAATTCGATCTGCTCCGCAATGGTTCGGTTCTCTGCGGCGGCGATGCGCTTGGCATCTTCAACTAGTTCGTCGGAAAGTTTGACGGTTTGTGCCACTGCGGGTCTCCTCTGGTTTATCCCCGCAAACGTATCAGTTTAGGGAGAGCTATGTCAGTGGGTGGCGTTAACTTTTCGGTCATGAAGCGGTTGCAGATTGGGTTGTCTCTGGCGGGGTTCTCCCTCTTTGCGATTTTGCTGCTGCGTTATGTACGAGTGCCATTTATGGATCCGGCCGGAAGCGCCAGCAACATCGCTGCCTTTACCGTTATGGGTTTGGTTTTCTATTTTTTGTTAAGCGCTTTAACTTGCCGTCGCTTGAATACTTTCGCCTGCCGCGGATTTCATTAATTTCGATCACCGCAGTCGTGGTTATGTCATCAATACTCTTTAATATTTTAATTAACGAAGATAACGAGATGAAGCCTTGGAAAGTCGCGGTGCCAGGGGTGCTCTTCTTGCTTTCGATTGGATTTGGCGAAGAGATTGTTAGCCGTGGTTTTGTATATGGGGTATTGAAGGCGAGAAGCCATAAGGCTGCGATCTCTGTCTCATCACTCTTCTTTGGTCTGATGCACTTAAATCTCTACACCGGTA
>JAHECV010000107.1 GCA_024641555.1 Candidatus Planktophila sp.
CAGTTTGTTGTGATGGTCATAGTCTTAGCCAATTTTTTATTCACTGTCGTAGGTTGCTTAACCGTGGCGGGAGCATGAGCTTTTGCAGTTGGCTTGGCACAACCTGCAACCGTTGTTGGACGATCTGCAGCGGACGCTGAAATTGGCAACATAAAGATAACTAAAACTAAAGAAATAAATTTCTTCATGATCATTCCCATTCGATCGTTCCTGGCGGCTTGCTCGTAACATCCAACACCACTCGATTTACTTCGCGGACTTCATTTGTGATACGAGTTGAAATTTTCTCTAATGTTTCGTAAGGCACCCGCGACCAATCTGCAGTCATCGCATCTTCGCTAGATACCGGACGCAAAACGATCGGGTGGCCATAAGTACGACCATCACCTTGCACTCCAACGCTGCGCACATCAGCTAGTAGCACAACTGGACATTGCCAGATTTGGCGATCCAAGCCAGCCGCCTTTAACTCTTCGCGCGCAATGAGATCTGCGTGTCGCAAAATCTCCAAGCGGCCTTGTGTAACTTCTCCGATGATGCGGATACCTAGGCCTGGGCCTGGGAAAGGTTGGCGCCAAACGATTTCTTCAGGAAGTCCAAGTTCTAAACCAACTTGGCGTACTTCATCTTTAAATAAAGTGCGAAGTGGTTCGACAAGTGTGAACTTCAAATCATCAGGCAAGCCACCAACATTATGGTGTGACTTAATATTTGCTGTTCCTGTTCCGCCGCCAGATTCGACAACGTCTGGATATAAGGTGCCCTGCACAAGGAATTCAACGTCTCCCCCAGCGGCAATATCGCGCGCCGCTTTTTCGAAGGAACGAATAAATTCGCGGCCGATGATCTTACGTTTGGTTTCAGGATCGGTAACGCCCGCAAGTGCCGTCAAAAATTGTTCAACCGCATCGACAACAACCAAATCAATACCCGTTGCCGCCACGAAGTCGCGTTGTACCTGCTCGGATTCGCCGCTGCGCAACAAACCATGATCGACAAACACACAGGTTAATTGCGCACCGACTGCGCGCTGCACAATGGCGGCGGCAACAGCAGAATCAACGCCGCCAGAAAGTCCACAGATAACACGCTTGCTTCCGATGAGCGCTTTAGCTTTAGCAACTTCATTTTCAGCGATATTTCCGGTGGTCCAATTAGGAATACATCCGGCAATATTGATCAACCAATTTTTCAGAATTGCTTGGCCGTGTTCGGAATGCAGAACTTCGGGGTGGAACTGCACGCCCGCTACTTTGCCGGTGGCATCTTCAAATGCTGCAATTGGCGTATCTGCGGTGACGGCACAGATAGTGAAACCAGAAGGTGCTTGTGTAACGGCATCTCCGTGTGACATCCATACACTTTGTGCGGCAGGAAGGGAGGCGAAGATTTTAGAACTTACCTCCGCCTTTATATCGGTGCGACCGAATTCTGATTTACCAGTTTGGCTAACTACTCCTCCAAGAGCGGCGGCCATTGCTTGAAAGCCATAACAAATGCCGAAGACCGGAATTCCAAGTTTAAGAATTTCTGGATCAAACTTTGGCGCGTGATCTGCGTAAACACTTGATGGGCCACCAGATAAAACTATTGCGGAAGGCGCTTTGGCAGAAACTTCTGCCGCGGTGATATGTGATGGAACGATTTCGGAGAAAACATTTGCTTCGCGAACGCGTCGCGCGATTAGCTGCGCATATTGCGCACCGAAATCGACGACCAGTACACCGTTCTGCGAATTGCTCATTTACGCCCCGTGAATGATTACTTCTACGCGCTGGAATGACTTAACATCTGAATAACCAGAAGTAGCCATTGCGCGACGAAGTGCGCCAAATAGGTTCATAGAGCCATCAGATGTATGTGATGGTCCGAGCAGAATTTCTTCAAGAGTTCCGACAGTGCCTACGTTTACACGTTCACCCCGTGGAAGTTCTTGGTGGTGAGCTTCTGAGCCCCAGTGCCAACCAAGTCCGGGCGCTTGCGTTGCCTTAGCAAGAGGAGAACCCATCATTACCGCATCTGCGCCAACCGCAATTGCCTTTGCGATATCTCCGGAACGACCAACCGCGCCATCTGCAATAACGTGAACATATCGTCCACCTGATTCATCGAGATATTCGCGGCGCGCTGCAGCAACTTCAGCGACTGCCGATGCCATTGGAACTTCGATACCTAAAACTTTACGAGTTGTATGAGCCGCACCGCCACCGAAACCAACGAGCACACCAGCGGCTCCGGCGCGCATCAAGTGAAGTGCCCCAGTAGAAGTAGCAACGCCACCAACGATTACTGGCACATCTAGTTCGTAGATAAATTTCTTGAGGTTTAGAACCGAATCATCATTTCCGACGTGTTCTGCTGAAACAGTTGTTCCGCGAATTACGAAAATATCTACACCGGCATCGATAACTGCTTTGTGAAGTTCGGCGGTGCGCTGTGGTGAAAGTGATGCCGCCACGGTTACGCCAGAGTCGCGAATAGTTTTGATGCGCTCTTTAATCAACTCTGGGCGAATTGGTGCGCTATATATTTCTTGCATGCGGCGAGTGGCATGCTTATCTGGCATCGATGCGATTTCACCTAGTGGGATTCGGGGATCGTCATAACGAGTCCAGAGACCTTCTAAGTTAAGTACGCCAAGTCCACCAAGTCGGCCAATTTCAATCGCTGTTTCTGGAGAGACAACTGAATCCATTGGCGCTGCCAACATTGGAATATCAAATTTATAGGCATCGATCTGCCAAGAAGTTGAGACATCTTCGGGGTTGCGCGTACGACGGCTTGGAACAATTGCAATATCGTCAAATGAGTAAGCCTGGCGGGCGCGCTTTCCTGGTGCGATCTCGATATCCATTGCG
>JAHECV010000114.1 GCA_024641555.1 Candidatus Planktophila sp.
ATCGCCGCCGCCTTTCAAGCAGCGCAACTCTTAGTTGATCTAGCAACGCAAGAAGCCAACGCCGCAAGTGAGCAACGCGATGAGAATGAGACCGCCGCTCTTGCTGAGGCATACGGCAAAGGCGCAACCGGTCGCGGCATGGCAACCGGTGGAGCCAAAGCAGTTAAAGAACTTGAGAAAGAACAGAAATCTCGCGCCACCCGCATGGTGCGCGATAGCCTCGATGGCGCACTTCTTGATATCGCAACCTTTTATCGCGATGTCATGATGGTGCAAGCCGGCGCCACTGATTCAATAATAAATATCGATCTACTCGATCAAATAACCGCTTTTGCGCATAAAACACCTGCCCACGCAACGGTAAAGAAGGTCAACGCCATTATGGAAGCTAGGACCAACTTGAGCCACAACGCAGCACCACTTTTAACCATCGAAGCTTTGATGTGTCGTTTGGCATAATGAAAATCCTTCAAAACAAATTTTCAAAAAAGGGCGTTGCAATCGCAATTGCCTTAACTTTGACCGCAACCGGCTGCGCCTCAAAAACCGGCGTTGAAAAACCGTTATCTAACTTAGCGGCCTATGAAAATCAGAAACTCGACTGGGCAACTTGCTATGAAAACTTCGAATGCACCGACCTGCGTGTGCCCATTGATTACGCCGATTTAACAGTCGGCACCTTCAAATTAGCCGTTCTTCGCTATAAAGCCCAAGACCCTAAGAACCGCATTGGTTCGCTAATTGTTAACCCCGGTGGCCCCGGCGGCTCGGGCGTGGATTTTGCCTATAACGCCGAATATGTCTTTGATCCCGACATTCTCGATCGCTACGACATCGTCGGCTTTGACCCACGTGGCGTCGATCGCAGCGCACCTATTGAATGTTTAACCGATGCCGAAACCGATGCCAATTACGCATCTGATGCCAAGCCCGACACCGAAGCCGAGTTAGAAAAAGCGCTCGCTGATTCAAAAGACTTCATCCAAAAATGCGAAGATAAAAACGAATACTTAACCCATTACTCAACTGCCGAATCCGCGCGCGATATGGATATCTTGCGCGCAGCGCTCGGCGATAAGAAAATCAACTACTTCGGAAAATCCTACGGAACCTATCTCGGCACACTTTATGCCCAGTTCTTTCCCGACAAAGTCGGCCGCATGATTTTAGATGGCGCACTTGATCCAAATATTTCTATCCTTGAACAAAACATTTCCCAAGCAGTTGGATTCGATCAAGCACTCGATGCCTTCCTTGCTGATTGCGCAAAGCAAGACGATTGCCCACTTCCCGCCAATCGCCAAGAAGCAACCGCTGCAATCATCGCTCTCTTTGCAACTGCCGCAACCAACCCACTGCCACGTAAAACAAAGGTTGAAAACGACGATCGCGTTGCTACCGAATCGCTAATCGTTCTCGGCACCGCATCAGCTCTTTACGATGATGCAGATGGCTGGCCGAAACTTCGCACCGCATTCCTCGAAGGCCAACGCGGCTTCGGTGACACCTTCCTTGATCTCGCCGATCAATACACCGGTCGTTCATCAGATGGCACTTATGCGTCAAACGAACTCGATTCCGGCGCCATCATCGACTGTCTTGATTGGCCGGACACCCGCAGCGTGGAAAAGACCAAGGCCGATGCCCAACGTTTCTCCGACCGCGCCCCAGTCTTTGGCCCATACCTTGCCTACACAAATATTGCCTGCAAGTTTTTAACGCCACCAGATAAAGACAAACTGACCCGCGCCACAAATAAAATCACTTCCATAAAAACCGCACCAATTCTCGTCATTGGCACCACTCGCGACCCCGCCACCCCTTACGACTGGGCGGTCGGCCTCCATAAAATCTTCACCACATCCAAACTCATCTCACTCGACGCCGATGGCCATACCGGACAGGGGCGCGGTAGTGCCTGCGTCGATGACGCCGTTGATGCTTACTTGATTCAAGGTAAAAGCCCTAAGAAAAACTTATCCTGCACGCTTTAGTTAAGGTATTTAAGGGACAAGTCATATAGCAAAGACTTTATTTCTGGTTCTAAATCAATGCCAAGACTTTTCAATTTTGTGGTTTCAGCAATATGTGAAGTTGGTTGATCAGGTACCGCCTCAAGTTCTAGATCTTCTCTCCCTAAAATTTTTGCGATATCGGCAATGACAGAAAACAAGTGTGTTCCCTCGCCAGTACCAATATTTACAATTCCGTCAAAATGTATTTTCGCTAACCTGGACATCGCGTGATCTATTTGAGCCACTCTTAGAAAATCACGAGCCCCATTAACGCCAGAGAAAAGTAGGTTTTCACCCTTCTCTGCATTGTAAATCTTCTCAAACATGGCAGGCAAGAAATACTCAGAACTTTGTTTCACATCTGAATAACTGAAAATTCTTCCGATTCCAATTTTCAAACCGTATTGTTTTCTAAAGGTATTGCACCACTCTTCTCCTTGAAGTTTTGTTAAACCGTAATAGGTATAGGGATCCAAATTTGAATCTTCTGCAATTGGTTTATCGTTAGAGGCATAAACATGAGATGTTGATGCGTAAAACAGCCAAGGCGCTTTTTCTCCGAGCCCCCTAATACCTTCCAGAATATTCAGCGTTCCTTGAACGTTTACCTCCACCGCTAATTTTGGGTCATTATCGACAACCTGTTTTGGTACCAAAGCAGCTAAATGAAAGATCGCCGAAGCATCCCCTTCGGCAAGCAGAAAACTTGCTACTGCTTCCTTATCTCTGATATCTCCACGGAAGCAAGCAAATTGAATTTTTGGACTTAACTGTTGGATATACACGCCTAATACACCTGTCGACCCAAATAGCGC
>JAHECV010000125.1 GCA_024641555.1 Candidatus Planktophila sp.
CAAGATCAGTGCAACTGATCTTGCTAAGGCGATTCAGGATGCATGGAAGGGCTCAACAAAGACTTGGCGTGGAGAGAAGAAGTAATTTCACTCAACCATTTTCAAGTTAAGTAAAAGTAAATAAAATCATCCTGAGGCGAGGAAACTCGCCTCAGGATGATTTACTTAATGGATAAAAGAATTAGGAGAACCAAGTGCCAACAGCAAGAGCAACGAAGAAATTCTTGAAATTTGCTGGCATCCCACTTGCCATCTTTTCCGTTGTTCTGGTAGTTCCGTTTGTAAATGGTGTTTATTACACCTTTACAGATTGGGATGGATTTGAAATTACTAAATTAGTTGGATTTAGTAATTACACAAAGTCATTTCAAGATCCAACTTTTTGGTCAACTCTTAGGTTTACGGCGCTATTTGTAGTCGTATCGCTGATCTTGGTAAATGTAGTTGCCTTTGGTCTTGCGCTTATTGTTACTTCCAAGCTTCGCAGCAAGAATATCCTGCGAACATTTTTCTTTGTGCCCAATCTCGTAGGTGGCGTAGTCCTCGGAGTTATTTGGCAATTTATCTTTAACAGTGCTCTTGTCGCACTTGCAAATAAATATGACTGGGAACTTTTCAAGCAGTCATGGTTACAAGATACAAATAAGGCTTTCTGGGCTCTGATCATTGTGACTGTTTGGCAATCTTCGGGCTACATGATGATTGTTTACATAACCGGTTTGATTTCTATTGAAAACGATGTCCTAGAAGCTTCTCAAATAGATGGTGCGTCACCGCTTCGCACACTTTTTACCATCAAAGTTCCTTTGATGGCCCAAGCTTTTACTATCGCAATCTTTTTAACGCTGCGCGGTGGGTTTATGGCTTACGACGTCAACGTGGCACTTACGGGTGGCGGCCCTTACCGCACAACTGAGCTGATTTCGCTACACATCTTCCAGGATGCCTTTGCTAACGGAAACTTTGGTACCGGGCAATCAAAGGCAGTCGTTATGTTCTTGATTGTCGCACTCGCCGCTTTAGTTCAAGTAACAGTCTCTAAGAGATATGAGGTTCAGCGATGAAGTCACGTGCACGCTGGGGTAAACGAGCCACATTTATATTTGGTTTTACTGTTGCTTTCGCCTACGCCTTTCCATTTTTCTTAGTATTTGTAAATTCGTTAAAGCTTAAGTATGACATTTTGAAGAATCCGCTTGCCTTGCCAATTCATATCACTTGGGAAAATTTCCAACAGGCATATACCAAGATGAACTTCTTTAGATCATTGACTAACTCAATCATTATTACTTTTTTCAGTGTTTCACTCCTAATTATATTTTCATCGATGTTGGCTTATTACCTAGCCCGCACAAAAACAAAAACTACAAAATATATTTTCTTGGGTCTTGTTGCATCGATGATTGTTCCCTTCCAAGCATTGATGATTCCATTTATGGCGCGGTTCGCTCAATTTGTATCTTGGAATAATCGTGGAGCGTTAATTTTCTTCTATATTGGATTTGGTACGGCGCTATCTACATTTTTGTATCATGGCTTTATTACCAATATCCCAACCGAGATTGATGAGGCCGCATCTATTGATGGCGCCTCAGATATGGTTGCATTCTGGAGAATTATCTTCCCAATGATGCGTCCAATTACGGCAACGGTCGCGATTATTAATGCGCTCTGGATTTGGAATGACTTCTTATTGCCTCGCCTCGTACTTACAAATGAGACTCAGACCCTCCCGCTTTCAACCTACCTTTTCTATGGTCAATACTCGATCGAGTACGGCCAAGCGATGGCCGGACTCGTGCTAGCCGTCATTCCGATAGTTGCCTTCTATTTAGTGCTCCAGAAGCAATTTATTTCTGGCATCTCGGCAGGCGCCGTTAAATAGATTTTGACGGACCGCGGTTGGGCCGAAAGAAGCTAGAAAACGCTGGATTGGCATATCTGCCCAACTGTTCCATTTCACGCTCAAAGTGCCCTAATAGATAAGTATAAATTTGCCTTTTCGGGGGCAATCTCGCTTACACTTCACCAGTCTCGCGCCCGAAGCTCGAATTAAGGCGCCACGAACTCCAACGGAGGAGAATCCATGAGTGCTTCAAGCGCCCAGTCCCTGGTTCATGTAACCGGAACCAACTTAACCTACGCATATATCGTTCTAGGAATTTCGCTAGCAGCGCTTGCCATTGCGTATGGTCTTCGCGCCCAAGTTTTGGCAGCCAGCGATGGAACCGCCAAGATGCGCGAAATCGCAGAAGCAGTCCAGGAAGGTGCAGCAGCGTTCTTGTCACGCCAGTTCCGCACCCTTTCTTACTTCGTCGTAATCGTCTTCTTCCTTCTCTTTGCACTTCCGGGCGATGCTGAAATCCGCATCGGACGTTCGATCTTCTTCCTGCTAGGTGCTGCATTCTCAGCGCTAGTTGGTTACAACGGTATGTGGCTCGCAGTTCGTGCAAATGTGCGCGTTGCTGATGCTGCTCGTAATAAAGATGGCCAGAAAGCTGTTCAGATCGCATTCCGCACCGGCGGCGTTGTTGGTATGACAACAGTTGGACTCGGTTTAATCGGAGCTTCACTTGTTGTGATCATCTATCGCGAAAATGCGCCAGCAGTTCTTGAAGGTTTTGGATTCGGTGCTGCAATGCTCGCGATGTTCATGCGCGTAGGCGGCGGAATCTTTACCAAGGCAGCAGATGTCGGAGCTGACCTTGTCGGTAAAGTTGAGAAGCACATCCCTGAAGATGACCCACGTAACGCAGCAACAATTGCGGACAATGTTGGCGATAACGTCGG
>JAHECV010000131.1 GCA_024641555.1 Candidatus Planktophila sp.
CAAGGCAGCGTTCTGATTGGCCAAATAACTATGGGTGGTGTGATGTACGGAGCAATGCGCGGGGCACACATTGGTTACTGGATTGATCGCGCATTCGCCAATCGTGGGTACACGACCAGGGCGGTTAATCTATTGACCCGCTTTGGTTTTGAAGAGCTGGGACTGCATCGCATTGAAATTAATATTCGCCCCGAGAACGCTCCGTCGATAAAAGTTGCCGAAAAAGCGGGCTACATCTTCGAAGGGCTGCGTCCTCGCTACTTACATATCGATGGAAGTTGGCGCGACCATCACTGTTATGTGAAAGAAAATTCCCAGGTTATTTAACCCTCTAAATACCAGAGCCAGCAGGGCTGCTCGTCTAACCTAGTGCCATCATGGCTTCAGGAATTATCTATCTTTCGATCATCGGCATGTGGGTGGCCTACTTCCTCCCACGCTGGGTTCACGACCGAAACGAATTCTCTGGGAAAAATGTTGAAAGATATAAAAGCGCGCTGCGAATCGTTGCCGAAAATTCCCCGGGTGGAAGTTCGGGTGCCGGAGTAATTCACACCGATCTTGACCGTGAAGCAAAAATTGCGCAACAACTTATGCGCCGCCGAATTATTTTTTCACTAATTACTATCTCGTTTGTAATGACGTCAGTGGGTGCAATGATGCAGACTCTCGCAATTTCATTTATCGGAGTACCAGTAGTTGGATTTGTTTTGTACTTGGCGCATGTTCGTCATCAAACTACAACCGATCGCATGCGACGCCGTCGCGTTACACAAATTCACCGGACAACGGTTGGAGTATCGTCAACCAATCTTGCGGATGTAGTCGCACCAAAATCTTCTACTGAACACTGGATTCCACTTTCTGAACGCGAACTTACTGGCGTAACCATTCTGCCGAAGGGCACAGCGGCAGCGCGTGGAGAATGGCAACCAAGTTCAGTCCCGGTACCAACTTATGTAAGCGCACCAAAGGCGATTACGCCAAAGCGCGTTATCGATCTAACAACGCCTGGCCAATGGAGCCAAGAGCAAGAACGTTTGGAACGCGAAGCGCTCGCCGCTGCTGCCCCTTCTCGTGATGAGATCTTTGATCAACAACTCGCAGATGAAGCAGTTGAACGTATGAAGCAGAACCGCGCCGCAAACGAGTAGTTAGCGTTAAACCCACGAAGGCAGCCACATACGGGCTTGCCATGAGTCATAAGTAATCACATCGCCTGTATAAAGCGGGAAGAAGTAAATGAAGTTTATAAATATGACGACACCAATTATCCCAAATATTGCGTAGATATTTCGCTTATTTTCAAAGTGTAGAAGTGCTACATAGGCACAATAAATAATCGCCAGAATTAAGAATGGCTCAAAGATAATCGCGTAGAAGCTAAATACCGTGCGCTTTTGAAAGAAGAACCAAGGCAAATATCCTGCGGCGATTCCGGCAACAATAATATTTAGCTGTGGCTCATAACGTTTCATCGCAAAAGATTTAATCCAAAATCCAATTACTACTGCAACAGCAATAGTTGCTATCCACCAAAGCAACGGAGTTCCAAGTGCAAGAACTTCCTGCGAACAATGAACGGCGCCACAATTCTTTGGCGTTTCATAGTAGAAAGAAGTTGGTCTTCCCATTACCAACCAACTCCAGGGATTTGCCTGGTAGGAATGTTTTTGAACTAGCCCGGTATGAAAGCCCAGCATCTGCGAGTGATAGTGAATAAATGAAACAATCACGTTACTGGAATAATCACGTGCCCACCCACGTGCGCTAAGAAACCACCCTGTCCAAGAAATTAAGTAAATTGAAAATGGTACGAGTGCATATTGAGCGACAGTCTTTAAAGTTGGTTTAACTAAATTACGCCCAGTGTTGTGATTAAAGGCTCTATAAAGTGCAACGACTCCAAAAAGTACTAAGTAATAAAGTGCACTCCACTTAGTTGCGACAGCTAAGCCGAGAGCGATCCCTGCCCACCAATGCCAACGAACCAGGAATAAGTGCGTTGCAAGAAGAACAAAGAAAGTTAGATATATATCTAGGAGCGCGGTTCGTGAATGCACCAGCGCTAAGCCATCCATCGCCAACAAGGCGCTAGCGGCGATAGTTAAAAATGAATTTCTAAATAAACGATGAGCAATAAGGGCGATTAATACAATCATCAGAGAGCCGAGCAGCGCTCCCATGAAGCGCCAACCAAATTCGTTATCCCCGAAAATCTTTATACCTAGCGCTATCAACCACTTTCCAACTGGTGGATGAACAACAAACTCTGGGTCTTGCCCCGTAACTTCCACGCCATGCGCTAGATAATCACGAGCGCCATCTACGTAATAAACCTCATCGAAGACAAAGCCCTTTGGCGTTCCGAGATGAAAGAGCCGCAAGGCAAGTGAGACCAAGGTGATCGCGCCAACGGAGATGCGGGTTTTCACATACCTAGCGTACTGAGAGGATGTACCCATGGCGCTCACGTTGGCAGCAACTCCTCTGGGAAATCCCGGTGATGCCAGCCCGCGTCTAAAAGCAGCGATTGCTAGCGCAGAAATTATCGCCGCTGAAGATTCGCGACGTTTCCATCGTTTATGTGCTGATATCGAAGTTACCTTTACGGGACGCGTTATCTCTTTCTTCGACGGTAATGAAACCGAACGAACTCATGAAATTCTTGAACTCTTACGGGCAGGTAAAAACGTTCTTGTAGTTTCTGATGCAGGCATGCCAACCATTAGCGATCCCGGATTTCGTTTAGCGCGCGATGCCATCGCTGAAA
>JAHECV010000136.1 GCA_024641555.1 Candidatus Planktophila sp.
CGAAATCAGGCCGCACAACAGTTTCGGGGCGGCTTGCTTGATATTGCCCA
The DNA here is from genome assembly GCA_024641555.1 of Candidatus Planktophila sp. Next base: position 51 of record JAHECV010000136.1, read on the forward strand.
GCAACTTTACTGACTGCGTAGATAGAGGTTAAGAAATCTTCTACAGTAAATTTACTTTCGTTAAATCCGCGATATCCGATTAAACTTACTATCACCAAATATTTGGTTCCGCCTTGATGCGGCAGACTTGGGAAATCAACGATGAAAGAACTATCACCAGGCGGCAAATCAAGCGCAGGATCTCCAACATATGAATATTTGGTCTTTCCAGGATAATTTTCTACAAATTTTCCCTCCACTGTTGTGCCAGATGCGTTAGTAGCAAAAACCGATTGGACACAGTCGCTAGTTAAAGATCCAGTACAGAGGGAAAGTTGGGAGTTGTATTGAAAGTATTTATTTGGTTCGCATCCGGCCTCACCAATGCTGTTACAAATCTGTCGGGTAAGCATTCTGCTATCCCTTGATGTGCCCTCTCCGGTAAAGGCTTCGAGGCTCGAAATTGTATTTTTATCGTTCTCGCCAACGGCAAACTTGATTCCGGTGTATCGATCATTCGTGGGTGGTTTGGCTGCCACGAATTGTTCGCCCGGCAGGTCGGCGGCAAAGGTCGCTGAGTTGGCTAGAAATAGAGCCGCTACAAGGGCTAGTGCCCACCTCGACTTGCGCATTTAATCTCCCCTGTAGGTTTTGGCTAAAGATACCTACCTCTCCACCGTCGCCACAGGGTCTTTTTATGCGAAGAGCTAACCTGCTTTGCGCTGGCAGCGGGGGCAAAAGTGCGACGAGCGGGCACCAAAGGTGATTCGGCGGATTGGGGCTCCACAACGCGGACAGGGCTCATCTGTACGCCCATAGGCGGCCAAGGATTGCTCGAAGAAGCCGCTTTCGCCGTTAACGTTGATATACAGGTCATCAAAGGATGTGCCGCCCTTGGCTATCGCCTCTTGCATCACTTCGGTGGCAAAGTTAATAACAGCCAATAACTTCTTCTTCGATAAATCGGCCGTTGATACTTCAGGGTGAATCTTTGCTCGCCAGAGAGTTTCATCGGCATAGATATTTCCAACGCCGCTCATGATCTCTTGGTTTAAGAGTGCGGTCTTTATTCGAATATTGCGTTTTGCAAATTTATTAACCGTCTCTTCGCGATCAAACTCTGGATCGAAAGGATCGCGCGCGATATGTTGTGCTGAACTAGGAACACCATTGGATGTCTCTTCTACTGAAACCCACCCGAAGGTGCGTTGATCGTTGAAAACTAACTCGCGTTTGCGCAGACCTTTAGTTAATTCAAATTTTGCTCGTACATGTTTAGCCTGTGGGTGCCCCGCTTGATGAATCAAAAATTGTCCACTCATACCTAAATGAGCGACTAATACCTGTGGGCGATCTAATACAAACCAGAGAAACTTTCCGCGGCGATTTAAGTCGAGAATCTTTGCACCTTGAATAGCGTTGAGCGGAGAAATTGATTCAGGCTTTAACGCTCGTGGATGTAAATTGTAGGCGGCGGAGATTTTGTAGCCTTTAACCAGACTGGCAAGTCCACGCCTTACAGTTTCAACTTCTGGAAGTTCTGGCACAACTTAACCTCTATTGACCACGCTAAGGGCTGCTAGCGCGCTGTCATAGCCCTTATCTTCTTTGCTGCCGGGCAAACCTGCTCTGGCAGTTGCTTGTTCGAGGTTATCGCACATAAGTACACCGAAACCGATTGGCTTTGAGCGAGAGAGTGAAACGTTCATTACGCCCTGCGTTACGCCCTGACAGACATAATCAAAGTGTGGAGTCTCACCGCGGAGAACTAAGCCAACAATTACTGCAACATCAAAGCCTTCGTCGAAGGCTAATTGCGCAGCTAAAGGAAGCTCAAATGATCCAGCGACGGTTCGAGTGGCAATCTCTTTGATACCCGCTGCGGCAAAGCCGCGTACAGCACCTGCGACCAGCGCGTCACAGATTTCTGGGTGCCAAGCCGCAGAAATAACAATCGCCTTTAGATTTGGAAGTTGCGGGATACGAATATCTGGTGCATGGCCGGCCATTAGAGCGCTCCTAACGCGTGATTTAACTTATCTCTCTTAGTGAGTAAATACTTTTCATTGTGGCTATTTGATCCAACTTGCAAACTCTGCACGGTGACAGAAATTCCTTGAACTGTTAGCGCGGCACTTTTTTCAGGGTTATTGGTCAGTAAAGTTAAATCTTTAATCGCAAGGCGCTTTACGATTGCAACAGCGTCATCGTAAGCACGATCATCAACTGGCTGACCAAGTGAGATATTGGCTTCGACCGTATCTAGCCCCGCATCCTGCAAGACATATGCGCGAATTTTTTCAGCGAGGCCGATACCGCGGCCTTCGTGATCACGTAGATAAATAACATAGCCGCTACCGTTGGCCTCAATGAGGTGTATGGCTTCCTGCAATTGTGGACCGCAATCACAACGCTTTGACCCAAAGACATCTCCGGTTAAGCACTCAGAGTGAATTCGGATTAAAGGCTTGGCTCCAGGTTTTGCTGCGAATTTTAAAATCGCGTGCTCAGCGCCCGTTGCAGAAATGTAAGTCGATATCTCCCAGGTTTCGTTATCCAAAGGCAGTTTCGCCCACTCCAGATTTTCGTCACCTTGTTGCGGCTTCTCTTTAGAGATTCGCGCAAGTTCTTCGATCGAAATTACCTGCAGCCCATGTTGATCTGCGAAATCGGCTATCTGTGCACCGCGCATCATCGTGCCATCGTCATTGACGAGTTCGGAAAGCACAGCGGCAGAAT
>JAHECV010000141.1 GCA_024641555.1 Candidatus Planktophila sp.
CGAACTCATGAAATTCTTGAACTCTTACGGGCAGGTAAAAACGTTCTTGTAGTTTCTGATGCAGGCATGCCAACCATTAGCGATCCCGGATTTCGTTTAGCGCGCGATGCCATCGCTGAAAATTTAGCTGTAACAGTTATTCCTGGTCCTAGCGCTCCGGTTATGGCGCTTGCATTGTCTGGGCTGGCAACCGATCGATTTACCTTTGAGGGATTTCTGCCTCGCGCACTTGGTGCGCGCCAATCACTTTATGAATCACTTCGCTTTGAAGAGCGCACGATGGTTTTCTTCGAAGCTCCACATCGCATTACCGAATCACTTCAAGATGCGCTGGCCATCTTTGGTGGCGAACGCAGCGCTGCAATCTGTCGTGAAATGACCAAGACTTACGAAGAAACGGTACGTGGAACTCTCACCGAATTACTCGCTTGGTCCACCTCAAAAGAGATTTTGGGGGAGATCACCATGGTGATCGCTGGAGCGGCAGTTGGCACTGCAGAAGTAACGGCTGAACATATGGTCGCGCGAGTTCGTGAATTTGAGGCTGCCGGAATGGATCGCAAGGGGGCAATTGCAACCGTGGCCGATGAATTCGACCTGCCAAAGCGGATCGTTTATACAGCGGTAGTTGATGCGAATAAGATGCGTCCGTGAAATCTTTCTACCTAACAACGCCGATTTACTATGTAAATGATGCGCCGCATATCGGCCATGCATATACAACTGTGGCCGGCGATGTTTTGACGCGTTGGCATCGCCAGCGTGGTGAATCGGTCTGGTTCTTAACCGGTACTGACGAGCACGGTCAGAAAGTCATGCGCACAGCAGAGCAAAATAACGTGGCTCCCCAAGCTTGGGTTGATCGCTTAGTGCAAGAAGCATGGAAACCGAATTGGACCGCGTTAAATATCGCAAACGATGATTTTATTCGCACAACGCAACCGCGCCACACAGAGCGTGTACAAAAGTTTCTGCAATCACTTAAAGATGCCGGACACATTTACGCAGGAAAATACGAAGGCCCTTATTGCGTAGGGTGTGAAGAGTTTAAGTTGCCGGGCGATCTTATTGATGCTGATGGACAGAAGCTCTGCCCAATTCATAGCAAGCCTATAGAACTAGTAAATGAAAATAACTGGTTCTTCCGCTTATCAGCTTTTGTTGAACCGTTACTTGAGCACTACCGCAATAATCCAGATGCCTGCCAACCAGAAAGTGCCCGCAACGAAGTCGTCTCCTTCCTAGAAGGTGGAGTCTCAGATCTTTCGATTTCACGTTCCACTTTTGATTGGGGAATTCCAGTTCCATGGGATACCGAACAAGTTGTCTATGTTTGGTTTGATGCGCTCCTAAACTATGCAACTGCAGTTGGTTTAACTGATGCGCCAGATTCTGAAGGTGGTAAGAAGTTTGCACAAACATGGCCAGCAGATGTTCACCTAGTTGGAAAAGATATTTTGCGCTTCCACGCGGTTATTTGGCCGGCAATGTTGATGGCGGCAGGACTTGAAGTTCCAAAGAAAGTTTTTGCACACGGTTGGTTGCTAGTTGGTGGCGAGAAGATGAGTAAGAGCAAGCTCACTGGAATTGCGCCATCTGATATCACCGATCATTTCGGCGTCGATGCCTTCCGATACTACTTCTTGCGTGCAATCCCATTCGGCAGCGATGGCTCCTTCTCTTGGGAAGATATGTCAGCCCGCTACACCTCAGAGCTCGCAAATGACTTCGGCAACCTCGCTTCACGCCTTGCTGCAATGATCGAAAAATATTGCGAAGGCAAAGTCCCCGCTGTTGCCAAAGATGCTGGTTTATCTACGGCGCTTAAGAACACCGTCGAAAAGGCCGATGCGGCAATGGTTGCTCTAGATTTCCAGGGCGGCATCAACGCAGTTATGGATTATTGCAAGAAGGTAAATGGTTACGTAACCGAGAAAGAGCCTTGGATCCTGGCCAAAGACCCCGCTAATAAAGCAGCGCTCGATGAAGTTTTATATAACACCGCTGAATCACTTCGCGCACTTGCTGTCTTATTGCATTCGGTCATGCCCGCGACAACTGAAATTTTATGGGAGTCACTCGGCGCCAACGCCACAATTGGTTTACTTGCAGATCAACAGATCGCAAAGGTTGCGCAATGGGGACAACTTCCCGAAGGAACTATTGTTACCAAGACTCCAGTTCTCTTTCCACGACTCGAGACTAAAGAGTAATTTCCTATGGCAGATCGCCACAATCGCGATATTGATCGCCCATTGGCACCACTGCCAAAGCCGCTTCCTGTTGCAACAGTAGATGCGCATGCGCATTTAGAAATCGTTACTGATGCAGCACCAGATTCTGCCGAAGTTAAACAAATATTAGATGATGCCAAATCTGTCGGCGTTGATCGAGTTGTGCAAGTTGGTTATTCCGCAGAGCAATCAAAGTGGTGTGTTGCAGCCGCTGCGCATTTTGACGATCGCGTGCTTGCCGCAGTTGCTTTACATCCCAATGAAGCGCCAGTTGTTCCAGATCTAGATGCTGATCTAAAGGTCATCGAAGAACTTGCCTATCACCCAAGAGTGCGCGCAATTGGTGAGACAGGTTTGGATTACTTCCGCACACCACCAGAACTTCGTCAGCGCCAACAAGATTCCTTTAAGTGGCATATTGACTTAGCCAAGAAGACCAAGAAAGCGTTAGTAATTCACGATCGCGATTCGCATGATGATGTCTTATCAATCTTGCTAGAAGTGGGCGCCCCAGAAAAGACTGTTTTTC
>JAHECV010000144.1 GCA_024641555.1 Candidatus Planktophila sp.
TTCAATATTGGCTTCGGTTAAGACTTTGCCGAGTTCAAGGAGGCGATCTTTATCGTAAACGCTGACAAGTGCGCGACGGATAGCTTTGCGGTCAGTCATGAGACCTCACAAGATCGGTAAGTAGTTTTTGCAACGTCGCGACATAGAGACGCCGTTCGACAATCTTAATGCGTTCGTGAAGCGACTCTTCTGTATCACTCGCGGTAATTTCGACTTCTTCTTGCGCGATAATCTGGCCAGTATCAATTCCGCTATCTACCCAATGAATAGTCGTTCCTGTTGTTCTCACGCCAGCTTTGAGCGCATCACGCACCGCGTGTGCGCCCGGGAAAAGTGGCAGCAGCGCTGGATGGCTATTTACAATCTTAAATTTCGCAACGCATTCGGTGGAAAGTATTCGCATAAAGCCAGCGCTTACTACTAGGTCAGGATGTAAATCTGTTAACGCCTCAATTATTTGCAGATCCCAATCCGCGCGATTAGATGTCATGGCGATTACTTTGGTAGGAATGCCTGCCGATGATGCGCGGCTTAATACTTTGGCGTCTGCCTGATCAGAGATAACGCACAAGATTTCAACCTTTAAATCGCTATTTTGCTGCGCATCAATTATGGCCTGCGCAATAGTTCCACTGCCGGAAGCCAAAATGACAATACGCGAAATTGTCATCGCTTTACACGGATTCGAATCTGCGGCAGTAGCGCTACCAATGCGATACCAGTCGCCAATTCAACACCTATGGAAAGCGTAAATTTCCAGATTGATAAGCCGACGGCGCTCATCGCGGGAGTCATGAGCGAACCGCTCGCCAAATAACTTAAGAGCGTAAATGCGACCAATACAAGGACGAAACTCTGAAGAAGAATCGTTGTACTCAAACTCTGCGCCCAGATGGCTAACGCTGCTCCAAGTGTAATTACGAGAAGTATCGCAAGCAGCGCCCAACGAGATGATGTGGTTGGAAGAACTGAAAGTAGCGGAAGTGCGGGAAGTTCACCTAGACGATGGGTAAATGGCGAAACCAAAGTTCCCGCACCGATTGCAAAGCCGGTGCCCGTGAAGTAACCAAGGATAGATAGCGCTGCGTTGGGGAGATAGAAAGCATTTAGCGCGAAGAGCAAAATTGCTCCGAAAACTCCGGGCTGAAGAACTATCGCAATATTTTTAAAGGTGGAAATATTTGTGAAAATTAATATCGCAAGAATTATAAATGAAACGCCAAGAGCGATAGCAACCACACGTGTTGCTAACGAAACCGCTTGCGAAAGGCGAACTCTGGACCCGGCGGTTAGTGAGGCTAAATAAGCAATAACAAAGGTGAAAACTGGAGTTAAGTACCACTGTGGGGAAACAGTTGCGGAGCCACTTAAGAGCGCAAGAACTGTGGCAAGCAGTGCGTACTGACCGGCAAATATGGTGCGAACGCTATTTATATTATGGAAATCCCCATGCAATTTGCTAAGCGCCTTTGCAAAGCCAAAGCGAATTGCGAAGAAAGGAATAAACATTGCGCCAATTGAAAGGTACGAGAGATAACCAATCGTTGATCCATTTAAGAAAAATGGAATATGGTGCGCGCCTAGCCAGAGCCAGAGCGCAGCACGAATTGGATCTGAAGTATTTCCGGTGGCGCTGCCCGCAGTTGCCCAAGCGATCAGAGAAATGAAAGCCAGTGGCAGAAGGATTACAAAGACGCTACGCAAAACCTGTGCAAACGAGACCGCTAGGACGCGTTGCAACATTAAATTATTAGCGACCGAGTATGGCGCGCATTAAGCGCGCAGTTTCACTTGGAGTTTGACCGACCTTTACGCCAGCTGCTTCAAGCGCATCTTTCTTTGCTTGCGCAGTTCCAGATGAACCAGAAACGATTGCACCTGCGTGCCCCATCGTCTTTCCTTCTGGAGCAGTAAATCCAGCAACGTAACCAACGACTGGCTTGGTGACGTACTCAGCGATAAATGCAGCGGCGCGCTCTTCCGCATCGCCACCGATTTCACCGATCATTACGATCGCAGTTGTATCTGGATCATCTTGGAATGCTTTTAAGCAATCAATATGCGTGGTTCCGATTACTGGATCGCCACCAATACCAACGGCAGTTGAGAAACCGATATCTCGAAGTTCGTACATCATTTGATAGGTAAGAGTGCCGGACTTTGAAACCAAACCAATTGGGCCGCGCTTAGTGATATCTGCAGGAATAATTCCGACATTTGATTGTTCTGGGCTAATTAGACCTGGGCAGTTTGGCCCGATGATCTGAGTTGTTCCCTTTTGAACTGAGTAAGCGTAGAAGAATGCAGAGTCATGAACTGGAATACCTTCAGTGATCACAACAACTAGTGGCATCTGGGCATCGATTGCATCGATGACAGCAGCCTTAGCAAACTTAGGTGGAACGAAGACAACTGAGACATTTGCGCCAGTTGCAGCCATTGCTTCAGCAACAGTATTGAAGACTGGAAGTTGGTGGCCATCGATATCAACGATCTGTCCGCCCTTACCTGGTGTAACTCCACCGACAACTTTGGTGCCAGATGCCAACATGCGACGAGTGTGCTTGGTTCCTTCAGAACCAGTCATTCCCTGAACGATTACTTTGCTTGCAGAATTAATAAAGATAGACATTACTTTGCCGCCAATTCTGCAGCGCGTGATGCTGCTCCATCCATAGTTTCGGCCTGCTCAATCAACGGGTGGTTGGCTGCCTGCAAAATCGCACGACCTTCAAGAACGTTATTGCCATCTAGGCGT
>JAHECV010000067.1 GCA_024641555.1 Candidatus Planktophila sp.
GCGATCAATTTTACCAAGTGAAGTTAGGGGGAGTTCAGCGATATATATAAAGTTTTTTACTTTTGCAGCGCGTGAAATTTTTGATGATAGATATTCATTAATTGCAGATTGCTCGGGTTTTAACTCACCGGCAATCGCTAATTGCAGCGACTGGCCCCATTGCGAATCGGGAAGAGCAAAGGCAGCGCATTCGATACCGGTGAATGTATCTCTAACTACGGATTCAACTTCGGAAAGTGAAACATTTTCACCACCTGTAATAATCACATCATCACTTCGACCGGTGACTATTAAATTTCCATTTTCAATTTTGCCAAGATCAGTAGTAACAAAATATCCATTTCGAATCCGCTCGCTCCATGCATCAGGAGCATTTAAATACGTGGTTGCTAGAAACTTACTTGCAATTGAAATTACGCCGACCTCATCGATTTCAAATTCGGTGCCATCAAGAGCCATTCCGTCATAAATACATCCGCCACAAGTTTCAGTCATTCCATAAGTCTCAATTACATTGATTCCGGCATTAATTGCTGCTTCACGAAGTTCTGCCGAAAGAGCTGCGCCGCCTACTAAGACCGCTTGCGCAGATATCAAATGCTCTAACAATTGGCTATCGCTATTTAGCGCTTTAAAAAGCTGAGTAGGAACAACGGCAGTGAAATCCGCGTATGGATATCTACCGTTGACTTCGCGCGCGTCAATGGGCACCGTTCCGAGTTCCAAACTTCGAACCAAAACATTTATTCCCGCTATATGTGTAAGTGGCAATAACAAAGACCAGATCTGGCCCGGCTTTGCATCAAGAAATTTATTGGAGCTCTTCGCACTTTCTAACAACGCGCTGGCAGATAAACCAACTTCCTTAGCCACACCGGTTGATCCGCTGGTATTCACGACTAAAGAAACGCGATCTGGGGCGCCGGCTACTGAAACTGGGCCAAGGGCAAGCGCCGGGCCATCTCCAACCAGGGCTTTAGCAAGGCGCGCCATTAACTCGGCGATGCTCCACGTGGGATCTATCGCGCGAATCTCTCGTTGTGACGTCTGCTCCATTGCACGCGTAGGCTATCGCTCGAAGTCGAAGATGGAGGAATCGTGAGCAAGCCGATCAAGCGTGAATTTGGTAACCGTTCTATACCTGTGTGGGCAACTGGCGCAGGTGGAGAGAAATTTACCGATATCACCTATGAAGTTGCCGAAGGTATGGCCAAGATCGCAATCAATCGACCAGAGGTGCGCAACGCATTTCGTCCACAAACAATTATTGAGTTACAGGAAGCTTTCTCACTTGCGCGAGATAACTCAGAGGTCGGCGTAATCATCTTTACCGGCACCGGCGATGAAGCTTTCTGTTCTGGCGGAGATATCAGCGTCCGTGGTGATGATGGTTATCTCGGCGAAGATCCGTTGGCGCAAAAAGGTATTGGCCGCTTAAATGTTTTAGATCTACAAATTCAAATTCGTCGTACTCCTAAACCAGTCGTTGCCATGGTTGCAGGTTGGGCAATAGGCGGTGGACATGTTCTTCACGTTGTCTGTGATTTAACAATCGCCGCAGAAAATGCCAAATTTGGTCAGACTGGACCGATGGTTGGTTCATTCGACGGTGGTTACGGTTCAGGTTTACTTGCGGCAAGTGTTGGCCAGAAAAAAGCTCGTGAAATTTGGTTTATGACTCGTCAATATGATGCGCAAGAAGCGCTCGCCATGGGACTTGTAAATACCGTTGTGCCACTCAACGAACTTGAAGCAGAAACTGTTTCATGGTGTCGCGAAATGCTGCGCAATTCACCACTTGCACTTCGATTATTAAAATCTGCAATGAACGCAGCCGATGACGGCCTTGCGGGAATTCAACAACTTGCTGGCGATGCCACCTTGCTCTTCTATTTAAGCGAGGAAGGTCAAGAAGGCCGAGATGCTTACAAAGAAAAACGCGCTCCAGATTTTGGAAAGTTCCCAAAGCGTCCTTAACTTTGGCCACTTAAATATGTTGCAAGAACTCTTCTCCACGCTGCGCGTAATAGCGCTACCTACCAGAACCAACTTCCGTGGCATCAATATCCGCGAAGTTGCACTCTTGCGAGGCGAAGCCGGGTGGGGAGAATTTTCACCATTCGTTGAATATCAACCAAGTGAATGTGTTCCATGGCTGCAATCTGCAATTGAGTCAGCCACACAGCCTTGGCCAGAACTAATGCGCAGCAAAGTGAAGGTAAATGGAACTATTCCTGCCTTAAATGTGCCAAGTGAAATTGAACGAATTGTTGAAGCATTTCCTGGCGTAAGTACTTTCAAGGTAAAAGTTGGCGATAACTTAAGTGAAGATATCGCTCGCCTTGCCAAAGTTAGATCACTGCGCCCTAAAGCCAAGTTACGTATAGATGTAAATGGCAATTGGCAGGTCGCGACGGCAATTACAAATTTGCGCGCTATCTATGAAAATATTGGTCCCATTGAATACGTTGAGCAACCTTGCCAAACTATTGAAGATTTGCGTGAACTTAAGGCAAAGTTAAAAGTGAGTATTCCGATCGCTGGAGATGAAGTTCTAAGAAAATCTGCCGATCCATTTAAAGTGGATCTAAATGGTGCAATCGATATCTTGGCGTTAAAGGTGCAACCACTTGGTGGAATATCTCGCGCTCGGCAATTAGCGCAGCATCACAATTTACCGTTCGTGGTTTCCAGTGCGCTAGAAAGTGCAGTAGGAATAGCTCATGGTTTAGCTTTAGCTGCTTCTTTTAAAGAGATTAATTTTGATTGTGGCCTAGCAACTGGATCTCTGCTTTCTGCAAATGTCGGCGAACTCCCAATAATTGACGGAGAAATTGCAGTCAAACGGATTGAGCCAAATTTTGAAGGTTTAGAAGTTTCGCCAGAAAGATATAAATGGTGGCAAGATCGCCTCATGAAGACTTGGGAGTTAATCGCATGAACCAAGCGACCCAACTGGCTCGCGTGATCATCCGCCAAATTCTTGAAGCCGGAATAACTGATGCAGTTCTCTCTCCAGGTTCTCGTAATGCGCCTTTATCGCTCGCATTAGTTGCTGCGCAAAAACGTGGCTTGATTAACTTACATATCCGCATTGATGAAAGAACGGCTGCCTTTTACGCACTCGGTTTAGCAAAGGCAAGTAATCGTCCTGTGCCAGTTATCTGCACTAGCGGAACGGCCGTTGCCAATTACCATCCCGCAGTTCTAGAGGCATCTCATTCCAACATTCCGCTCTTTGTAATTACTGCAGATCGACCTGCAGAACTTCGACGTACTGGTGCAAACCAAACCACGGAACAAGCACGGATCTTTGGCAAAGCGGTCCGGTATTTCTCAGATGTTTCGGGTGGCGCATATCCTCTCGAACTTCCATTGAGCGCTTTGCAATCTGGACCGGTGCACATCAATGTGCAATTTGAAGAGCCACTTTTGGGAGACGATGATGAGTCCTGGCTGGAAGGCTTAAAAATAAATCCTCCTAAAGTTTTCGATCGCAAGAAACCAGGAACCTTGGCAAGTAAATCCACCCGCGGTCTTTTAGTAATAGGACATGATCGTGGCGGACTCGATATCGAATCAGTTAATAAATTTATTGAATCACTTGGGTGGCCAGTAATCAGTGAAGACCCACTTTCATTTCCACAAGCCAACGCCCACGCGAGCCTATTTCTAACATCAACCACTATCGCCAAAGATTTAACACCTGATACCGTAATAGTGATTGGCCGTACAACGCTTTCTAGATCAGTAAATTCTCTAATCAAGGCAGCGCGCTTTAGTTTTGTAATCGACCCACGAATTGCAACCGTGGATTCAGATCGATTAGCAGATAAGAAATTTACAGATCTGCCTGAACTTTATGTTTCACCGGCTGATACTGAGTGGATCGCTAAATGGCAGAAATATTCAGAGCGCACCGCCAAAGTGGTGAAAGATATTTCTAACTGGTCTGAGCCAATGATTGCGCGCGAGATTGCAGTCAACTTGTCTGACCAATCAACGCTCTTTATCGCTTCATCGCGCCCAATCAGAGATCTTGAAGCATTCGCATCAGCGCGAAGTGGCATTACAACTTATGCCAACCGCGGATTAGCTGGAATCGATGGAAATATTTCAACAGCGACAGGAATTGCAACGCATCATGGATCAGCCATTGCAGTTCTTGGCGATTTGGCCTTCTTGCACGATATAACTGGGTTAATCCATCACGACCAAATCAACCTAAAGGTATTTGTAATAAATAACGATGGCGGTGGAATCTTCTCAACTCTGCCACAGCGTGGAGTCGATGGCTTTGAAGAAGTCTTTGGAACTCCGCATGGCCTTGACCCGGCAGCGGTAGCGGCAGCAATGGGAATTAATTCAAAACGGATTAATAACGTATCTGATTTAGTAAAGGAAGTTAAGGCCAAAGTTGAAGGGTTAAGCGTTGTCGTACTTGACGTTCCTAACCGTGAGGCGAATGCAGATTTGATTCAGGAACTTGCCGCAAAGATGAACTCGCTTTAAGCAAGCGCACCGCGCATAGGTGCAAATTTGGCGTTGCTCTCACTTAGCTCTTTTTCAGGGCTAGAGCCCGCCACAATTCCGCAACCTGCAAAGATGCGAAGTTCATTTTCGGTTATCTGGCCACAACGCAGTGCGATACCGAGTTCGCCGTCACCACGCGCATCTAACCAACCGACTGGACCGGCGTAGCGTCCCCGCGACATGCCTTCGATACCTTTAATCAACTTAGCTGCAATTTCGGTAGGAGTTCCGCAGACCGCTGCTGATGGGTGCAACTTCTCCAGAATCGTGAAGGCGTCGACGCTCTTCTTGCTTTCAATCAAAGCGCCAGTGACATCGGTTGCTAAGTGCATCACGTTTGCCAAGTGGAGAACAAATGGCGATTCAGGAACGTTAGTTGATGTGCAAAATGGTTCGAGCGCATCTGCAACAGAGCGGACGGCATATTCGTGTTCTTCCAAATCCTTTGATGATCGCGCAAGAGAAGCGGCAAGCGCTAAATCTTTTTCATCATCACCGGTCTTGCTAATTGTTCCGGCAAGTACGCGTGATGTAACCATGCCGCGAGAAAGGCGAAGTAATAGTTCGGGGGTGGCACCAATTAAGCCATCGACTGCAAAGATCCAAGTTGATGGATACTCAGCGCTTAAGTTACGAAGAATTTTTCGTGGATCAATTGCGCGATGGGAATTAATTTTTAGATCACGAGCGAGAACAACTTTTTCGAGTTTGGTGCTTTCAATCTCTTTGATCGCTTGCGCAACCCGCATCTGCCATTCGGCTGGACTTAGCGAGCCATCGCCCCAGTTGTATTCGGCATCTGCTAAAAACTGCGTACTTTCCGCGAGTTTTGGCTGTGCTTGATCGCCAATCCAAGTTATCCAAGAACTTCCATTACGCATACCAACAATAATCTCGGGAATCACGAGTACAGATTCTTCATAGGGATCAAATGAGAATGATGTAAAGAGAATGGGTCCTGAGCCTCTTGTGTGGACCGAGTCCGAAATCGCTAGTTTTTCCAGCTGTTTATGCCACCAAGCTCGGGCATCGTTAAATCTATTTGGTCCGCTAACTGTCGTTGTTGCGTAACTTCCCCAGCCAACTAAACCGTCACCGCCGCGAACCCAAGTAACAGGTGCGCTATCTGGAAGCAGTTCAAGCAGCGGTAGATGTTCGCCCAGGCGCGCGGTAGTTACGGGAATAAGTTGCGGCATACGAAATTAAATTATCGGTTTAGCTTATTTGCAATCTTGCGCCAAATAAGCGGCAAAGATGTTGCAGTAATTGCAATCTTCATGATTTCGCCAAAAATAAATGGAGTAAGGCCAACGCTAATTGTTTTAGCCCAAGAAAGATCTAGTGAGTACTTAAGCCAAGTCAGACCAAATGCAAAAACAATTACACTTCCTAAAGTTAGCGCTGGAAATGAGGTTTTAAATTTCTGATCCGCTTTACGATCGGCGAGCGCACCGAGAACAAACGAAGCAACCAACATTCCGATCAGATAACCGCCAGTTGCACCAGTAATTCGTGCCAGACCATGGCTAGTTGCACCAGTTGATGGTGCAAAAACTGGAGCGCCGGCGATTCCAGCTAATAAGTAAGTTGCAAAAGTTGCAAAACCTAAACGCGCTCCGTAAGTAGTCCCAATTAAATAAACTGCAAGTGTTTGGCCTGTGACAGGAACAGGTGAACCAGGAACTGGAACCGCAATTTGTGCGAGCGCGGCGATGAATAAAGTGCCGCCGACGATAAATGTGGCGTGAGTTAGCGCTGTGCTTCGAGGAAATACCGCTGCGCGAAGTGATCCAGTTGAGATCGACATAAGTGCCACCTTTCAAAACTTAAAACCTTGGCTATAAATAACGTCTTTGAGTTGTGGAGGAGCCTACTCTTGCGAGAGACTGCGCCTATGTCGCGCGCAAATATGGATAAGAACCCGGACGAAGTCGCCGCAATGTTCGATGGCGTGGCCAAGCGCTATGACCTAGTAAATGACCTGCTCAGCCTGGGCCAAACCAAGGCTTGGCGCCGCGCGACCACCGCAATCATCGCCCCTCAGCCTGGGATGAAGATCCTCGACCTGGCCGCTGGCACGGGCTCGAGCTCAGAACCCCTTGCCGCCGCTGGCGCCGATGTGATTCCTGCCGATTTCTCTGAAGGAATGTTGGCCGCTGGCCGAAAAGCTCGCCCCCATCTGCCCTTTACCTTCGCCGATGCCTTAAATCTGCCCTTTCCCGATGGCGAATTCGATGTTGTGACTATCTCTTTCGGTCTGCGCAACACCTCAGATACCGAGAAAGCGCTCACAGAGGCGCTGCGAGTCACGAAAAAGGGCGGCCGCATCGTTATCGCCGAGTTTTCTAGCCCAACCTGGCGCCCATTCCGCACTATTTACACCAATTACTTGATGCGCGCCTTGCCGGCGATCGCCAAGAAGACCTCCTCTAATCCAGATGCTTATATCTACTTGGCTGAATCGATTCGGGCCTGGCCAGATCAGAAGGCGCTCGCCGCCAAAATTGAATCCGCCGGATGGAGCCAAGTCGGGTGGCAGAACCTGACTTTTGGAGTTGTTGCAGTTCACAGAGGCGTGAAGGCCTAACGGTCACGACCACCCCCATGGCCACCTTAGGATTTCGCTTGTGACCGGTAATCCATATATTCCGATTCTGGCGATCGCCGCAGTGGGTTTTGGCTTCGCTGCATTTTCTATCGTCGCCGCCGCCGTTTCAGGTCCTGCGCGCTATAACCGAGCAAAGCTCGAAGCGTACGAATGCGGAATCGAACCTTCACCACAAGCAGCACAAGGTGGACGTTTTCCGGTCAAATACTTTTTAACTGCAATGCTCTTTATCATCTTTGATATTGAAATCGTTTTCCTTTATCCATGGGCTGTCACATTCGATCAACTTGGACTATTCGGTTTAGTTGAAATGGCAATCTTCATCGCAACAGTATTTGTCGCTTACGCATACGTTTGGCGTCGTGGAGGTCTCGAATGGGATTAGAAGAAAAATTACCTAGCGGAATTGTTCTGACATCAGTTGAGAAACTCGCAGGTTATATGCGAAAGAATTCACTTTGGCCAGCAACATTTGGTTTGGCATGTTGTGCAATTGAGATGATGGCTGCAGGAGCAGGTCGTTACGACTTGGCACGTTTTGGTATGGAAGTTTTCCGCGCATCTCCACGGCAAGCAGATTTGATGATCGTCGCAGGTCGCGTTTCAAATAAAATGGCTCCAGTGCTTCGCCAGATCTACGATCAAATGGCTGCACCGAAGTGGGTTATCGCAATGGGTGCATGTGCATCATCTGGTGGAATGTTTAATAACTACGCGATTGTTCAGGGTGTAGATCACGTAGTACCAGTTGATATTTATCTTCCAGGTTGTCCACCACGTCCAGAAATGTTGATGGATGCAATTCTTAAATTGCACGATCAGATTTATGACGAAAAACTAGGACCTAACCGCGAAAAGGTGATTAAAGAAGTTGAAGCCGCAGCTATGGCCGCTGTTCCAACCCATCAGTTAAAGGGGTTGTTGGCTTAAATGTCTGAAGATCAGCAGAAAAATCAACACGGAATGTTCGGCGCTGCCGGCACGGGGGATACCTCAGGCTATGGTGGTCTTGTACGTGCAACTGCTGCGGCAGGTTCATCACAGCGCCCTTACGGCGGTTACTTCGATCAAGTTGCTGATGATCTAGAGCGCGCATATCCAGATTTTGCAGATGCCATCGAACGAGTTGTTGTTGATCGTGGCGAGTTAACACTTCACATCAAGCGCGAGCGTTTAGTTGAAGTTGCACTTATCTTGCGCGATAAATTGAAATTTGAAATGTCGATGGGTGTATCTGGTGTTCATTATCCAGAAGACACTAATCGCGAACTACATGCCGTCTATCACTTGTTATCAGTGACGAATAATCAGCGCATTCGTTTGGAAGTTTCTGTTCCTGATACCGATCCACACATTCCTTCACTTGTTGAAGTTTGGGCTGGATCAAACTGGAACGAACGCGAAACGTATGACATGTTCGGAATCATCTTTGATGGCCACCCAGGTCTTACACGCATCTTGATGCCAGATGATTGGCAGGGACATCCACAACGTAAGGATTACGCGCTTGGCGGAATCGGCGTTGAATACAAGGGCGCTGTTACACCACCTCCATCAGATCGGAGGTCTTACAAGTGAGCACTTACACAGACCCGTATGCATCATCACGTGAGACAACAGAAGGCACCGTCTTCTCTGTCACCGGTGGCGATTGGGATTCACTCGTAACTGAAATTGGTCAGGCAAAAGAAGAACGCGTTGTTGTAAATATGGGTCCACAGCACCCATCAACTCACGGTGTACTTCGCTTAGTTCTAGAACTCGAAGGCGAAACTGTTACCGAAGTGCGTTGTGGAATCGGTTACCTGCACACCGGTATCGAAAAGAACATCGAATTCCGCAACTGGACTCAGGCCACAACCTTCGTAACTCGTATGGATTATTTGGCTCCGCTATTTAATGAAGCCGCTTACTGCCTAGGCGTTGAAAAGCTCCTCGGTATCACCAACGATGTGCCAGAAAAGGCGAACGTCATTCGCGTAATGATGATGGAGTTCAACCGAATTTCTTCACACATGGTTGCACTTGGTACCGGCGCACTCGAACTCGGTGCGCTTTCACCAATGATTTTCTGCTTCCGCGAACGTGAAAAAGTTCTAGATATCTTCGAATTTATCTCTGGTTTGCGCATGAATATGGCCTACATCCGCCCAGGTGGAGTTGCTCAGGATCTTCCTGCTGGCGCCGTCGACAAGATTCTGGCAACAGTTAAAGATCTTCGCCATAGCTTTAAAGATAACGAGAAGTTGCTGGTTGGTAACAGCATCTGGATGAAGCGCACCGAAGGTATTGGTTACCTAGATCTTGCTGGTGCGACAACTCTTGGCGTTACAGGTCCGGTTATTCGCGCAACTGGCTTACCACTTGATCTTCGAAAGATTCAGCCTTATTCAGGTTACGAAAATTACAACTTCGATGTTGTAACAGCCGATACCTGCGATGTTTACGGTCGCTTCTTGATTCGTGTAAACGAATTAGAGCAGTCACTTCGCATCATCGAACAATGTGCTGAAAAACTTAAATCACTTGAAGGTGCACCAGTAATGGTTGCTGACAAGAAGATTGCCTGGCCAGCACAACTTGCAATTGGTGCAGATGGAATGGGTAACTCACTTAACCACATCCGCGAAATCATGGGCACATCAATGGAGTCTTTGATCCACCACTTCAAACTCGTCACCGAAGGTTTCCGTGTTCCGGCCGGTCAAGTTTATTCAGCGATCGAATCACCACGTGGCGAACTCGGTGCACATGTAGTTTCCGATGGTGGCACAAGGCCATACCGCGTTCACTTCCGTGAACCATCTTTCAATAACTTGCAATCAACATCTGCGATGTGCGAAGGCTCAATGGTTGCCGACATCATCGGTGCGGTTGCATCAATTGATCCTGTGATGGGAGGCGTTGACCGCTAATGGCTTACTCACCAGATCAGATCGAAGTAATGAATTCGATTATCAAACGCTACCCTCGTAGCCGCTCTGCCATCATGCCTTTGCTGCACTATGTGCAATCACTTGCGGGTTTTGTAACCAATGAAGGCATTGAAGAAATTGCAAAGTTACTTTCACTCGAAACCGCTGAAGTAACTGCCGTTGCTACTTTCTACACCCAGTACAAGCGCAAGCCAGTAGGCGAGTACCACGTCGGTGTTTGCACCAATACTTTGTGCGCTGTTATGGGCGGAGATGCGATATTTGCAGCGCTAAAAGACCACCTTGGTGTTGAAAATGATGGCGTCACAGCAGATGGAAAAGTTTCACTCGAACACATCGAATGCAACGCGGCTTGCGATTATGCCCCAGTTGTAATGGCGAACTGGGAGTTCTATGACAACCAGAACGTTGAAAGTGCCAAAGATTTAGTTGATTCAATGCGTAAAGGAACACCTAAGCCTCCAACACGTGGACCTAATTCTTTGGTCACTTGGAAAGAAGCTTCCGCAGTTCTCGCTGGATTAAATGACGGTAAAGCAAATGAAGGAATTCAAGCTGGCGAACCGACTCTTCTTGGATTAAAACTTTCGAAAGAGGGCAAGTAATGACAAAACTAGCTCCCGTACTTTCTGCACATTGGGATGAGAAAGATTCATTCACAATTGATGCATACACACGTCATGGTGGTTACAAGGCCTCTGCAAAAGCACTTGCTATGGATCCAGATGCAGTAATTCAACTTGTAAAAGATTCAGGACTTCGCGGTCGTGGTGGCGCAGGCTTCCCAACCGGAATGAAGTGGGGCTTTATCCCACAAGGCGACGATAAAGATCATTACTTGGTTGTAAATGCTGATGAATCCGAACCAGGAACCTGTAAAGACACACCACTTTTGATGGCTAACCCACACGTACTTATTGAAGGCTGCATCATCGCTTGCCACGCAATTCGTGCCAAGCATGCATTTATTTATATCCGTGGTGAAGTTACACATGTTGTTCGCCGTTTAAATCAAGCGATCGAAGATGCTTATAAAGCGGGCCACCTTGGAAAAGGAATTGATGTAGTTCTACACGTCGGGGCTGGCGCTTACATCTGCGGTGAAGAAACTGCTTTGCTTGATTCACTTGAAGGATTCCGCGGTCAACCACGTCTTCGTCCACCATTCCCAGCGATTGCTGGTTTATATGCACGCCCAACTGTTGTAAATAACGTTGAATCAATTTCCTCCGTTCCTGCGATCATCGCAAATGGCGCTGAGTGGTACCAAGCGATGGGCACTGAAAAATCAAAGGGAACAACGCTTTATTCACTATCTGGCCACGTAAATAACCCAGGTCAATTTGAAGCACCTCTCGGAATTACCCTTCGTGAAATTCTTGAACTAGCTGGCGGCGTTCGCACCGGACACAAGTTGAAGTTCTGGACACCTGGTGGATCTTCGACTCCGTTGTTTACCGATCAACATTTAGATGTACCACTTGATTATGAAGGCGTATCTGCAGCGGGTTCAATGCTCGGTACAAAGGCGCTACAAATTTTTGATGAAACAACCTGTGTTCTCCGCGCTGTTCTTCGCTGGACCGAGTTCTACAAGCACGAGTCATGCGGCAAGTGCACGCCATGTCGCGAAGGCACATGGTGGTTGGTTCAGATTCTGCGTGATCTCGAAAATGGCGTTGGTACTGAAGCAGATCTAGCCAAGTTGCTCGATCTCTGCGACAACATCATGGGCCGTTCATTCTGCGCGCTCGGTGATGGTGCAACTAGCCCAATTACATCTTCAATTAAATATTTCCGTGACGAGTACATAGCCCACTTAACAAATGGGGGATGCCCATTCGATCCAGTTAAATCAACTCTCTTCTCTGGAGCAAACGCCTAATGACAACGACTCAAGAGAGCACAACCGCGCAAGCAGTAGAACTCATTACCGTCGTTATCGATGGCTTTGAAGTCAGCGTTCCTAAGGGCACGCTGGTAATTCGCGCCGCAGAAAAACTTGGAATTCAGATTCCCCGTTTCTGTGATCATCCACTTCTTGATCCAGTCGGTGCCTGTCGCCAGTGTCTAGTTGATATCGAAATCAATGGCCGAGCATTTCCAAAACCACAGGCTTCCTGCACTATTCCAGTAGAGCCAAATATGATCGTTAAGACTCAATTAACTTCACCAGTTGCTGAAAAAGCACAGCGCGGAGTCATGGAACTTCTACTTGTAAACCACCCACTCGATTGCCCAGTTTGCGACAAGGGTGGCGAATGTCCATTGCAGAACCAAGCGATGAGCACCGGAAATGGCGAGACTCGTTTCGAAGGCGTAAAGCGCACATTTGAAAAGCCTGTTGCGATATCTTCACAAGTTCTTCTCGATCGCGAACGTTGTGTTCTCTGCGCACGTTGCACACGTTTCTCTGATCAAATCGCGGGCGATCCATTTATTACTCTTAACGAACGCGGCGCTTTGCAGCAAGTTGGCATCTACGAGAACCAACCATTCGAGTCTTACTTCTCAGGTAACACTGTGCAGATCTGTCCAGTTGGTGCACTCACCGGAGCTGCTTATCGCTTCCGCGCTCGTCCATTTGATTTAGTTTCAACACCATCGGCTTGCGAACACTGCGCATCAGGTTGCGATATGCGCACCGATGTTCGTCGTGGAAAAACGCTTCGTCGCCTTGCTGGCGATGATGCGTCAGTTAACGAAGAATGGAACTGCGATAAGGGTCGCTGGGCATTTAAGTACGTAACTGAAGTTGATCGCTTAACAACCCCATTGGTTCGCGGTGCTGACGGAGTTCTTGCCCCAGCATCTTGGCCAGAGGCACTCGCTGCCGCGGCAGCTGGTCTAAAAGGCAAGCGAGCTGCAGTTCTAGTTGGTGGACGTGCGACAACTGAAGATGCTTACGGTTACAGCAAGTTTGCTCGTATTGCCCTTGGTACAAATGACATCGATTTCCGGGCACGCGTTTCATCTGATGAAGAGCGTGATTTCCTTGGTGCGAAAGTTGTTGGATCGGCAACCACTTACCGCGATATCGACATCGCAGACCATGTTGTTCTAATTGGTTTCGAACCAGAAGAAGAATCACCAATCGTCTTCCTTCGCATCAACAAGCAGGTTCGCAAGCGCGCTCTTAAGGTCAGCGCAGTTGCCACCAAACTTTCGATCGGCGTCGAAAAGTTAAAGGCTGAATTTATTAAGGTCGCACCTGGTGCTGAAGGCGCTGCAGTCGCTGCACTTTCTCTAACTGGAAAGTCAGTTATCTTGGTCGGCGAACGCGCCGCTGAAACTAGCGGTCTACTTTCTACGGTCGCGCAATTGGCTGAAAAGTCTGGCGCAAAGTTGGCCTGGATCCCACGTCGCGCCGGTGAACGCGGCGCCCTTGAATCAGGCGCAATTGGCACACTTCTTCCAGGCGGTCGCCCAGTTGCAGATGCCGCAGCACGCGTAGATATCGCAACTGTTTGGGGAGTTCCATCGCTTCCAGCAAACGTAGGTCGCACAACTTCTGAAATTATTGATGCGCT
>JAHECV010000072.1 GCA_024641555.1 Candidatus Planktophila sp.
GATCTAAAGCGATTTCAATGTTGTTCTTCTTGGCAACCGCAACAAATGTTTCGAAATCTGTCATGGTGCCAAGAGCAGGATTGATGGCATCGTGCCCGCCCTCCTTATTTCCGATCGCCCACGGAACACCAGGATCGGTATCGGTTGGAGTGAGCGTGTTATTGCGTCCTTTTCGGTGCGCATTTCCAATCGGATGAATCGGTGGCAGGTAAAGAACATCAAAACCCATTGCAGCAATTGCAGGTATTCGCTTGGCGGCAGTGGCGAAGGTTCCACTGGTGACACGACCATGCGCATCAACAATTGCGCCTTCGCTACGGGGAAAGAATTCATACCAAGCGCCAACAAGTGCGCGATCGCGATCTGCCCGCACTGGAATTAACTCAGAACGGCTAATTAAACGTCGTAGTGGATTTGCTGCAAAGAAAGCCCGAATTTCTGGAGTAGTTGCCTGGGAGAAACGATTTGCCGGTGCAAGTGAGGAATCAGTTAGCGCCTTGATTGCAGGAGAGAGTAATTTCTTAGCGGAGGAGTCTTCCTCTAACTTTTCTTCAAAGATCAATTTGCCGATAGTGCAGCAGAGTTCTGCATCGATATCGGCTGCGATCTTGATTTCCGAGTCGTGCTCCCATGTTGCATAGGGATCATCAAAGGCCTCGATGGCGTAGCTAAACTCGCCTCGTGCTGGAATAGTGATGGCGCCTTCAAAGCGATCGCCACCCCGCCAGATTTCGCGCATTGGATTTCGCGCAATTTCTTTACCTTTGTCATCAAATAACAAAGCATGTGCACCAAGTGCATCGTGGCCTTCGCGGAAAATTGTTGCTGTAACAGTGATTACTTCACCCGCAACCGCTTTTACAGGAACTAATTCTCCTCCGAAATTAACTGCAGGAGAAATATCTGTAATGGGGATACGAGTGATCAAGAGTTGCCTCAGCCAGAACCTTCGGTATTGCCTGGGTCAGCAGCGTTAATGTCGTTGATCTGATATTTATTAATAGCCTCTTGAACCACGCTCGCCTTAACATCGCCACTCTTGGCAAGCGCAGAAAGCGTTGCGATAACGATTGATTCGGCATCGACCTTGAAGTGGCGACGAAGTGCGCCGCGAGTATCGGAGAGACCAAAACCATCAGTACCAAGTGAAACGAAATCTTGGCTAACCCAAGGTGCAATTTGATCTTGTACCGCGCGCATGTAATCGCTTACTGCAATAACTGGACCTTCTGCTCCGCGTAGCTTATGTGCAACATATGCTGTGCGTTGATCTGCAGGATTTAAGAAGTTATGACGATCTACGGCCAAACCATCACGGCGTAATTCGTTCCATGAAGTAACTGACCAAACTGAAGCAGAAACGCCCCAATCTGATTCAAGCAGCTTTGCCGCCTTGAGCGCCCAGTTCATACCAACGCCCGATGCCAAAATTTGCGCAACTTTCTTACGCTGTTTTGTACCCTGCTGGTAAAGATAAATGCCCTTGAGCAAACCATCAACGTCTAAGTTTTCTGGTTCAGCAGGTTGTACATATGGTTCGTTGTAAACAGTGAGGTAGTAGTAAATGTTCTCGCTGTTTTCACCGTACATACGGCGCAAACCATCTTTAACAATGTGGCCGAGTTCGTATGCAAATGCTGGGTCATATGCAACAACAGCTGGGTTGGTTGAAACCAGAAGCGGTGAATGTCCGTCTTCGTGTTGTAGACCTTCGCCGTTAAGTGTTGTGCGACCAGCAGTTGCTCCGACTACGAACCCGCGAACTAATTGATCGGCCGCAGCCCAGAAAGCATCTCCGGTGCGCTGGAATCCGAACATTGAGTAGAAGATATAGATCGGAATCATTGGTTCATCGTGCGTTGAATATGAAGAGCCAACCGCGGTAAATGAAGCAACCGATCCAGCTTCATTAATACCTTCGTGAAGAATTACTCCAGCTGTCGATTCCTTGTAGGAGAGCATTAATTCGCGGTCGACGGCGGTGTACTGCTGACCATGTGGTGAGTAAATCTTTAGCGTTGGGAACAACGAATCCATACCGAAGGTACGAGCTTCATCAGGAATGATCGGAACTAAACGAGCACCGAGTCCGGGATCTTTAACGAGATCTTTCAACATACGAACAAATGCCATTGTGGTTGCGACTTCTTGCTGACCAGAACCGCGCTTTACCGATTCGTATGCTTCATCGGCTGGTTGTGCCAATGGACGAGAGACGCTACGTCGACGTGGAATTGATCCACCGAGTGCGGCGCGACGTTCTTCGAGGTATTTGGCTTCTGCAGAATCTGCAGCTGGCTTGTAATAAGGAGGTGTGTACTTATCCAACTTGTCATCTGCAATTGGAATACCTAAGCGATCGCGGAATTCGACGATATCTTCAAGTGACATCTTCTTCATCTGGTGCGTTGAGTTACGCGCTTCGAAGTGCGAACCAAGTGTCCAGCCCTTAACAGTCTTTGCCAAGATAACTGTAGGACGACCATTTGATTGAGTTGCAGCAGAGTAAGCGGCAAATAGTTTGCGGTAATCATGTCCGCCGCGCTTTAGGTTCCAGATCTGATCATCTGACCAGTTTGCAACCATGGCAGCAGTGCGTGGATCGCGACCAAAGAAGTGTTCACGAACGAAGGCTCCGCTTTCGCCCTTAAATGTTTGGTAATCACCATCGAGCGTGGTGTTCATAAT
>JAHECV010000077.1 GCA_024641555.1 Candidatus Planktophila sp.
GTCGACGCGTTGACGATGGCACTCTAACCGTCGCAGGTAATGACTTAATCGTCGGCATGAAGTCAATAACCGATTCGGGAGTTTATAAGGTTACATACAACATCATTTCCGAAATGGATTTACCACTGGAAGGTTCATTCACTTTCAATTTTTCAACCCCTGTAATTTCAACCCCACAAGAAGTAGTGCCAACTACTCCTACCAAAGTACAAGGTAGTGATTTTGGAACAAACCTTTTTGTAGTCGGCCTACTTGTTGCATCTTTGGTTGTGCTAGTTGCACTTGCGTTGTATGCGCGAAAGATATTTAACGAGCGATGAATTTATTGGCGATAAGCAAGTTCTTATCTCTCGCCGCAAGCTTTTCAACCGTTGGACTGCTTTTGGCGATGGGATTTTTCTTAATTGATGAAGAAGGAAAGTTGGGGGCTTCGGCAAGGAAGCTGCGGAAATATGCCGCAACTGCTTCGCTAATTTGGATGTTTGCATCTGCGATTTCGATCCTGGCGACTCTGGCAAACATTCTCGGAACAGAATTCTCTGGTGCGCTCGATTCCAATTCAGTACGATCCTTTATTTCTCAGATCTCACTCGGCAAGTACATGTTTTTTCAGTCATGTGCAGCGCTGATAGTTTCAGTTTTAGTTATTCGCATTAGAGCAGTGGCTGGGGCAAATGCCTTACTTATTCTGAGTATCGCTGCGCTAGTTGCCCCGATATTTGAAAGTCACTCTGCTTCCAGCGGCTCCCACGCTCTTGCGATCGGATCGCTGGTCGTTCACGTTGTAGCAATTTCATTCTGGGTGGGCGGACTCTTCGCAATAACTTTTTTGAGAGCAAGCGATCGAGCGATCGCACTACCTAGATTTAGCGCGCTTGCCCTTTGGGCGGCGATCGCAGTTTCGGCAAGTGGCACCGCAAATGCATGGGCTCGCCTGAACTTTAAAGACGCCTGGAATTCAGAATACGCCAAGGTAGTAATTGCGAAAGTAGTTATGACCGCTCTACTTGTTGCTTTCGGATACATCAATCGTCGCCACTTAAGCGACTCACTTGCGCTAGGAACTAAACAGTTAACTCGTCTAATTTTCGTCGAATTATTAATAATGTTTACGGCAACTTTGGCGGGATCAAAACTTTCCACGATGCAGCCACCATCACGTGGGGAAAGTTCCATACTTGATCCGGGGCTAGCAATCGCTGGAATCTCTACTCCTGCAGAACCAACACTTTGGCGCCTACTCTCACTCTACGATCCCGATGCGCTAATGATTGGCGTATTGATTAGCGCAGTTGCGCTTTACATAAAAGGTGTCGTAACGCTTTCACGACGTGGCGATAAATGGCCAGTTGGTCGCACGATCGCATTTGCACTTGGTATCAGCGCTATTGATTATGCAACTAGCGGTGGTTTGGGTGTATATGCAAAGTTCTCTTTTGAATATCACATGATTGCTCACATGCTTCTAGGCATGGTTGCTCCAATTGGAATCGTTTTGGGGGCACCAATTACTTTGGCGCTTCGTACTTTGCCGCAAGGGCGAACAGCTGATGAACGTGGTGTGCGTGGAACGCTTATTGCGCTACTGCACTCTAGACCCGCTGGAATCTTTACCAATCCGGTGGTAATTCTTGCCCTTTTTGATGGTTCACTCTTTGTGCTTTATATGACTCCGTTATTTGGAAGTTTGATGCAATCGCATCTGGGGCATCTGGCAATGAGCGTTCACTTCTTGCTTGCTGGAATTCTGTTCTTCCACGTAATAATTGGGATCGATCCAAACCCGCGAAAAGTTCCGCATATTGTTCGAATAGTTATTCTCTTCGCTGCGATGAGCATTCACGCATTCTTTGCAATTGCCCTGATATCGACTTCCACCTTGCTTGATCAAGGTTATTTTCTTTCACTTCGGACTCCCTGGAATTTAGATTTGTTAGCTGATCAACGCGCTGGCGGCTCAATCGCTTGGGCTATGGGAGAGATTCCAATATTGCTGGCGTTAGTAGCCACCTTTATCCAGTGGATGCGCGATGACTCACGCGAGACCAAACGTATCGATCGTAATGAAGCGCGCTTGGCAGCCATGGGTGAGCCTGACGAACTGGCTCAATACAATGCATACTTATCTTCCCTAGCGGCGCAAGATCAGAAAAAGAATATGGATTAGGTAATTCTCATGAGCACTAACGATCTATACGCGCTTCCATCTGAGTACAACGATCTGCGTGAAAGTGTGCGCGCCCTTGCTGAAAACGAAATAGCTCCTTATGCCGCTGCAGTTGATGAGGATCATCGCTATCCCCAAGAGGCTGCCGATGCTTTATTAAAGGCTGGGCTTAGCGCAGCACACGTACCTACAGAATTTGGTGGAGAAGGCGCCGATGCGCTTGCAACGGTAATCATCATTGAAGAAGTTGCTCGGGTCTGCGGTGCATCTTCACTTATCCCGGCTGTCAATAAACTTGGATCACTTCCCTTAATTCTTGGCGGAAATAAAGAGCAGAAGGCGAAATGGCTTCCGCAATTAGCTAAAGGTAAAGGTTTCTCTTACTGCCTCTCAGAATCAGAGGCTGGCTCTGACGCCTCTGCGCTAAAAACCAAAGCTGAGTTAAGTAACGGTTCTTGGGTGATTAATGGAAGTAAAAAATGGATTTCAAATGCGGGTATCTC
>JAHECV010000079.1 GCA_024641555.1 Candidatus Planktophila sp.
ACTCCGTCGGTATGGCCATGCGTATTGATTATCCAGTTGATATTCCAGAAGGCGCCTACGATCTTT
Source organism: Candidatus Planktophila sp. (assembly GCA_024641555.1). The sequence continues at coordinate 67 of JAHECV010000079.1, forward strand.
TGGCATCACATCTGCAGCGAGATCAAGCAAGTGGTGCTTTGCTCGTGGCTTATGTACCGAACCAGCGCAGCGATGGAAACGAAGTTCTTGCCAATGCCAGTGGTGCGTTAACGCGGATCGGAATTACCACCGATGAATCGCTCCTAATTCAAAACGGTCGTTATCGTTCGGTGCTTTGTCAGGATCAAAATTGTTGCCCTGCTGAAGGTAATTTAATTCCCGAAATAAATGGCTCGCGTATCGCGGTCGAACATGTCGTTGCTGGCCGCGCCATGCCCTTCGCCAATCTGCAGGCGCTAACCGATTCGATCGCCTCACTGCCTGTGGCAAGTGAAGATAAATGGCGCGAGTTAGTTGCCAGTTTTTTCGTTGATAAAGATGCCAAGAATTTAACGCAGTTACAGCGAGATGGCGCTACTGCGGTTATTGATTTGGCGGGAGAGTTTGCCAGTGGCCGTATCGGCCAGGATCTCGAACTTACGGCACGTGTAATCGGTCGCTTAAGCGATATACAAGTGCGTGACTTTGCACTTGGCACTCATGACGAAGGTAACGTCGATACTTACTTTCAGATGTGGCGCCACTTGATGCGTATCGCACCAAGTGGTTATGTGGCACCGATTGCAGCGCTCTGCGCCGCGCTGGCATATGAAAGTGGCGATGGCGCACTTGCCCATCGGGCTTTAGATCGGGCGTTGGCAGATAGCAATGGTTACTCACTAGCGCTACTGCTACGTCGCGTATTTACTGCCGGGTGGCCACCAGAATCCTTTGCTGCGATGCGGCGAGAGCTGCACCCCAAAGTATGTGCGGGAATTTTTGGGTTAGACTTACCACCAGGTCACGAGCTCTAATCGATAGCCCCGGCTGATTAGACGGCAACCCTCCACCGCGGTGGGGTGCTCCGGGTGACGACCAGGTTTACATCAGATGATGTAAGCAAGTGCGTGAAGGAATGAAATGTCTTACTCAGAAAAGTCTCACAACAAAGAGATAACCACCGCTGTAACTGGCGCATGGTTAGAGAGCCACGATCCCGGAGATCGTAAATTTATCAAGATCGGTTTTCTCTTACTTGAAAACGGTGAGACTTTGCCGGATATCACTATTGCTTATCAAAGTTGGGGCAAGTTAAATGCGGCCAAAGATAATGCAATCTTAATCAACCATGCGATGACGGGATGGTCTGATGTAACTGGTTGGTGGCCAAATATGGTTGGCCCAGGGCTACCTTTCGATACCGATAAATATTTCATCGTCTGCCCAAATGTGATTGGGGGATGCCAAGGAAGTACAGGTCCAGCTAGCATCGCACCAGATGGCAAGCGCTATGGATCTCGCTTTCCAGTTGTAACTGTGCGCGATATGGCCGCCGCCGAACTGCTATTTACCGATGCGATTGGTATTGATAAGTATCGATTAGCGGTTGGCCCATCGCTTGGCGGAATGCGCTCGCTGGAATGGGCGATTCAATATCCCGACCGCGTCGGTGCAATCTGCACCATCGGCTCATCCGCAGTTGCAACTGGCGATCAAATCGGTGGCTTCTCCGTACAAATCCGCGCTATCAAGAGCGATCCAAATTTCAACGGCGGTGATTATTACGAGCAAGCCAATGGTCCGATCGAAGGCCTGGGAATCGCGCGGCGAATTGCCCATCTGACTTATCGCACCGAATCTGAGATGGATGTTCGCTTTGGTCGCCAATTGCAGGGAGATGACACCGGGCGCTATGCCGTTGAGTCATATCTGGATCATCAGGCCGATAAATTGGCTAAACGCTTCGATGCCAACACCTATATCGCCCTAACTTCGGCTATGGCATCTCACGATGTCGGTCGCGACCGCGGGGGAGTTGTAGCAGCGCTGGAATCGATCAAGATTCCAGCTGTTGTGGTCTCAATCGATACCGATCGCCTCTTCCCACCTCGACTTCAGGTTGAGGTTGCCGAGCTAGTTCCGCGGGCAGAGCCGTTAATTACTATCTCATCGGACTTTGGACACGATGGCTTTTTGGTGGAATCTGAGTCAGTTGGCGCCGCAATCCGCCAAGCCTTGAGTATAATATAGCCATCGCTTCGAGCAGTTCGAAACAAAAGTTTCGAAGATAGTTCGAAAAAACCAAAGGACAATTGTGGCTGTATTTAGTGCGCTCAAAAACAAGGCAAAGTCAGCAAAGGCTGCGAAAAAGGCACCTGCCAAGAAAGCTGTTGCTAAAAAAGCACCGGCGAAAAAGGTAGCTGCGAAGAAAGCACCTGTTAAGAAAGCGCCAGCAAAGAAAGTTGCTGCTAAACCAGTAAAGCCAATTAAGCCCGTAAAGGTTGCCCTTAAGAAAGATTTATCTGCCAAGGAAGTTCAACAACTAGTTAACCTTAAGAACGACGTCGCTCGCCATAAAGAGATCGTCGAAACACTTGTAGCAAGCGGAATCGATAACTACCGCAAGGCCGTTAAGAAAGAATTTTTAGCGCTCGCCCAAGAAGCACGGCACCTAGATGAAGTTATTGCAATTGATTCAGAAAAGGCGCGCAAAGCAGGACTCGGAACATCTGCGCGAATTTTATCTAAGGCCCAACTTGCACTCATTGCGCCACCTCCTGCACCCGTTGTTGCAACACCTGCTGCCGCAAAGTCCGAAGGAAAAGCTGCAAAAGCGGCAGTAGTTCTAGATGATGAAGGCAACGAGATCGTTGTTGAAGAAGTCGAACTTGAAGATGTGGAAACTCTGATTGCTGAAGTTGCTGAGATCATCGACACTGAAGCAGAAGATAAATCTAATCAGCCACGCGTTGTAAACCTCGCAGAAGAAGCATCCGGCAATGAAGAAAATGCCTTCACCCTAAAAGCTTCTGAAGAAGATGATGCACCTGCTCAGACAGTTATGACCGCTGGCGCAACCGCTGACCCAGTTAAGGATTACCTAAAGCAGATCGGCCGCGTGGCACTTCTTAATGCAGAGCTTGAAGTAGAGCTAGCAACACGTATCGAAGCGGGCTTATTTGCTGAAGAAAAGCTTAAAGAAGATAAGAAGATGGAGAAGAAACTCAAGCGCGAACTCGAGTGGATCGTTGAAGATGGCAAGCGCGCCAAGAACCACTTGCTTGAAGCAAACCTTCGTCTCGTTGTTTCTCTTGCCAAGCGTTACACCGGGCGCGGCATGTTGTTCCTTGATCTAATTCAAGAAGGAAACCTCGGTCTTATCCGCGCAGTTGAAAAGTTCGATTACACAAAGGGTTACAAGTTCTCGACTTATGCAACCTGGTGGATCCGTCAGGCGATTACTCGCGCGATGGCCGACCAGGCTCGCACAATTCGTATTCCGGTTCACATGGTTGAAGTCATCAACAAGTTGGCTCGTGTGCAGCGCCAGATGTTGCAAGACCTTGGCCGCGAACCGACTCCAGAAGAACTCGCTAAAGAACTTGATATGACACCTGAAAAGGTTGTCGAAGTTCAAAAGTATGGCCGTGAACCAATCTCACTTCATACACCACTAGGTGAAGAAGGAGATTCTGAATTCGGAGATCTCATTGAAGACTCTGAAGCGGTTAAGCCAGAAGAATCTGTAACTTTCACTATCTTGCAAGAGCAGTTGATGCAGGTCCTTGGTGGCCTCACCAACCGTGAAGCAGATGTAATCAAGGCTCGTTACGGACTTACCGACGGTCAGCCAAAGACACTTGATGAGATCGGCAAGGTTCACGGGGTTACTCGCGAACGTATTCGCCAGATCGAATCTAAGACTATGTCGAAGTTGCGCCACCCATCTCGTTCGCAATCACTTCGCGATTATCTAGATTAAAAACTAGTTAAAATGGATAAGCCAACGGTCTTTATCAATCCCAAGAGCGGTTCTATCCGCATAACCGGCGAAGTAGATTTAGTTGATGGCGATGGCAACATTTTGGAGACTTTAGAGAACCCAAAATTCTGCGGTTGTGGCCAATCAAAAGAAAAACCCTTCTGCGACGGATCGCACAAGGGTCTTCTTAAAGAAAATAACTAATTACTTCTTAGATTCAACCAAGCGATCGGTCTCATCTTGGATGGCAACTGCCACAGCCTTTAGCTTTTCAGCGTATTCCTTGCCGTGGTGTGCGCAGAACATTAGCTCTCCACCTGTTGCGAGGGTTGCCCGCACATATGCCTGAGCGCCACAACGATCGCAGCGATCTAGTGCATTAAGAGGTGTGGATTCGAGGATTACTTGCTCGGTCATCGCGCTCTCCGTTCAGTTAGGTGGGAAGTGGTACTTCGTATGGAACATCAAACCATGTCTGATTATTCCCCGCAGGAAATAAGTAAAGGAAAATTGTTACTTTTGTGTTTCATTCCACAGCCGCACCCTAGATCTAGGGGATTTACCATTATTTGAGACTAATTCGGCGCGTTAGCGCAAGATCTTTGCAACTACGCCGATAGCCTTTGCCCCCGTGGCCACCAAGAAATCAAATGATGCCGGAGATCAATTAGATCTCACCGCCCTTGGCGACGCCGAAGATTCCTATACCGCAAAAGACCTCGCAGTTCTTGAAGGTCTCGATGCTGTCCGCAAACGCCCAGGTATGTATATCGGTTCTACTGATTCACGCGGACTCATGCACTGCCTCTGGGAAATTATCGATAACTCTGTCGATGAGTCATTGGCTGGACATTGCAAAAAGATTGAAATTAATTTAGAGGCCGATGGCTCGGTTGAAGTTCATGATGATGGCCGTGGCATTCCGGTAGATAAAGAACCAAAGACTGGTTTAACTGGCGTTGAAGTTGTGCTCACGAAGTTACATGCAGGTGGAAAATTTGGCGGCGGATCTTACGCCGCATCTGGCGGTCTCCACGGCGTTGGTGCATCAGTTGTAAATGCACTTGCCGAACGTCTTGATGCAGAAGTAGATCGCAATGGAAAAATATATTGGATGTCATTTAAGCGCGGCGTTGCCGGTGTCTTTGAAGGCGAGGGTCCAAAGGCCGAGTTCACTCCACAATCTGGTCTGCGCACAATCGGAAAAGTTTCAGCAAAAGTTACAGGTACACGAATCAAATGGTGGGCAGATCGCCAGATCTTCCTTAAGGAAGCCAGCCTTGATATCGAAGAGATCTATGCGCGCGCCCGCCAGACTTCATTCCTAGTTCCAGGTTTAACTCTGATTGTTAATGACAATCGCACCAAAGCGGCAACAACTCAAACTTTCTATCACAAAGGCGGAATCTCCGAGTTCTGTGAATTCTTACAACCAGATCAGCCAGTCGGCGAAGTAATCCGCATCTACGGTACTGGTCACTATCAAGAGACTGTTCCAGTCCTTGACGATAAAGGCCACATGGTTTCCACTGAAGTAGAACGCGATATGGAAGTTGATATCGCGATGAAGTGGGGCAATGGCTTTGATGCCACCATTCAATCTTTCGTAAATATTATTTCAACGCCCAAAGGCGGAACCCACGTTCAAGGTTTCGAACGCGCCATCACCAAAGCATTTAACGAATCACTTCGTAGCACCGGCACGCTAAAGAAGAACGAAGCCGATGTAATCAAAGATGACATCATGGAAGGCCTCACCGCTGTAATCACAGTGCGCATGTCTGAGCCACAGTTCGAAGGCCAGACCAAGGAAGTTCTCGGAACCGCGGCAGCAACTCGAATTGTTTCTGCAGTTGTTGCCGACAAGATGAAAGAATTCTTCAACACAACTCGTCGTATCGATAAGGCCAACGGACGTTTAATTCTAGAGAAAGTTGCCGCGGCATCACGCACGCGTATTTCCGCGCGCACCCATAAAGATCTACAGCGTCGCAAAAATGCCCTTGAATCATCGGCGCTTCCAACCAAGCTCTCTGATTGCCGTTCTGAAGATGTAACTCGTACAGAACTTTTGATCGTAGAAGGTGACTCGGCACTCGGGACAACTAAAGCCGCGCGTAACTCTGAATTCCAAGCAATTCTGCCAATTCGCGGCAAGATTCTTAACGTTCAAAAGGCATCGCTTTCTCAGATGCTTGATAACTCTGAATGCGCATCAATTATTCAAGTAATTGGCGCCGGTTCTGGTAAATCATTCGAATTAGCTGATGCGCGTTATGGTCGCATCATCTTGATGTCAGATGCTGATGTTGACGGCGCACATATTCGTTGTTTGCTTTTAACTCTGCTCTATCGCTATATGAAGCCGATGATCGATGATGGTCGCGTCTTTGCAGCAATTCCGCCACTTCACCGCATCGAGCTAATGGGTGGCGGCGGCAAAAAAGGTGAATACATCTACACATATTCAGATGATGAGATGAAGAAAGTCACCACGGATTTGAAGAAGGCTGGCAAGAAGTGGAAAGAACCTATCCAGCGCTACAAAGGTCTGGGCGAAATGGATGCGGACCAGCTCCGTGAGACCACTATGGACCCAGATGCCCGTACCCTTCGCCGCATAACGATCTCTGATGCGACAGCGGCAGAGTCAATGTTCGAGCTTCTCATGGGGAACGATGTAGCCCCACGTAAAGAATTTATTTCAACTGCTGAAATCGATCGCGATCGGATCGATGCTTAATCAGTAATTAAGCTTTTTATTTTCTTCAATATCAGCCAAGCGAGCACAGTAATCGTTGTTGTCATTGCAGTAAGAACTGAAGTAACTAAGAGGTTTCCATCTTCTAAAAATCTAGTAGCAACTGCGCCAATTAGGATTCCTAATGTCACAGCAAATTTATTGCGGATAATGATTTGTCTAGTTTTAGAAAGCGCTCTTTTGAAGGCGCCGCTTGGCAATGCCGCGCTAGCCCAAAGCGCCCAGAGAACGAGTACTGGTTGAAATAATAAACGGATCGCCCGGGCACGATCGCTATTTAGGCCGAAGGCATCGATGCCATGAACAAATTGAGAAATATTGCCAGGAAATATTGCAATAAAGAAAAGTGCGGTCGCTAATCCGACTTCTTTACGCCTGCGCAAACTAAGAAGAGCCAATCCTAAAAGTATTTCAACACCACCGGAGGCGAGCACAATGAAATCTGGTGAAAAAGGCGCCCAAGGTGGAACTTGTGCCTGGAATTCCATGCGACTGGAAGTTAGATGCAATGTGCCAGTGTAAATTAAAGTAGCGCCTAACAGAATCTGTAAAAACTTGCGGATTAGCAACACGCATCAACCCTACTTGGTCCAGATGGTATTTCTTCGAATTAATCGATTGCGACTAGATCGAAATATTCGTCTTTCCAAATATCTTCATCACCATCGGGTAGCAAGATCACGCGCTCGGGCTTTAGCGCTTGCACTGCGCCTTCATCGTGAGAAACCATAACGACCGCACCTTGGTACTCAGTTAGCGCGCCCAAGATCTCCTCGCGCGATGCCGGATCTAAGTTATTGGTTGGCTCATCAAGTAGTAGAACATTTGCCGCTGAGACAACGAGAGTTGCCAGGGCAAGGCGCGTTCTTTCGCCACCTGATAAGACTTTAACGGGCTTATGAACATCATCGCCGACGAATAAGAATGAACCAAGAACATTGCGCGCTTCTGGTTCACGCAAGTCATCTTTAGAAGACATCATGTTTTCCAGAATTGTGCGTTCGAAATCGAGCATTTCATGTTCCTGCGCGTAGTAACCAAGTTTTAAGCCATGGCCATGTTCGACGTGGCCAGTATCGGATTCGAGTTGGTTGGCCAGGATCTTTAGAAGCGTAGTTTTTCCGGCGCCGTTAAGGCCCAAGATAACAACGCGCGAACCTTTATCGATAACACAAGAAACGTCGGTAAAGATTTCAAGTGAGCCATAGTTCTTGGAAAGTTCTTCACCCGATAGGGGAGTCTTGCCACAAGGAGATGGCGTTGGGAAACGAAGCTTTGCGACCTTATCCTTAACGCGGACATCTTCCAGAGATGATCTAAGTTTTTCGGCGCGACGTAACATGCCTTGTGCGGCAGTTGCCTTTGAAGCTTTGGCGCGCATTTTTTCGCCCTGCTTCTGCAAGATTTCAGCTTTCTTTTCGGCGTTGGCGCGCTCTTTCTTACGGCGATGTTCATCTTGTTCGCGCTGAAGTAAATACTGCTTCCAGCCGAGGTTATAAACATCGATCACGTTGCGGTTACCGTCGATATAGAAGACCTTATTTACAACTTGTTCGATCAAGTTAACATCGTGAGAGATGATGACTAGACCACCTGAGTAAGTACTTAGGTAGTTTCGAAGCCAGATAATTGAGTCGGCATCTAAGTGGTTAGTTGGCTCATCTAGGAGCAAAGTTTCAGCGCCCGAGAAGAGAATGCGGGCAAGTTCAATACGACGACGCTGGCCACCAGAAAGGGTGTCTAACTGATTGCCAAATACCGCTTCAGATACACCGAGTGAAGTCGCAATGGCTTCTGCTTCAGCGGTTGCGGCATATCCTCCTGCTGCCTGGAATTCTGCATCAACGCGTGAGTAACGCTCCATCGCTTTTTCCAGAGCGGCGCCTTCAGTGGTAGCCATCTCTTCTTCCACTTGAGTCATGCGCGCAGCAATTTGATCTAAATCTCGCGCCGATAAAATTCTTTCAATAACCGTGCCTTGATCTTCGCCAGTTCGGGGATCTTGTGGCAGATATCCGATCTTGCCGGTGCGTTGAACCGCTCCGCCTGCAGGAAGTGTTTCGCCCGCTAATACTTTGGCGAGCGTTGATTTTCCTGCGCCATTGCGGCCAACGAATCCGATGCGATCTCCATGGTTGATGCGAACCGTTACTCCGGAGACCAGAAGTCGCGCACCTGCACGTAGTTCAAGAGCACTTGTAGAGATCATTTGACGAAGTCTCCCACAGGCCAGAAGTTAAACGAAATTAAGCAGCGCCAATTCGTGTGCGACGAGGGGTAGCAAATGACTTTCCGACTGCAGTTAGCTCGGTAGCAACCTGCGCCTTGATGTTTTCTTCTGATTTAAGAAGAGTAGCAAGGGCTGAGATAGTTGTTTTGAGTTCTTTCTGTTCTGTCTCAAGTTCAAGTTTGCTCATCTTGGTCAGGCGACGAAGTGGCATATCGAGAATATAAGTTGCTTGTTCGTCATTTAACTTAAAGTCTTTAATCAACTTATCCTTTGCCGCAGCTGCATCATCGCTACCGCGGATAATTTTGATTACCTTGTCTATATCGATGATCGCCTTTAGCAGGCCATCGACCATCGATAGGCGACCTTCTGCTTTAGCTTTGCGATATTCAGAGCGACGTCGCACCACTTCGATGCGGTGATCAATGAAGACTTGCAGCAATTCCTTAAGCCCAAGGGTCTGCGGACGTCCCTTAACAAGAGCAACTGCGTTGATCGCAAAGGCATCTTCCATCGGGGTTAATTTGAAGAGTTGCTCTAACACCGCTTCTGGTTCAAAGCCGTTTTTGAGCTCAATGACCACGTTGGTACCGGTCTGACCATCAGTTAGATCGATTATGTCTGAAATGCCTTGGATCTTCTTCGCCTTAGCCAGGTCTGCGATTCGCTCAACAACTTTCTCCGGACCGATATTAAATGGGAGTTCCTTGATCGTGATACCCATCTTGCGAGATGTAACTTTGCTGATCTCGACGGTGGCGCGCACCTTAAATGAACCTTTACCGGTGGCATATGCCTCACGTACACCTTCGGCGCCAACGAGTTCTCCGCCAGTTGGAAAGTCTGGGCCAGGTATGTGCTTCATCAACTGATTAAGCGTCGCCTTTGGATTTTCGATTAAGAACTTCGTTGCCGCGATAACTTCACCCAAGTTATGTGGCGCCATATTCGTTGCCATACCAACTGCAATACCAGAACCACCATTTACTAAAAGATTTGGATATGCAGCTGGGAGAACAAGTGGCTCCAGTAGTTGGCCGTCATAATTTGGACCGAAATCAACGGTATCTTCATCAGCTTCGGCGACCATCGCCATGGCAGCGCTTGCTAAGCGAGCTTCGGTGTAGCGCATCGCAGCTGGACCTGAATCGAGTGAACCAAAGTTTCCGTGGCCATCAATTAGTGGAACCTGCATGGAAAAAGATTGCGCCATGCGTACGAGCGCATCGTAAATCGCTGAGTCACCGTGTGGGTGCAACTTACCCATTACTTCGCCAACGACACGAGCGCTCTTTACATGGCCGCGCTCTGGGCGCAGACCCATATCGGCCATCTGATGCAAGATGCGGCGATGAACTGGTTTTAAGCCATCGCGCGCATCAGGAAGCGCGCGTGAGTAAATAACTGAATATGCATATTCCAGAAATGACTCAGACATTTCAGATGAAACATCGATATCAACGATCTTGCCGGGATATTCACCGGGCTTTGGACCAATTGGCTTCTTCGCCTTGGTCGATGCTGCGGCCTTCTTCGCTGTTGCCATGCGCGCATTCTGCCAAGATAACTAGCTAAATCGCGGTACCTACACGCGGTCTGCCGCCGACGATTGCAACACAACCGGCTGCTAACTCTCCACCTGCCTGTAAAGCGCCAGTTAGATCTTGGTTCTTGGAAAAAGATGCGATAAATCCAGCGGCAAAACTATCTCCCGCTCCAGTTGTATCGATAACTGATGTTGCAACGGCAGGAAGGCTGATTGAGTCATAGCCGCGTGATTTTGCGATCGCGCCTGCGGAACCGCGTTTAATGACAACCACTTGCGAGAAGTCGAGCAGATAGTCCAAGGCGCGTTCTATATCAACGGAACCAGTGAGAAAAATCGATTCTTCTTCATTTAAGAGAAGCACATCCATCATTGAAAACCAAGTGTGGAGCTCTTTATCAGTTACATCTTTCATGGACCCAACGGAAGCGGGATCAAAATAGATCGGCAATCTGGCGGCTTTAATCTTTTCAATCATCGCTAAGACAGCATCGCGCGCCATGGGATTGAGCAGCGCATAACCTGAGATGTAAACCGCTTGGAAAGCGTTGAGATCGGGCAGATCGGCAGCGGTTAAACGTGAATTAGCGCCTTTATCCGGAAACATAGTGCGCTCACCTGATGAATCAACCAGCACTACAACCACGCCAGATGTTTCACCTGGGATAACTAAATTTTCGTGGTTAACGCCAAGGGCATCAAATTCAGCGACAATTGCCGCGCCAGCCGGGTCGTCACCAACACGGCTAACGATTGTGCTTGTTGCATCGGTGCGAGTTAACCAGGCGGCAACGTTTCCGGCCGCGCCTCCGCTGCTGGTACTTATGTGACTTGCCGTGTCACTTCCGTAATTAATCTTTTGAGGTGAAACGTTTATGCGGGCGATCACATCGAGCATCACATCGCCGATACATAGAACGTTTATTGTCATTTCTATCTCGCTTACTGGCGTTGCTTCGCAACTGCGATATCAGCGGCTAGGGCTGAATTGGATTTAATAATTTCAATATTTACGGAAAGTGATTCACCTTCGCTGGCGGTGTGGAAATGCTCGAGCAAAAATGGAGTAACGGCCTTGCCAATCACCCCATTCTTATGTGCTCCGGCCAACCCGCTCTTTAAGATGGCATCGTGGCGCTTGCGATCCATCTCGTGCTTAACAGGATTTGCGACAACGAGTGCGCTCTTATTGGTCTTAAGCGCTTCGCGAGAGTGAATGATCTTGGCAATTTCGGCCGCGCTTTCGACCTGATGTTCGATGGTAAATCCCGAATCAGTTAGATAGAAACCTGGGAAAGCAGTGGTCTTGTAACCAACAACACCTATCGCCAAAGTTTCGAGTCGCTCGAGAGTTGCAGCAACATCGAGAATAGATTTCACGCCAGCGCAGACAACTGTCATATCTAGTTGTGAAAGTGCAGTCAGGTCGGCCGATTCATCGAAGGTTTCATTGGCATCACGGTGAACGCCACCAAGGCCACCAGTTGCAAAGACTCGAATGCCGGCCAGCGCTGCTAAGTGTGCAGTTGCCGCAACGGTTGTTGCCGCGCTCTTGCCGGTTGCGGCGATGATCGCTAAGTCACGGCTTGATGCTTTGGCTATGTCGTCGCGATTTGCGATCGCTTTTAGTTGGTCATCAGTTAAACCAACATGGACAACACCATCAATAACTGCAATCGTCGCTGGTATTGCGCCGTGATCGCGGACAATATCTTCAACTTCGCGCGCAACTTCTAGGTTCTGCGGACGAGGTAGACCATGGCTAATAATCGTTGATTCAAGTGCAACTATCGGCTTGCCTTCAGCAAGGGCTGCAGCAACTTCAGGCGATGGAGTAAATGGCATGCGGTGGCTCATAAGCCCAACCTTACCCGTGAGAAGATACCTCTGTGCATCTCTCGCAAATCACGCCTTCGCTCTTTGCCAGCCTAGGTTTAGCAGATGCCAGCGATCAAATAAATTGTGGAGAAAGTCCGAGCGGTCGCGAACTGCTATTTCTCGTTGACGGCCTAGGCGCAAATGTCATTGAAAAGTATGCAAGTTATATCCCAACGCTTACATCACTGATCCGCCATGGCGCGGTTCGTACATCTTTTCCTTCTACGACCGCAACAAGTTTGGCAACGCTTACCACAGGCGTAAATCCCGGAACTCACGGAATGCTCGGCTACACCGTGCAAGTTCCACGCAGCGGTGGTCGAATTCTAAATTCACTTAAATGGGATGAGCGCGTTGATCCAGCAATTTGGCAACCGGTTCCAACTTTATTTGAACGTGCAACCGCAGCCGATATCAGCGTTACTCACGTTGCAGCAAAACGTTATGAAGATACAGGTTTCACTCGCGCAGTCTTTCGTGGTGCTAATTATCGCGGCGCAAATATCCACGAAGTTTTGGTTTCTGAGACAGTTCAGGCCCTTAGCCCTTCACCTGCCTTTGTTTATCTATATGTAAATGAGCTAGATGTTGCCGGCCACAGTGATGGTGTGGGATCAGATAAGTGGCTAGCCGCACTCGTCGCTATCGATCAACTAGTAGCGACTTTGCTAAATAAACTTCCCCGTAAAACTAGAGTTTGGTTAACCGCTGATCACGGCATGATCAACGTCGGCGAAAAGATAGTTATCGGGCAAGACAATGACTTAGCGATTGATATCGCAACGATCGCCGGCGAACCACGCGCGCGCCATCTTTATCTGGCAGAAGGCGCACCGCTTACCGCACACATAGAAGTGGCCTCTCGTTGGGAAGAATTCTTGGGGGAGAAGGCCACCATTTATCTGCGCAGCGATGCGATTGCTGCAGGTTTATTTGGAGGCGAGGTTTCACTTGATGCCGCAGATCGAATGGGCGATGTCATCGCAGTTGCACATGGCGAGATGATCTTGATCGAAGCCGAACGTGAAAAACAAGAGAGCGCAATGGTCGGCCACCATGGCGGAGCAACTGATATTGAAAGTTTTGTGCCGCTACTTACTGCTGTAGCAAATTAGTTTTCGGGAGTTGGTTCTTCGGTAGTTT
>JAHECV010000084.1 GCA_024641555.1 Candidatus Planktophila sp.
CTTGTATGGATTCACGCATCAATCCCTTATCTGTTGTCGGAATGCGTTCGGGAGATGCCAAGATTCTTCGCAATGCTGGGGCCCGCGTGACCGAAGACGTTCTGCGAACACTTGTACTTGCTACCTACCTGCTCAACGTTGATCGCATCCTTGTGATGCCACATACCGATTGCAAGATGGCAGAAAATAATGAAGATGATTTTCATAGGCTGATTGACGAACAATATGGAGTCAATACTTCAAGTCTGGAATTTAGAACTACGACGGATCAATTGGGCGCTCTTGCCAGCGATATCAACCGAGTGCGCTCTTACCCATTGTTGCGCGAAGGAGTCGTTGTTGCAGGCGCGATTTATGATGTAAAGACTGGAACCATTACCCCGTTTGAAGGCTAGTTATTGCGCAGGATTGGTTCTGCGCATTGGCATGCGAGTTACTGGATAACTCAAATCTTCTAAGAATTCTGAAATTAGTAAGTTAACAATTCCTGGCTTCTCTTTCGGCAAGACATGTGAAGTTCCGGGAACTATCGCAAGCTGTCCAAGGGGTAGAGTTTCATAGAGTTCGATGGTGTGGTTGTGTCTGATGGCATCATCGTCACCGGCCATAACCAGTACTGGGCACTGAATCTTTGCCAGATCTGCCTTATCGATATCTGGTTCTGATTTCCAAATCTCTAGCATTCGATTGGTCTTCTCAAGCAACGTGTGCGGTGCATCAGGAGAAGTCTGGTTGTACTCCTCTTGATCCTCTGGCGAGATAAATCCTTCGAATTCAGGAAGTGGCAGAGTGCCGCTAAAGTGAAAGTTTCCACCGATACTGACGATTGACTTCACTAATTCTGGGCGTTGGATTGCCACCATAAAGGCGATGATTGCGCCATCGCTAAAACCAATTAGATGGGCAGGTTCTTTTATAACTTCTTCAAGAAATGCAATCGCTTCTCTCGTTTGATAATCAAAGTGCAAGCTGCCATCGCGATCGCCGGTAAAACCATGTGCAGTGCGATCGTAAGCAAAGGGATGAAAGCCATCTTCAATCGCGGGAAGTATTGATGTATCCCAATGCGATGTCTGACTTAAACCACCATGGAGAAGCAATACTGCCTCGCCATTATTTTCCCATTCATATGAGTAAACAGGATGACCATCTACTTCGATGTACTGCGCCACTTAGAGAGTATCCATGATGTGGCGATTGCCGCGATCGAAGGTGAGATAGTTCCAAGTCCAGTCAGCCATCGTGCCAATCTTGTTACGACCACCTAAGAGATAGAAGAGGTGGAGCCATAACCAGGCATACCAAGCAAGTGGGCCAGCCATTCTAAATTTTCCAACTTCAACCACTGCCTTATGGCGACCGATCGTTGCCATCGAACCTTTATCGCGATATTTAAATGGTTGTAGCGGTTGCCCAGCAGCTTTACGCAAGATCTGCTTTGCCACCCATTTACCTTGCTGCATCGCAACTGGTGCAACCATCGGATAGAAACGGCCATTGATATCTCTGGTGCCGTTGATATCGCCGATAGCCCAGATATGTGGGTAATGGTTAACTTCTAAATTCTCATCGGTATCAATTCGTGTTCCGGCTAACGGTAGATTCAAAAGCCCGGCAGTTGGTTCACCCTTAACGCCAGCGGCCCAGATAGTTACTTCAGCTGGAATTGGTTCGCCATCTTTAATAATAATTTTGCGAGATTGAATTTCACGCACTGAAGTACTGGTCTTTACAAAGACACCTAATTTATGAAGATCTGACTCTGCACGTTCAGATAACTTCTCGCTAAACATCGGCAGGATTCGCGGGCCAGCTTCAATCAAATAGATATCGATATGTTCAGCAGCATGTGCCAGATCATTCTTGAGCGGTCCGCGCTTAAGTTCGGCGAGTGCTCCGGCCATCTCGACACCAGTTGGTCCGCCACCTACAACGGCGATAGATAGACGAGTGTCATCTTCAAAGCGAGCTAAATCTTCAAAGCGGCGCATGACTTCGGCGCGGATAGTGATCGCTTCATTAACGCTCTTCATGCCCAGGCCATGTTCGACAACTCCGGGAACTCCGAAATCAGCGGTGGCAGAGCCGAGCGCAACAACCAGGTGATCGAATTCAAGTACCTCGGAGGAATCAAGCTTTACCGTCTTATTTTTATGATCAACCGAGATGGGTGAACCCATGCGGAATTTAATTCCGGTATTTCGTAGCGCTCCACGAACCGGGTGAACAACGTGATCTGCGGCAAGGCCGGCAGTTGATACCTGGTAGAGAAGCGGCAAAAATGTCTGAAAGTTATGGCGATCAACGACTGTGACATCAGCCTGCTTTGCTAGAGCTTTAGCGGCATGGAGCCCACCAAAGCCTGCTCCCAAGATGACAACGCGTGGTCGGGTAGAAGTAGCCATCTTCTAAGTCTAGGCTGACTTATATGGATGCGCAGAATCAGCCCCGCTTGTACCTGGTCACAGGTGCATCTGGTTATGTTGGTGGTCGCTTAGTTCGCGATTTACTCGGCGATGGCAAGAAAGTTCGCGTACTTGTTCGCGATGGCAAGAAGATTCAGGGCCAGAGCTGGTCGCGTGATGTCGAAATCATCGAGGGAAATGCCAGCAATGCCAACGATCTCGATCGGGCGCTCGCTGGAGTTCATACGGC
>JAHECV010000103.1 GCA_024641555.1 Candidatus Planktophila sp.
CTGTGACTGCAGCAAGTCGGTACCACCCTTGAAGAAGAGCCCATCTTTACCTGCCGCGTTAGCCGCAACTGTGGCACCAAAACCAATGAAGAGCATTCCGATTACGCCGCCAACGCCGTGAACGCCAACTACATCTAGCGAATCGTCGTAACCAAATTTATATTTGCGTGTAACCGCCCAAGCCGATGCAACTCCTGCAATGAGCCCAAGCACAAGCGCGCCCATAGGATTTAAGAAACCGCAGGCAGGTGTTATTGCAACCGCGCCCGCGATCGCGCCTGATGCAACGCCAAGTGTGGTTGCTTTGCCATCGCGCTTTTTCTCATATGCGATCCAGGTCATGGCCGCAGCTGCGGTAGAAATTTGAGTGTTGATCATCGCGGTGGCTGCAAGTGAACCTGCAGATAAAGCAGAGCCAGAGTTAAAACCAAACCAACCGAACCAGAGCATTCCGGCGCCAAGTAGAACGAGAGGCATGTTGTGTGGACGCATTGGATCGCGTTTAAATCCATCGCGCTTTCCCAGAACTAGCGCCAGCGCAAGTGCTGCGGCGCCCGAGTTAATTTCAACAACTGTGCCGCCGGCAAAATCTAGCGCGCCAAGTTTGTCGATGATCCATCCGCCGTTTCCACCTTGTGTTGCAAAGGCCCAGTGCGCGATCGGTAGATAGACCAAGGTGATCCAGATGGCGACGAAGATGACCCAAGAACCGTATTTAGCGCGGTCGGCGATCGCTCCAGAGAGAAGCGCAACAGTGATGATGGCGAAAGTTAATTGAAACATTGCAAATGCCAAGACAGGTATCTGATGGCCTGCTGCGCCAGTTACTTGATCTAAAGTGCCAGATAGACCTAAGTGATCGAATCCACCAATAAGTCCACCATGTGATTTACCAAAGGCAAGTGAGTATCCGTAGAGCACCCAGATAATTGTTGTTACACCGATTGCGGCAAATGACATCATCATCATATTTAGCGCGCTCTTTGCACGAACCATGCCGCCGTAGAAAACAGCAAGCCCCGGAGTCATAAATAGGACAAGAGCGGCACTTGCTAAAACCCATGCGGTATCGCCGGTATTTACATCGATCACGTTGCTCTCCAAAATCTGCTCTGCCTGAAAGTGGCCGTGCAATGGAGCAATGTTAAAGGGGAGAGTTAGTGGCTCTCGTTATATCGCTTATAAGACGCGAGGATTTCTTCTTCGGCAGCGTCGTGACCGACCCAATCTCCGCCATGAACTTCTTTTCCTGGTTCAAGGGTCTTGTAGACCTCGAAGAAGTGCTTAATTTCATCTAATTCGTAAACTGGGACATCATCTAAATCATTGAGATTCGATTTGCGGATATCTCCGGCTGCAACGCAGAGCAACTTGTCGTCGCCGCCTTTTTCATCGGTCATGCGGAACATTCCGATGACGCGACACGAGACAACGCAGCCCGGAAATGTTGGTTCGTCCAACATGATCAACGCATCGAGTGGATCGCCATCATTGGAGAGCGTGTTCTTTACAAATCCATAATCGTGGGGAAAGCGCGTTGCCGTAAATAACATGCGATCCAAGCGAACTTCACCGGTTGTGTGATTGATTTCGTATTTGTTGCGTGAGCCAGCTGGGATTTCAACTACTACGTCGAAGATCATATTTACCGCTCTCGTTTTGTGACTTGGATGGAAAGAAAAACTTGGGGTGAGCGACGGGGCTCGAACCCGCGACATCTCGGACCACAACCGAGTGCTCTACCAGCTGAGCTACGCCCACCATGTGCTGATTGAAAGCCAATAGTACCTGTTAACTACTCTTGCGCGTTCCCTGTAGCGCTCGGGATAAACAAGTTTGAGCGGTAATAAGCCAGTTCGGCGATCGAATCTTGGATATCTCCCAGCGCACGGTGGTTGCCGGTCTTAGCGGGGGCGGCGAAATATGTCTTGGGATACCAACGCCGCGCCAACTCTTTGATCGATGAGACATCGACGGTGCGATAGTGCAGATACTCATTTAGCCGCGGCATATCGCGAGCGATGAAGTTGCGATCAACGCTGACAGAATTTCCCGCCAGCGGTGATTTACCTGCGGTAGTACCCGCGGCCTCTAGATATTTAATAATTGCATCTTCAGCTTGGCTAATGGTTGTGCCATTTGGAATTTCGGTGATCAGCCCCGAAGTCGTGTGCATCTGGGTTACATACTCGTTCATGCCTGCCAACTTTTCGGGAGTGGTTGCGATCACCAAGTCCACACCTTCGCCGACGACGTTTAGATCCGAATCAGTAACCAGAACGGCGATCTCAACCAAGGCATCCGATGCCAGATCGAGTCCGGTCATCTCACAGTCGATCCAGATCAGGTGGGGCAGAGGTGTAGTCATGTGCGCCTGGCTGGAATCGAACCAGCGACAACTCGCTTAGAAGGCGAGTGCTCTATCCGACTGAGCTACAGGCGCCTGCAGAGGTCGTTAGTTAATTGTACCGACACGAGCCACTAAGGTTTTCTCCATGGCTGAGTTCATTTACACGATGAAAAAGGCGCGCAAAGCGCATGGTGACAAGGTAATTCTCGACGATGTCACCTTGATGTTTTATCC
>JAHECV010000108.1 GCA_024641555.1 Candidatus Planktophila sp.
GCGGATGGTGGGCAAGATCTCGTGCAGCGTTGGGGCACAGAGCAGCCAGACGGTGCGAGCGCCGGGTTCTTCGATCGCTTTGAGAAGGGCGTTGGCGGCGGATTCGGTCATGCGGTCGGCATCTTCCATGACAACAATGCGCCAGCCGCCCATAGAGGGCGCCCAGGAGGTGCGGGTCAGGAGCTCGCGGACTTCATCGATCTTGATCGAAAGGCCTTCGGTGCGGATGATCTCGACATCGGGATGGCCCCCGGTCAGGGCGCTGCGGCAATCTTGGCAGGTGCCACAGCCGCCTTGTGGGCAGATCAGGGCGGCGGCGAAG
Organism: Candidatus Planktophila sp.; assembly: GCA_024641555.1. Next base: position 323 of record JAHECV010000108.1, read on the forward strand.
GCGCTGGCAGCCGATGAGCGGCCAGAACCGGGTGGGCCGGTGAAGATCCAGGCGTGGGTCATACCGTGTTTAGAAGTTTCGGAAGGCTGGTCGCCGCTTTGCGCGGCGGCCACTGCGCCCTGCAAGATCTCGGTGATGTGTGACTGGCCGATTAAAGAGTCAAAGACAGATGCGGACATTTCGCTGACTTTTTATCTCTTAAAGATTTTCTTTGCTGGTTTTTCATCTTTTAACAACGCAGGTATTTCACCGACGCGCGCGATGATCACTTGATGAATCTGGTCGATACTTTTGCGGCCATCGACAACGAGATAACGCTCTGGATCAAGGAGTGCGAGTTGTAAAAATTCTTGGCGCACGCGTTCGTGAAATGCCAACGGCTCGGCCTCTAAACGATCGGGGTTATGCAAGCGAGCGATGCCGATTTCAGCGGGCAGGTCGATGACAATAGTTAAAGTTGGAAATAGAGATTCAGTTGCCCATCGCGAAATACGTGCGACCTCACCTGGTGCTAGTACGCGACCGGCGCCTTGGTAAGCAATTGATGAATCAAAGTAGCGATCAGTGATAACAACTTTGCCTTCGTTAAGTGCTGGGCGAATTACGGAGAAGACATGGTGGGCGCGATCTGCGGCATAGAGCAGAGCTTCAGCGCGCGGGCTGATGACGCCGGTTTCGTGGCCGAGCAAAATCTTGCGCAGGCCTTGTCCTAAATCTGTGCCGCCGGGTTCGCGCGATAAGACAACGCTTTCACCGCGGCTTTCTAGCCACTCTTTAAGAAGTTTTGATTGCGTTGATTTGCCGGTGCCTTCGCCGCCTTCAAATGCGATGAAGACTCCGGTGGTTGGTGCGCCGGTGATGCCACCGAGTTCGCCCTTAAGTGCGTTTGCAATATCTGACCAGAGCGAAATATTTGGGCGATCGCGCATCTGGCGATATGAGATGTAACCGATGATTGACGCGATAAATCCTGCAATAAGAATCGTAACTTGTGCGCCGTTAAAATTAAGCGTGGTATTTTCAAATTTATATGTGTGAACGCCAAAGGCGGCGGCGATTGCTGGTGCGATCGCAAGGACGGCGACCAAAGTGATGCGGATAAGTGATTGCACGAAGGCGAAGGTGCGACCGCGGACTTCATCGGCAACCTCCATGCCCAGCATGGTGAAGCCGGTTACCCAGGTGACGCCGCTAAATGCGCCGAGGAAGATCACGGTAAAGACCGCCATTACCAAGTTGGGAATCAGGGCGAGCAGAACTAGGAAGATACCCGCAGTAGTTAGGGATGCGCCAAATAAACGGCGGCGTGAAAATTGCGCGAATATCTTTGGACCAAAGGCGATACCGATTGCAAGGCCGGTAAATACCGCGCCGAATAACACGCCGTATGCGGCATCGCCGCCACCGAGATCGCCCACAAATGTGCGCGCTAGACCGATTACCGCACCGGCGGCAGAGAAGGCGCCGATCATGCCAACGACTAGGCCGCGGATTAATTTGGTTTCGCTAACTGATTTCCAACCATCGTGCAGCGACTTTAAAATATTTTCATCTTTCGCTTTCTTGGCTGCTGCCCCATTTGGAATCTCTTTAAGTCCCCAGATGGTAAGTGCAGCAAAGGCGAAACTAGCGGCATTTACATAGAGCGCGATATCAACTGAACCGCCGATTGAGAATGGGAATAGAGATTCGATCGCGGTTGCAAAGAGAGTTAAGAGCGAGAATAAGAGCGCAGCGATCGGCGCTGTGCCGTATGCGGCCAATAACGAGACTTGATTGGCGCTCTCTAACTTTTCTTTGCCAACTAAATTTGGAACCGTCGCTTCTTTGGCTGGTGACCAGAAGAGCGTTAAACATTCGACCAAGATCATCGCGGTGTATAACCAGAGGTATGTGTTGACAATTGGTATTGAAATATAAAGTGCGGTGCGCAGAATGTCGCAGGTGACCATCAACTTGCGGCGATCAAAGCGATCGGCGATAACGCCAGCGATTGGTCCTAAGAAAACTGCCGGCAATAGGCGTGCGATAAAGACACCTGCGATTGCAAAGTTTGCAGTTGTATAAGAGCCGCCCGAAAGTTTTTGTGCCAACGCGGTTGTTGCAAGTAGCCCTAACCAATCACCGAGAGATGAGAAGACCATCGAGTTCCAGAGTTTGCGGAAAGCCGGGATCGCCAGAACGCTGCGGGTCTCATCCTGCGCCGGGGCGGCAGGGTTGGGCAGGCTGTTGGGCATGTGTGAAGTCTATCGGGCGCAA
>JAHECV010000109.1 GCA_024641555.1 Candidatus Planktophila sp.
CCGTATTCAACGATCCATTTCGCGGCGGTTTTTTCGCCAACTCCAGGAATCGAAGGCAAGTTATCGCTGGGGTCACCACGAAGGGCTGCAAAATCAGGATATTGATCTGGAGTCATGCCGTATTTCTCTTGCACGGCATCCGGTGTCATCCGCGCCATCTCTGAAACACCGCGCTTTGGATATAACACAGTCGTTTTATCGGTAACCAATTGGAAGCTATCGCGATCACCAGTACAAATTAAAACTTCAGCGCCTTCGCGTTCGGCTTGTTTAGTGATAGTCGCAATGATGTCATCTGCCTCATAACCTTCTAAAGCAAACTGAGTTATTCCAAAACCGGTTACCAAATCATTTAAATAGGACATCTGTGAGCGAAATTCATCTGGAGTCTTGGCGCGATTTGCTTTGTAGTCGGGGAAGATATCTGTGCGAAAAGTCTTGCGGGATACATCGAAGGCGACGGCAACGTGAGTGGGTTTTTCATCCTTTAACAGCGAAATCAACATCGTCGCAAAGCCATAGATTGCATTGGTGTGTTGGCCCTGTGCAGTTGTGAAGTTTTCAGCAGGCAGTGCGAAGAACGCGCGATATGCCATTGAATGGCCATCGATAAGTAATAAACGCTTCTGGCCCATGGCGCCATCCTAGAGAAGTACTGGTTAACAAGTTACTATTTCGAACTATGACGCAGCCTGAAAATACCCCAAACTATTTAGAGTTAATTCGCGAACGCGGTAGTGGAGCCCTTGATAAGAAGATGGGTATTGAAATCCTGGAGGCATCTCCCGAACGATTAGTCGGACGTATGCCGGTAGAAGGAAATACCCAACCGATTGGATTACTCCACGGCGGTGCAAACGTTGTTTTAGCCGAATCTCTCGGTTCGATCGGCACCCAACTTCATGCAGGACCAAATCGCAGAATCGTCGGTGTGGATATAAATGCCACTCATCACAAATCAGCCACAACGGGATATGTAACTGGAGTCGCTACTGCAGTTTCTCTTGGAAAGACCTTATGCGTCTACGAAATCGTGATCACTAACGAACAGGGCCAGCGCACTTGTTCAGCGAGAATCACCTGCATGATTCTGGCTGAAAGAGCGTAGCGTCTTCAGCAATGCGAATGGCTGAAAGATAGCTAGTGAGCGCCAGTACCGAGGTATGCCTCGCGTACTGCAGGATCGTTAAGAAGATCTGAAGCTTTCGCTTCCTTAACAACATTTCCAGTTTCAAGAATGTAGGCACGGTGTGCGCGTTGTAACGCCTGTTGTGCATTCTGTTCAACGAGAAGAATGGTTACGCCAGTCTTATTGATCTCAGTGATGATGCGGAAGATATTTGCAATCATCTGCGGAGCAAGTCCCATCGATGGCTCATCTAGCAACAACACCTTAGGGCGGGCCATTAGCGCGCGACCGATTGCCAGCATCTGCTGTTCGCCACCGGAAAGCGTTCCACCGGCTTGAGTCATGCGTTCTTTCAAACGTGGAAAGAGTGTGTAGACCTTGTCGAGATCTTCAGCCATTTCGCTCTTGCGATCGTGGCGGTGGAACTTACCCATTTCTAGATTTTCTAAAACGGTCATTCCTGGGAAAATTCCGCGACCTTCGGGCGCTTGTGAGAGGCCAAGATCGACGCGCTTGTGCGCTGGAACGTTAGAAATATCTTCGCCATTGAAGATGATCTGTCCGCTAGATACTGGACGTAGACCAGAAATGGTCTTAAGCATCGTTGTCTTACCTGCGCCGTTGGCGCCAATGAGAGTGACGATTTCACCTTCGTTAACAACCACTGAAACGCCTTTAATCGCTTCAATCTTGCCGTAGTGAACGTGGAGATCTTTAATTTCAAGACGCATCTGCAGGTACTCCTAGGTAAGCCTCAATAACGCGAGGGTCGTTTTGTACATCAGCTGGTGAACCATCAGCGATCTTGGTTCCGAAGTCGAGAACGGCAACGCGATCTGAGATTCCCATAATCAGCGACATATCGTGCTCGATTAAGAGAACTGTGTAACCGGCATCGCGAACCTTTTTGATAGTTGCAGCGAGTTCCACTTTTTCTTGTGGGTTAAAGCCAGCGGCTGGTTCATCAAGGAGAAGCAACTTCGGAGAAGTTCCCATTGCACGAGCAATTTCTAGACGACGCTGAACACCGTAAGGAAGGTTCTTGGCTAGGCGATCTGAGTATTCATCGATACCAATAAATTGCAGAATCTCGTGCGCCTTGGCACGATTCTCCTTCTCTTCGCGGCGCGCACGAGGGGTACCGAAAAGCGCACCAACTAGTCCGCTCTTCTTATGAACATCGGTTGCGGTAATAACATTTTCAAGCGTTGTCATATCTCCAAATAAGCGAATATTTTGAAAGGTACGAGCAACGCCAAGTCCGGTAATTTGAAAGCGCTTGCGCCCGGCCAAATTGTGGCCATCAAATGTCACCGAACCGGAAGTCGCTTGATAGACGCCAGTAATTACGTTAAAGACAGTTGTCTTACCGGCACCGTTAGGGCCGATGAGTGCAAGGATTTCGCCCTCTTTAACTTCAAGGTTTACCTCATTTAGCGCGGTGACTCCACC
>JAHECV010000112.1 GCA_024641555.1 Candidatus Planktophila sp.
TGAGGTTCTGCCACCGCACAAGCAGGTGGCGACAACCAGAAAGCGCGGTAATAAGCCTTGCGGTAGTAGTAGCAAGTGATACGGAAACCGAGCGGGAAGATTAAAATAATCAGGGCGGGTGAAAGTGCGAAATTAAAAATTTCTGCACTCACTGGAGTCCAACCAAAAATCGTTGCTTCAGGTACGCAAGCTTCAGATAGGCAAGGAGAATAGAAAGGAGAGATTAAATGGTCTTTGTAATAATTAGCGCCTTCAAATGCGCGGAATGTTGCATAGATGACAAAGCTGAATAAAACTCCAAAGGTAATCGCTGGTTGCAACCACCACTTATCGGTGCGAAGCGTGCGCTCTTTTATCTTTGCGCGCGTTGGAGAAAATACTCCGGACATTTTTACCCCTTTTGCAACTTTAACCCAGTGAAGGATTGCTCTTTCCTAAGGAGAAGTGTCCGCTTCAAAGGCCAAACTCGCCAGATGGTTGCCAGCGCAACCGATATGAAGTCAGCCACAGAGTTGGCCCGTGGGCGATTTAGATTGGCGCTGTCGTTGAGAAAAGTGGCGGAGGGCGTGGGATTTGAACCCACGAGGCTTTCACCTGCCGGTTTTCAAGACCGGTGCACTCGGCCGCTATGCGAGCCCTCCGTGGGAGAGGCTACCTGAATATCTCAACCATTAAAAATCGGCGAGATTTCCCGCGAAGTTATTACTTACTCGGGGAGTTCGAGCAGTTTCTCAATAACGATTGCGACGCCATCTTGGTTATGAGGCGGTGCTACATCTTTAGCATTTGCTGGGCCGGCGTGATGTCCGTCGATCATCGCGTACGAACGCCCGGCCCATTGCAACATTGAAAAATCATTTGGGTTATCTCCGAAGGCGACGCAATCTTCGGCAGATATTCCGATACGCGCCGCCATCATCGCCAGCGTTTCGCCTTTCGATACGCCCAGTGCGGAAATTTCTAGAAGCGAATCGTTATTTGCTGAATGCGTAACGTTTACAACGCCTTCCAGCGCTGGGGTTGCGATCGCCAACATCTCATCGGCTGATATCTCTTGCTGCGAAAGCCTTGCTAACAATTTAAGTGCGGGGCGGTTGGTTACTGCATCAATTGTGTCAACGCCAACATCATCCATGCCGATATCCCAGCGTGGAATGTATGCCTTCTCGCGATGGAAATGATCGTTAGATTCAACTGCGAACGAGACGTTTGGAATTACTTTTCTTAAGCGATCTACCGCTTCTTGTAGTTCGTTAGGTTGGATCATCCATTGCTCTAAAACTTTATCGTTATGGAGATCGTAGAGAAGTCCGCCATTGCAGCAAATTGCAGAACCAAAATCAAAAGCTTCACGAACATCAGCCATCCAACGTGGAGGGCGTCCGGTAACGAAGAAAATCTCTACGCCGAGATCGCGCGCCTTAGTGAAGGCCGCGATTGTGCGATTTGATATCGCCTCGTCATGCGGAACAATCGTGCCATCTAGATCTGTTGCAATTAATTTCGGGCGACGATTGGTCACACGAGCTCAAATCTCTTTGTACCGAGGAACGGTTGAAGAGCAGCGGGAACGTTTACAGTTCCATCTGCGTTTTGGTGGTTCTCCAGAATTGCAACGATCATGCGCGGAATCGCCACCAATGTGCCGTTTAGTGTGGCTACAGCCTTTGTGCCATCGGCATCTTTGTAGCGAATATTTAAGCGACGAGCTTGGAATTCGGTGCAGTTAGAGGTACTTGTTACCTCGCGATAAGCGTTCTGTGTAGGTATCCAGGCTTCGATATCAAATTTACGAGTTGCACTTGATCCAAGATCACCTGATGCCACATCGATTACGCGGAATGGGATCTCCATCGCGTTAAGGAAATCTTTCTCCCACTGCAGTAAACGCTTATGTTCCTCTTTAGCATCTTCTGGTTTACAGAAAGAGAACATTTCAACTTTATCGAATTGATGAACTCGGATAATCCCGCGCGTATCTTTTCCGTAGCTACCGGCTTCACGACGGAAACAAGATGAATATCCGGCGTAGCGCATTGGAAGTTTATCGGCGGTAAGCACTTCATCCATATGGAAGGCAGCCAACGGAACTTCGCTCGTACCAACTAAGTAATAGTCATCTTTCTCTAAGTGGTAAACATTCTCTGCAGCCTGTCCCAGAAAACCGGTTCCTTCCATGGCGGCAGGTTTAACAAGAACCGGTGGAATCACAGGTGTAAAACCTGCTTTTAGAGCGCTTTGGATTGCAAAGTTAACGAGTGCAAATTCGAGCATTGCACCTGCGCCTGTTAAGTAATAAGAACGAGATCCCGAAACTTTAGCCCCGCGCTCGGTATCAATCGCGCCAAGTAGCTTTCCAAGTTCAACATGATCTTTCGCTTCAAAACCATCTTTAGCAAAGTCACGAGGTGTGCCGACATGTTCGATGGTTACGAAATCTGCTTCGCCACCAATTGGCGCTTCTGGATCTAATAGATTTGAGAGTTGCATGACTAGCGCGTTTGCCTTGGCTTCAACCTCCATGCGTTTGGCATCGGCAGTTTTTACCTTATCTGCTAAAGCCTTTGCGTTCTC
>JAHECV010000121.1 GCA_024641555.1 Candidatus Planktophila sp.
AATTAATCAGCAAACCACATCAATTATTCGATGGAACTTTTAGAAACGATGAGCTAACCAATGATCTATTGCCAACCGGTCGCCTTGGAAAGCCGCTTGAGACAAAACCGAAAGGGTTGCGCACTTGGGTAATCGATGGCGCACTGCTTGATGAGGTTTCGGCGATGGCCGCGGGATATCAATTAAATAACAAGAAGTTGACTACTGGACAACAGGTTGCACAAGAGTGGCTCTCTCGATTAAAACTTGTAACTTCTGGAGATAAAGTTGTTGCACTTCCTTACGGCAATCCAGATATTGATTTAGCTAAACGTTCAGCACCTAGCGAACTGCGCCTCTATACAAGTTATGGTTTAGAACGAGTTCAATTCCATTTAAATCGGAAGATTTCACCGGAAAGCGGCCTGGTTTGGAGCACTGGAAAATCCAAGTTGAGCCCGCTCCTACGCAAGAAATACACACAAGATCGCCAAGCTTTGACCGCGCTCTCTTTAATCGTTAGCGCTCCCGAAGTTAGAGCCCAGCGCGCCAAATTAGCCGTGTTGTTATCTCCGTCGCTCGATAAGAAAGATCGTGATTTCTTTTCTTATGACGCTGCTGAGAGCGTAACTAAAACTTTAAATCGTTTGCGAGTTTCATCTGGTAAGTATCAATTAGCTTCTGAAGCCGGCAAAGTTCCAGTAACTGTCACAAATGATTTTGATGTTCCAGTAAAAGTTGCTGTGAAATTAACTCCACTTAATTCACGTGTACAAATTTCAAATGTGGCTGAATTTGCAATTGGTGCCAATTCACGTACCCAGCTTTCTATTCCATTTACCGCAATCGCACCTGGTGCAACCACGGTCCTTGCGCAGTTAACAACCGCCGATGGAGAATTTGTTGGAACTGCTTCAAAGCTTTCGATTAACGTGACTTTCTTCGACTCGCGCGTAACTTACTTCACGGTTGGCGCGGCGCTCTTGCTATTCATCGCCGCCTTAACCCAGACTATTCGTAGATTGCGAAGGGGGCGCCATGAAAAGTAATGAGCTCTTCCGCGCTTCCGGCGTTATGGCGATCGGCACCATACTTTCGCGAATAACCGGTTTTTTTCGTGCGATATTGGCTGTTGCGGTATTGGGTACCGCACTTCTTGCGGATACGTACAACGTCGCCAACACGATGCCAAATATTCTTTATAACTTGCTCGTTGGTGGTGCGTTAACTGCAATTTTTGTGCCGCAACTAGTTCGTTCATTTTCAGATGAAGATGGTGGACATGGCTTCGCATCTCGTTTAGTTACAACAATTTCTGGAATTCTCTTACTTCTAGTTTTCGTTGGGGTTATATTTGCGCCTGCCCTTGTAAAGCTCTACGCGCCTGAATTTTCAACTGCAGGATTTGAGCGTGAGTTTTCCATCGCAGTGGCTTTCACCCGCTACTGCTTACCGCAGATCTTCTTTTTAGGCTTATTTACAATGCTGGGCCAAGTAGCAAATGCCCGCGGATCTTTCGCACCACTGATGTGGGCGCCAATCGCCAACAATCTAGTTGTAATCGTGATTTTTGGCGGCGTTCTATTTCTACAAGAGAGCATCTCAATCGAAAATATAACTGCGGGCCAGATGCAACTATTGGGGTGGGGGACAACTCTAGGAATAGTTGTTCAGGCCTTGATTTTGATACCCGTTGTTAAGAAATCTGGAATTCGGTTGCGGCCGATCTTTGGTGTCGCTGGGCTCGGAAAATCTTTCTCACTTGCGGGCTGGACTCTGGTTTACGTTTTAATCTCTCAAATTGGCTATTTAATTACTGTAAACGTTGCAACCAGTGCTGCAGTCCGCAGCGCACAAGCCGGAATAACAACTGGAGTTGGGTTCACGCCGTTTACCAGCGCTTACTACATTATGTTGTTGCCGTATTCGATCGTAACAATTTCAATTGTTACTGCGCTACTTCCACATTTATCTAAATTAGCGATAGAAAAGAATGTAGATGAAGTTAAAAAGCAGTTGATTCGCGCTATTCGTATGTGCGGAGTTGTTACGGTTCCAAGTTCTATTGCACTGCTTCTCTTTGGTTCTTTGATGACCGAAGTTCTGTATTTTGGAATTTCGCTGGAAGATTCTAGATACATCGGCTATGTCTTATCAGCGCTGAGTTTAGGTTTGGTTGCATTCTCAATTAACTTAATTTTAATTCGAGGTTTTAATGCCTTTGAAGATACAAAAACTCAAGTTCTCTCAATTTTAATTATAAATATTATTTCCTCAGCGCTCTCTTACCTGTTTCTGGCAACTTTGAAGAGTGAATATGTGACGATTGGTCTGGGTGTTGCATTTGCTGTTAGCTACATAATTGGTCTCTTTGTAACTATCGCCCTTTTAAAGAAGCACACTGGCAGAATTGAGGTTTCGCAGTTTGCTGGGCAGCATGCGCGCCTTTATCTCGCATCAGCGCTTTCTATGGTTCCTTTCTTCGCTCTCGCTTACTTCCTTAATTGGAACAACGACGACGCCCAGCCTGTTATTGGTGTAATTCGTCTATCAA
>JAHECV010000069.1 GCA_024641555.1 Candidatus Planktophila sp.
ACGGGGGATCTTGCGTATTACTCATTCACCGGCCCAGATCAATTACATATAGTTCTAGATCCGTTTACCTACACAACCAAAAATCCAACCTCTGCTGGTTGGGAATGGACTCTGGGCAAGGATCAATACGATTGGCTTACCGAAATCCTTTCAACGTCCAGCGCAACTCACAAATTTATCTATATCCATCATCTACTAGTGGGAGATGCACAGTCACGGGGTGGGGTAGAGATTGCGAAATTTAATGAATGGGGTGGTTTGAATAAAGATGGCACCCCTGGTTTTGCCGCCAATCGTCCCGGCTGGGCAAAACCAATACATCAGTTGTTGATTGATAACAAGGTTGGATTCGTCTTCAAGGGTCACGATCATTTATATGTCAAACAAGAGTTAGATGGAATTATTTATCAGACTGTTCCGCAACCAAGTCATCCAGGCGAGAAGCTGGATGTAAAACAGTACGGATATATTTCAGGTAACGGAATTGGTGGTTCTGGATTCCTAAAGGTTTCAACAAGTGGAAGAAATGCACATGTAGATTTCGTTAAATTTGACGGCTCGATAGGTGATTCATATTCGAGGATTGCGTGAAATGAAACGCTTTTTTCTCGCCTTAATAACAATAGCGCTTTTAGCTAATCCAATACCTAGCGCTATCGGTACAACTTCGAAGACCACTAGCTTCCAAGCTGAGGTTTGGGCCGATAACTGGTTTGCGCTTTATGTAAATGGCAAGAAAGTTGGCGAGGATTCTGTGCCGATTACCACGGAACGTTCTTTCAATTCCGAGAAGATTAAATTTAGCGCAACTTATCCATTTTCAGTTGGGTTTCTCGCTCGGGATTTCACAGAGAACGCATCAGGACTTGAATATATTGGCAAACCAAATCAGCAGATCGGTGATGCCGGGATAATTTTTCAAATCCGAGATTTGAATTCGAATAAAATAGTTGCTGTATCTAGCCCAAACTGGAAGGTTTTGGTTTTAAATAAGGCTCCGTTAAATGTCGAGTGCGTAAAATCAACTAATCCTTTGCTGGACTGTAAATCCCAAGTTGTATCGACACCTAAACTTTGGTCTACGGCGACATTTAAGGATTCAAAGTGGGCACAGGCCACTCCTTTTTCCAAAGAAGAAGTTGGTGTGAAGGATGGCTATTTCGATATTAAATGGGATGTAAGCGCAGCTTTAATTTGGTCAAGTGATTTAAAGTTAGATAACGCGATACTTTTAAGAAAGATCGTTAAAGCAGAAACTTCTACAGCTAGTTCAGTCTTGAACTTGCAACTTTCCAGCCCAGAATTTCAAAACGGAGGGAGTCTCCCAAAATCGGCTACTTGCGATGGTGGAGGAGTATCGCCGGCGTTGAGTTGGTCTGGTCTATCTAGCGCTACCAAATCCCTGGCAATAGTTATGAATACGATTCCGGGCCCTGCGCGACCAGGTGAGACCACCGCGCTAAGTCATGCCTATCTGGTTCTTTACAACATTGCGCCTTCTGTCGCTTCAATTTCCGCAGGATCTAAGAGCATCGGCACTTTTGGACAGAATTTTCAAGGTAAAAATTTAGGCTACACACCGCCTTGCTCACAAGGTCCTGGTGTCAAGAAATACATGATCACTTTATATGCGCTAAATCAGATCCTCGATATTGCGCCAGAAAAGGCAACCGAAGATTCATTGAATTTAGAGATGCAAGGAAAGATTATCGGGAAATCTGTTTTGGAAGGTTTGTACGAGCGGAGTTAAAAGCTCCATAATATGGAGATGAAGAACTGGTCCGGTACGGTCACATTCCGAGATTTGGCAACTGTGGCACCGATATCCATAAACCAATTGCAATCTTTGGTTTCCGATAATTCCAAAGTGCGGGCCAGAGGTAGCGCACATTGCTTTAACGCCATCGCCGACACTTCAGAAACTGCCGTAACTTTAGAAAATATGCCGACAGAAATCACGATCGATAAAGAATCAAGAACCGTGCGAGTACCGGCAGGGCTGAAATATGGAGAACTAGCAGTTGCTCTCGAAGAACGCGGCTGGGCAATTCACAATATGGCCTCACTGCCACATATCTCGGTCGCCGGTGCAGTTGCAACTGCGACACATGGTTCTGGGGTTGGAAACGGAAATTTAGCAACCGCTGTTGAAAGTTTGGAGTTGGTACTTCCTGATGGAAGTTTGAAGCGAGTCAGCAGAGGTGAGGAAGATTTTGAAAGTTACGTTATTGGGCTCGGACTTCTTGGAGTTGTAGTTAATTTAGATTTAGCAATCGAACCAACATTTAACATATCCCAGACTGTTTATCGTGGGTTATCGCGCGAAAGTTATGCCGCCAATTTTGATGAGATCATGAGCCTTGCCTATAGCGTCAGTTATTTCACGACCTGGGCTGCTGCCGGTGGCGGAGAAGTTTGGGCAAAGTTTCGCGCTGGATCGGTTGCACCTGTCGAGCTATTCGAGGCGTATCAAGCAACTTCCAATCGACACCCATTGCCAG
>JAHECV010000073.1 GCA_024641555.1 Candidatus Planktophila sp.
CAAACCAGAAAGGTGGGGTCGGAAAGACCACCACAACAGTCAATATCGCAGCAGCCCTTTCTATGGGCGGACTTCGGGTCCTAGTCGTTGATCTCGATCCACAGGGCAACGCCAGCACCGCCCTCGGTGTTCCTCATCGTGATATCGAAGGTGTTTATGACGTGCTTATGGGAAGCGCGTCAATTAGTTCTGTAATTCAAAAAGTTGCAGGTTTTCCAGCGCTTGATTGCGTTCCATCAAATTCATCTTTAGCAAATGCGGAAGTTAATTTAGTTTCAATGGTTGCACGCGAACTTCGTTTAAAAGAAGCGCTCGATGAAATTTCACCAAATTATGATTACATTTTTATTGATTGCCCACCTTCGCTTGGCTTGTTAACTATCAACGCACTTGCTGCAGCGCGCGAACTCTTGATTCCAATTCAAACAGAATATTATGCACTCGAAGGTTTATCTCAACTTCTTGAAACTTATGGCGTTGTTAAGAAACGTCTAAATGCAAACCTAAACCTTTCAACAATTGTTTTAACAATGTTTGATGGGCGCACACGTTTATCAAATGATGTTGCTGCAAATGTTCGCGCGCACTTTCCAAAAGAGTTAATTGATATTCCAATCCCGCGCGCGGTACGTGTTTCAGAAGCGCCTTCTTACAATCAAACAGTTATGACTTATGACCCGCTTTCTCCAGGTGCGATTGCATATATGCAAGTTGCACGTGAAATTGCAGAACGCGGAAAACCGAAGGATGCGCTCGATGTTAACTTTGATTCCAATGTTGTAAATATTAATTACAAACGTGATGGAGAAATTGCATGAGTGCAAAACGCGGCGGACTTGGAACTAATCTAGATTCACTTATTCCAACATCGCTAACTGTCGCCGGTAGCGATGTTGCGCAACAAAATGAAGTTTCAATTGATGCGATAGCACCTAACCCACGCCAACCACGCACCATCTTTGAAGAAGGTGCGCTAAATGAATTAATTGCATCAATTAAAGAGATCGGAATATTGCAACCACCCGTTGTTCGCCAAGTATCGCCAGGTAAATACGAACTTATTATGGGAGAGCGTCGCTTCCGCGCCGCAAAAGCCGCTGGCTTAAAGAAGATTCCAGTTATTATTCGCCAGACTCCAGATAATGAACTTTTACGCGAAGCTTTAATTGAAAATATTCATCGCAGCCAGTTAAACCCGCTTGAAGAAGGCGCTGCCTATGCACAACTACTTACCGATTTTAACTGCACGCATGATGAGCTTGCACTAAAACTCGGACGTTCACGTCCACTGATCTCAAACACGATTCGTCTTTTAAATCTGCCACCAACTGTTCAGCGAAAAGTTGCGGCAGGAGTAATTTCAGCAGGACATGCTCGTGCACTACTTGGGCTAACCGATGAAGCTGAAATCGAAAAACTTGCCAATCGAATAGTTGCAGAAGGTTTAAGTGTGCGCGCAACTGAAGAAGCGGTAGCAATTCATTCTCCAAAAAAGGGCTCTACCAAGCCAGGTAAGAGCGGTAAGGGTTCAACAACCGGCGAAACTCTGGCTGCTGAAGAGTTGTTAAGTGATTACCTTGACACTCGCGTAACAGTGCAAGGTGCAAACGGCAAAGGAAAGATAGTGATTGAATATGCTGGACGCGAAGACTTACAGCGAATTGTTGATTTGATCGAGGGTAGTAAGTAAGTTCAAACTGCTTAAATCAATTTAGCGCTGAACCGCGACGCGACATTTCCTGCGTCACGATTCCACCAAGGGCTTTAACCCCTTCACGAATTCGCTCAGGGGTTGGGTGGCAGTAAGAAAGGCGCATCGACCAAGAGCCAAAACCATCAGCATAGAAAGCAGTTCCTGGAACATAAGCAACCTTTGCAACGATCGCTTTAGGCATCATCGCCTTGGTATCAATTTCAGGTGGCAAGTTAACCCAAACATAGAAACCGCCACCAGGTTTAGTCCAAGTAGCTTCTTTCGGAAAATATTGCTCAAGTGATTCAAGCATCGCATCGCGGCGAACCTTATATAACTCGCAGAATGAAGCGATTTGATCGCGCCATGGTTGATCTGCGAGATAGCTCGAAATAGTTAACTGGGTGAAGTTTGATGGGCAGAGAATTGATGACTCTGATGCAATAACCAATTTATCTTTAAGTGATTGCGGAACTAACGCCCAGCCGATGCGCAAACCAGACGCGATTGTTTTTGAGAATGAACCCAAATAGATCACGTTCTCAGAATCTTCCGCGCGCATCGCATTCGGTGATGGGCGATCAAAACCAAGTAAGCCGTAAGGGTTATCTTCGACAACGAAAATACCTTCTTCGCGACAGATATTTAGGATCTCGGTGCGGCGATCGGCGGGCAAGAGCACGCCAGTTGGATTTTGGTAATTTGGAATCAAATATAAGAATTTAATCTTGCGGCCTGCGGCGCGCACAGATTTGATTGCAGCGCGTAAAGCATCTGGAACAAGGCCGTTCATATCCATTTCAAC
>JAHECV010000075.1:0-1483 GCA_024641555.1 Candidatus Planktophila sp.
AATCTGGAAAACCTAAAGTCCGAATCGCCATATGCATCGGATAGATTCCTAAATCGTAATGCGCTCCGCCACCTTGTTCGCGATTCCAGAGACGTGGAGCGCGTTCTATAGGTAAATACTGACTGTGATCGGCGTAAACAAAATGCGGGGTACCAATTTCACCGGCGGCGATGGTTGCAAATACCGCAGACATAGTCGGTAAAAAGCGCGTCCACATCGCTTCCATCACAAAGACGTTTTTGCGTTTGGCAGCGGCGTAAATTTCGTGAGCATCTGCGGAGTTCATGGTGAAAGGTTTTTCTAACAAAACGTGCTTGCCGGCCTCAATCGCCAATAAGGCGTGGTCGCGGTGCAGAGTTTGGACTGTAGATATATAGATAACATCAACTTCTGGATCAGCAACTAACGCCGCGTAATCAGCATGGCGATTTGGAATTCCAAATTTATCGGCAAATTCGTTGGTGCGCGCTAAATCACGAGTTGCAACAGCCTGGATCTTTAGCCCGGCATGGCCAAAATCGGTAGCAATGATTTTTGCAATTCCGCCTGCGCCTAAGAAGCCCCAACGTAAAGCCATGTTTACTCCCTCTAAAAATAGTTTATGGAATTAGTGTATTGGCGAATATCTGCCAGGCAAGAAGTGATTTAGCCACAAGAGAGAGAGTTATATAGGTGCGCTCACCTCGAAGATAATCTGCCCACTTGCCAATCTTCTTATATTGAAGAAATTGAACCAGCGCAAAAGAATTAAAGAGTAAGAATAATGAGGCGACAATTCCGTAGACAAAGCCTGGCGCTTTGGCCTCAGCTGGCCCGCCAATGGCAAAGACATTAAAGACCAGCGCCAACCAAGGAACGATCCCAGTGATGCAGCCAAAGATAAATGGCACCCAACCACCATTGCCCGGAGTTTCATATTTTTCTTGCAGCCAACCAAAGAGAATCATCGAAGCGTTTACTCCGAAGATTGAGATCAATGCGGTGATTTCTGTTACGCCAGTTACTTGTGCGATAAGTACGATCATTACCGATGACGAGATTGAATACTCAACCCAGCGGAAGTAGTTTCGTTTTGCGGCCAGACCTGAGATGTATCGTGGGAAAAATTGTGGGCTCGCCACGATGAAGTGAGCCAGCGCTGACAGCCCCAAGAAGCCAGCAACAGCGAGCGCTAGCGGTGTTTCAAAGAGCGTAATCGGATCTGCAAATGTGGTTCCGGGAGGGCCCGACATATAGGTAGCGGTAACTGGTAGACCAAAATCAGTACTTAGCGCGATGACCGCCACCATTTGCGCGAAGTGAAAAATGCCAGCAATCACATTGATGCGACGTAAACCACGATCTGTTATCGCTTTAGCCATACCAATAACTTAACAGCCCTAAGGCAAATTTCGCGCTTAAAGGACTGGTAGGTAACGATCTAATTCGTAGGCGCTGACCTGGCGGCGATAGTCCTGCCATTCAGCGCGCTTGTTGCGCAGTA
>JAHECV010000075.1:1493-2491 GCA_024641555.1 Candidatus Planktophila sp.
TCTCGGACTAATTGACTCTTCTCCATAACCGCAATCGCCTCATTGAGGTTGGCCGGAAGTGATTCTGGAGTGGCGTTATCGACTAGTTCGTACTTCTCTTCGATTCCCTTTAAGCCAGCGGCCAACATGACTGCGTAGGCCAAATATGGGTTGCAGGCAGAGTCAGGCGAACGAAATTCGATACGCGTTGAATTCTCTTTATTTGGTTTGTACATCGGAATTCGCACCAATGAACTGCGGTTGTTATGGCCCCAAGAAATCAGTGACGGCGCTTCACCGCCGCCTTGCAATCGCTTATATGAGTTAACCCACTGATTTGTAACGGCGGTGATTTCTGAGGAGTGGCGCAAAATACCCGCGATAAATGAGCGCGCAACTTTAGATAAATTAAATTCAGCAGATGCATCATAGAAAGCGTTCTTCTCGCCTTCAAAGAGCGAGACGTGGGTATGCATGCCGCTGCCGGGATGATCGGTAAATGGCTTTGGCATAAAAGATGCGTAGAAACCTTGTTCGAGAGCTACCTCTTTAATCACATGGCGAAATGTCATGATGTTATCTGCAGTGCTTAATGCATCGGCGTAGCGAAGATCAATCTCCTGCTGACCAGGTGCGCCTTCATGATGGCTAAATTCAACTGATATTCCCATCGCCTCCAACATTGTGATCGCTTGGCGGCGGAAGTCATGGCCCACAACGGCAGGTGTGTGATCGAAATATCCACCTTGATCAACAGGCACAGGTTGTTCGCCCTTAACGGGAGAATTTTTAAATAAGAAGAATTCAATTTCGGGATGGGTGTAACAGGTGTAACCCATTTGCGCCGCCTTATTTAAAGTGCGGCGAAGCACATTGCGTGGATCGGCATGTGATGGTGAACCATCGGGCATAGTGATATCGCAGAACATGCGAGCCGCACCTGGAGATTCTGTGCGCCAAGGCAAGATCGAAAATGTTGCAGGATCTGGTTTAGCCAACATATCTGATTCGGTAACTCG
>JAHECV010000078.1 GCA_024641555.1 Candidatus Planktophila sp.
GCACCGCCTTCTTCATTGCCGCCGTGCGCTTCTGCAATGCGTAGCGCTTCTTCAACGGCATATTCATCGAGATCATTTAGTACTGCATCAACGCTTTCGCGGTCGAGTACTCCATTGACCATCTTCTTCTCGGCCCATGAATCTGGAACCTGCTTTACGCATACGGCGATCTTCATAGCGCAGATGTTACCGACCAGTAGCGCTTTCCGCTAGCGTAAACCCTCAACCAATACTTCATCTCTCCTTCGCCAACACTTAACCTCAACGGTTCAAAGTGGTCGGTTGCACCCTTCAACCTTGGCGCTATGTTGGAGATGAGAGATTTAAATCCGTTACGAATTCTTGTCGTAACTGAGGCCTTCCTGCCGCAGGTAAATGGCGTAACCAACTCGGTACTTCGGCTACTTGAGTTTTGCCGAGCGCAAGGTCATCAGGTGCTGGTGATCGCTCCTGAGAGCGAGAACGCGCCTAAAGAATATTGTGGCTACAAGATTAAACATGTTCCCAGCATTGAGATGAAGAAGTTAATTCCGATGGGGCTACCCAAGAGAACTCTCGAACCTTTTATCGAAGGGTTTGCACCAGATGTTATCCACCTGGCTTCACCAATTTTCTTGGGACATTATGTCGCGCGAATTGCGAAGAAAGCCGGAATACCAACCGTTTCGGTCTATCAAACAGATATCGCAGGATTTGCTCGTCACTACGGGCTAACGATTGCGCACGCTACTTTGAAGCGATGGATTGCCAGAATTCATTCAACTACCGATCTGACTCTTGCCCCATCTTCTTGGGCCTGTCGCGATTTGGAAAACTCTGGTGTCACAAATGTGAAGCTTTGGCAACGTGGCGTAGATATCGTTAATTTCCAACCAGAAAAATACGAAGAAGACTTTCGTAGCGAAATACTTAACTCCTCAAATAAGAAGCCGGCTCCAAAGTATCTGATCGGATATGTGGGAAGGCTAGCAAATGAAAAACGAGTTAGTGATTTAGCAGTTATTGACCGACATCCAGATTTCCAACTTGTAATAGTGGGTGATGGTCCGGCACGTACCAAATTAGCAAACGATTTACCTAACGCAATTTTTACCGGTTATCAATCAGGAGCCAATTTAGCGCGCTACGTTGCTGCGCTTGATGTCTTTGTTCATACCGGTAAGCACGAAACTTTCTGTCAAGCGATTCAGGAATCTCTGGCTTCAGGAACTGTAGTTGTTGGCCCGGATAGTGGTGGCCCGATAGATCTAATCGAAGATGGCAAGACTGGTCTTCTAATCGATACCTCTAACGCACATGAATTACTCGAATCTGTCTTCACTCTTGCCGAGCATCCAACTCGGGATTTGATGGAAGATGCTGCACGTAAATCCGTCGAACATCGAACATGGGATCAAATAAATGAACAACTTATTGCGCACTATCGAGAGACTATCCGCGTTGTTGCATCACAGAAAGATTTGGTCGCATGAAAATTATCCATATCGCCAATTTCTATGGCCCTAAATCAGGCGGAATCAAAACCACGTTACATAACCTTGGAACTGGTTACATCAGTCAGGGCCACGATTTCACCTACATAGTTCCTGGCGCTGGATTGCATCATGAGAAAACTCCGCACGGAATCAGAATTACAGTCCCGTCGCTCTTAATCCCCTTCAGCGGTGGATACCGCATTATTAAATCAAATCGCCAAATTAGAAATATGTTGCTCGCGCTATCACCTGATCGCATCGAAATTTCTGATCGATTTACCCTATCTAGCATCGGACGTTGGGCTAAATCTCGGAAAATTACGACATTGGTCTTTAGCCATGAAACTCTTCGTGGACTAATCAAAACTTATCTACCATTTTCAGCTAATCGCTTTGTTGCTTGGCATAACCGGCGACTTTCCACATCTTTCGATTACGTAATTGCAACTACCAAGTTTGCATCCGCTGAATTCAGGGCGATCGGCACAAAAAATCTAATGCAGGTTCCACTCGGCGTTGATTTGCAGACTTTTTCTCCCAAAAACCGTGACTTGGAATTGCGAACTAAATTGCTCAAAGGTGGAGAAATTCTGTTGGTCCATTGCGGAAGACTCTCTCCTGAGAAAAAACCAGAGCGTTCGATTCAAGCTCTGCGCGAACTTTTGAATCGGGGCGTAAATGCGCGGTTGATTTACATTGGTACTGGGCCGCTACACAAAAAACTTTACGAATCATCACGCGATATTCCCGTAACCTTTCTGGGATATGTTTCAGATAAGAAATATCTAGCTTCAATAATTGCCTCAGCCGATATTTCGATTGCACCTGGCCCGATTGAAACTTTCTGTCTGTCGGCACTTGAGTCTCTGGCCAGCGGAACCCCAGTGGTGGCTTCGGCAACCAGCGCTGTTGGAGAATTTATATTGGCTGACTCAGAAGAGTTTGTCGGTTTAGTTGCTGCAAATAGCGGTTGCGCATTCGCCGATGCGACAGAGAAGTTAATTGAACAACT
>JAHECV010000011.1 GCA_024641555.1 Candidatus Planktophila sp.
GATTTATCCCACTCGAATGTTGGGATCTCAATTTCCAAGCCAGATACTTGAGTCAGAGATTCGCCTCCGAATAAGTCGAACTGACCAATCGCTTCGGCTCGTTTAGCTTCAATTACTGAATCAATTGCTTCGAGGTGAACTGACATCAGAGCTTTACGCGGGTGGTTCAAAGAATCAAAGGCCCCGCCTTTAATTAACGATTCGATAGTTTTCTTATTGCAGACTTGCGCATCTACCTTCGCGAGGAAATCTCCGAAAGAAGTAAAGGCGCCCTTGGATGTGCGAGCAGATTTAATTGAAGCGACCACGCCTTCGCCAACATTGCGAATAGCAGCAAGGCCGAAGCGAATATCTTTGCCACGAGGCGTGTATTCAGCATTAGATTCATTTACATCTGGTGGCAGAACCTTGATGCCCATCCGTCGACATTCGGATAGATAGAGCGCTGATTTATCTTTATCGTCACGAACGCTGGTGAGAAGCGCCGCCATATATTCGGTTGGAAAATTAGCCTTTAGATAAGCGGTCCAGAAAGAGACAACTCCATAACCTGCGCTGTGGGCCCGGTTAAATGCGTAGTCAGAGAAGGGAATTAGAACGTCCCAGAGACGTTTGATCGCAGCTGTTGAAAAACCATTTTCTTTCATGCCCGCTTCAAATGGAACATATTCTTTATCGAGGATCTCTTTATTCTTCTTACCCATCGCTTTACGTAAAAGATCTGCACGTCCTAGTGAGAAGCCAGCGACTTTTTGGGCGATCGCCATAACTTGCTCCTGATAAACGATAAGGCCATAGGTATCGCCGAGGATTTCTTGTAGAACGCTAGAGAGTTCTGGATGAATTGGCTCTACGGGCTTGCGTCCATTCTTGCGGTCGGCATAGTTATTGTGGGCATTTTCTCCCATGGGACCCGGGCGATAGAGCGCGATAACTGCAGAAATGTCAGCGAAAGAATCTGGCGCCATGCTGCGAAGGAGCGCGCGCATCGGCCCACCATCGAGTTGGAAAACACCAAGTGTGTCACCGCGCGATAAAAGTTCGAAAGTTTTCTGATCAGAAAGCGGTAGATCTTCTAGAACGACATCCATGCCTTGGTTCTCTTTTATATTTAAGAGCGCATCATCTAGAACAGAAAGGTTACGAAGTCCCAAGAAGTCCATCTTTAACAGTCCGGTTGATTCGCAAGCGCCCATATCGAACTGAGTGATGATCGCGCCATCGGCTTCGCGGCGATGAATTGGAATTACATCAAGAAGTGGTTCGCGCGAGAGGATTACACCTGCAGCGTGAACTCCCCATTGACGTTTTAGCCCTTCAAGGCCGCGCGCTAGATCTACAACTTTCTTTGAATCTGGATCGGTGTTGTAGAGCTCGCGGAACTCACCTGCCTCACCGTGACGTGAATCTTGAGCATCAAATACACCTGAGAGCGAAATATCTTTACCCATGACAGATGGCGGAAGCGCCTTCGTTAACTTCTCACCGATTACATATGGGTAGCCCAGTACGCGCGTGGCATCTTTAATCGATTGCTTAGATTTAATGGTTCCGTAAGTGATGATCTGCGCAACTCGGTCTTCGCCATATTTTTCAGTTGCATAACGAATCATTTCGCTACGGCGACGTTCGTCGAAATCCAAATCGATATCAGGCATTGAGATACGTTCTGGATTTAGAAAGCGTTCAAAGAGCAAGCCATGTTCGATCGGATCAAGTCCGGTAATACCAAGAACATATGCAACCAAGGAACCTGCTGCTGAACCACGACCCGGACCAACTCGAATTCCAACCTTTTTAGCATGTGCTACTAAGTCGGCAACCACTAAGAAGTATCCAGGAAATCCCATTTTGATCATTACATCAAGTTCGTAATTCAACCGAGTGCGATGTTCGTCAGTTGCGCGATCACCAAAACGCAAGGTCAAACCACGTTCGGCCTCCTTGCGCAGCCACGTATCTTCAGTTTCACCCTTTGGTACCGCGAAAGCTGGCATGAGGTTTTCATCTTCGCGCAATTTAACGCTGCAGCGCTCGGCAATTAGTAAGGTGTTATCGCAGGCTTCAGGGAAATCTTTAAAGAGTTCGCGCATTTGGGCTGGAGTCTTTAGATAGAACTCATCGTTATCAAATTTAAAGCGTTTTGGATCTGCCAGAGTGGATCCGGATTGCACGCAGAGAAGTGCTGCATGTGCCGCTGCATCTTCATGGCGGGTGTAGTGCAGATCATTTGTAGCCAGCAACGGAAGCTTTAGCTCTCGGCCAAGTTTTATCAGGTCTTCTTTAACTCGATTTTCAATATCAATGTTGTGGTCCATGAGTTCGAGGAAGAAGTTATGGGCGCCGAAAATATCTCGATAATCACTTGCGGCGCGCATCGCTTCTTTGTAATTTCCCATTCGCAGGCGAGTCTGAATTTCTCCGCCCGGACAGCCAGTGGTTGCGATTAAGCCATCTGCATATTTAGAGAGTAATTCGCGATCCATACGGGGTTTGTAGTAATAACCTTCAAGCGATGCCAGCGATGAAAGTTTAAAAAGATTGGCAAGTCCATGGTTATTTTCCGCCAATATCGTCATGTGGGTATATGCACCGCCACCTGAAACGTCGTCATCTCCCCCGTCGGCCCATTGCACACGTTTCTTCTCAAAGCGCGATTCGGGAGCAACATAGGCTTCGATGCCAATAATTGGCTTAACGCCAGCTTTAACCGCCTGCTTATAGAAATCAAAAGCTCCGAAAACATTTCCGTGGTCAGTCATCGCGATTGCGGGCATCTCTTGGCGCGCTACTTCTTGAACCAAATCACCAATACGCGCGGCACCGTCGAGCATTGAGTATTCAGTGTGCACGTGAAGGTGCACAAAAGAATCTTTACTCGCTTTTGCCTGGGTAGGGTTTTCAGATGTCACAGTTGCACAAGATTAGTCGTTACGGCAGAACAGCCTCGGATAGCAACGCCAAGCAAGCCTGAAGGTCAGGTGCATAGGGAGCGTTGAGAACCAGTTCTTCGGATGAGACGGGATGCTTAAAGCGAAGTTCCAGCGCGTGTAACCAAGGACGTGACATGGCTAACGATTTACCTAGGACAGGATCTGCGCCATATGTTGTGTCGCCTACTAGTGGGTGATTTAAAGCCGAGAAGTGCACACGAATTTGGTGTGTACGCCCAGTTTCAAGTTCGACTTTTACGAGCGAAACAGAGCGATAGAACTCGATTACTTCGTAATGCGTAATGCTCTCTTTACCTTCTGCAATCACCGCAAAGCGATGATCTTCCTTGGGGTGGCGATCGATTGGAGCATCAATGGTTCCGGAAACAGGATCCATATGTCCCTGCACCAGCGCATGGTAAGTCTTTTCAACTTCATGGTTGCGAAAGGCATCTTTCAATCGCGTGTATGCAATATCTGTCTTTGCAACAATCATTAATCCACTTGTACCAACATCTAAACGGTGAACGATTCCGGCGCGTTCGGCAGGACCGGAGGTTGAAATTGTGTAACCGGCCGCCATTAGCGCGCCGACAACTGTCGGACCCATCCATCCAGGACTTGGATGTGCCGCACATCCAACTGGCTTATCAATTACGACAATATGTTCGTCGTCATATACGACGTGCAGGCCGGCCAGTGGAGTTAGTGGAATTGGATCTTGGTTTAACGGTTCTGGCATTAGGACTTCAATTAATTGACCGCTGGTAACGCGCTCGGATTTGGCCATTGCGCGCCCCGAAGTGGTGATATCACCATCTTCAAGCAACTTCACGATTGCGGTGCGCGATAAACCAAGGACTCTCGTAAGAGCGCTATCAATTCTCTCGCCTGCAACGCCTTCTGGAACGCTTAAAGTGCGCGATTCGCGGGACATCTAAGCCTCCTTTGCGCCTTCTACTGGCGAAATATTTTTAATTGATAGGACAATTGCAATTACTGCTGCAACCACAATAGCGCTATCTGCGGCGTTAAAAACTGGCCAATTTGGAAGTTCGATCCAATCGATCACATGGCCAGTAAAGAAACCTGGTTCGCGAAAGATGCGATCGGTTAAATTGCCAAGAATTCCACCTAACGCCAAACCCAAGACAACTGACCAGCCTTTGGAAGTTAACTTTGGCGCAAAATATGCAATGGCCGCCACCACAACGCAGGCAAAGATTGAAAAGACAATCGTGGCGCCTTCGGCAAAGCTAAATGCTGCCCCAGAATTCTTAATCAAAGTTAACTGCAGAAATGAACCAAGAATTTTTACCGGAGTTCGAGAATCTAAATTGGCAAGCGCCCAACTCTTGGTCGCTAAATCAATTAGCCAAATAGCCCAGGCGATGAAGTAGAGACGTTTACTAAGTGAAGAAGGGCGCACGTTAGCGCCGCTCTTCCTTCTGCTTGCAGATCATGCAGAGAGTCGCGCGCGGAAAAACTTGCAAACGCGCTTTGCCAATTGGGCTGCCACATTCTTCGCAGTTGCCATAAGTTTTATTGTCGATTCGCTCAAGCGCACGCTCAGTCTGCAAGACCATATCGCGGGCATTGATAACGAGCGACATTTCATGTTCGCGCTCAAAAGTCTTGGTACCTGAATCTGCTTGATCATCACCGGCGCCTTCGCCAGAATCGGCAATTAACTCATCCATCTCGGCTTCAACTTCAGCGAGTTCTTTCTTAAGACGTGCCAGATCTGCAGCAATCTCTGTTCGAATTGATTTCAATTCTGCGCTCGTCCAAGGCGCTTCTCCATCACTGGCGGTAACTGGAGTAGGTGCGGCCTTAATTGGCTTAAGTGGCGCAATTTTCTTTCCACTCTTTGCCGGGCGCGGTGGTGGCGGCATTACCAAGCGACGTTCTTCAATAACTGGAGCCGCAACGGGTGCAACTACTGTTGCAACGCTAACGGTCTGAGATTTCTCATCAACGGTAAGAGTGGTCTTACCGACTTTGGATGGAAAGGGACGCGCTGGGGCTTTCTTAGCTGCAGCCTTTTTCGCAGCCGCTTTCTTAACTGGAGCTTTCTTCACTGCCGCTTTCTTGGCAGGGGCTTTCTTTGCAGGAACCTTCTTGGCCACTTTCTTTACTGCCGCTTTTTTAGCAGGGGCTTTCTTAGCCGCGGGCTTGGCGACCTTCTTTACAGGCTTCTTTTTTGCTGGCACGCCGCGCACCTTATGCCCTTTTACACCCGCCACCAACTCTGCCACTCTGGGCCGCTCGCAATTTTCTTCTTAAGCCTGGCGTTAGACTCGCCTCCTTATGAACACTCCAAAGACGATGCGCCCGATTCCCGCTGCGATCGACCTTCCCGCTATGGAGCGTTCCATCCTTGATTTCTGGCAGAAGAATTCCATCTTTGAAGCGAGCACCGATGCGCGCGCTGGTGGTCAGCCCTGGACCTTTTACGAGGGCCCACCAACTGCCAACGGAATGCCAGGTACCCACCACATCGAGGCGCGCGTATTTAAAGATGTCTTTCCTCGCTATCAAACGATGAAGGGAAAGTATGTAACTCGCAAAGCTGGTTGGGATTGCCACGGTCTTCCAGTCGAAATCGCGGTCGAAAAAGAGTTAGGTTTTTCTGGAAAAGGCGATATCGAAAAATATGGAATTGCCGCTTTTAACGACAAGTGCCGCGAATCTGTAACGCGCCACGTTGATGCATTCACAACGATGACCAACCGTATGGGTTTCTGGGTTGATTTCGATCAGGCCTATTGGACGATGGCGCCCGAGTATGTCGAAAGCGTTTGGTGGAGTTTAAAAGAGATCTGGAAGAAAGGTCTGCTTGTTCAAGACCATCGCGTCGCACCTTATTGTCCACGTTGCGGCACGGGTCTTTCTGATCACGAATTGGCGCAAGGTTACGAAACTGTCACCGATCCTTCGGTCTATGTTCGTTTTCCGGTTACTTCCGGCGAATTAGCAGATCTCGGAGCAGCGTTGCTGGTTTGGACAACCACTCCTTGGACATTGGTTTCAAATACAGCAGTTGCAGTTCACCCAGACGTTGATTACGCAGTTGCGGAAGTTATTGTTGAAGATAGCCGCGAAATTTTAGTGGTTGCAGAAGCGCTTCTTGGATCACTTTCAGGTGAAGTAAAGGTTTTAAAGACGATAAAGGGCAAAGACCTCGAGCGCATAACTTATAAGCGCCCGCTAGATTTGATTGAAATTCCCGACTCACATTTCATCGTCCTTGCCACATATGTAACAACTGAAGATGGAACCGGCTTGGTTCACCAATCCCCTGCCTTCGGTGCCGACGATTTAGCGGTTTGTCGCGGATATGGTCTTCCAGTAGTAAATCCAATTGCACCAGATGGAACTTTCTTAAGCGATGTTCCACTTGTGGGTGGCGCCTTCTTTAAGGATGCCGATAAGACTTTGGTTAAAGAACTCAAATCTCGTGGCGTTCTATATAAACACCAACCATTTGAGCACCCATATCCACATTGCTGGCGTTGTCACACTGCACTTATTTATTACGCGCAACCATCTTGGT
Source organism: Candidatus Planktophila sp. (assembly GCA_024641555.1). The sequence continues at coordinate 6,490 of JAHECV010000011.1, forward strand.
ATATCCGCACTACTTCGATCAAAGATGAGTTAATTCGCGAGAACGCCAACACAAATTGGCATCCCGAAACCATTAAGACCGGTCGATATGGCGATTGGTTAAATAACAATATCGATTGGGCCCTTTCCCGTAATCGATTCTGGGGAACACCGCTTCCGATCTGGCGCTGTGAAGATAAACACGAAGTTTGCGTTGATTCACTCGCCGAACTCGGAGCGTTAGCTGGCCAAGAACTTTCCAACCTTGATCCGCATCGTCCATTTGTCGATGACATCACCTTTGCTTGCGCCGAATGCTCAAAGACGATGCAACGAGTACCTGAAGTAATTGACTGTTGGTATGACTCAGGTGCAATGCCCTTTGCACAGTGGGGCTATCCACATAAGCCAGGATCTATAGAAAAATTTAAGTCCGCCTACCCCGCCGACTTCATCTGCGAAGCGATCGATCAAACTCGCGGTTGGTTCTATACCTTGATGACGATCGGAACCCTGGTCTTTGATCAGAGTTCTTATAAGAGCGTGCTCTGCTTGGGGCACATCCTTGATAAAGATGGTCGCAAGATGAGTAAGCATCTCGGAAACGTGCTTGAACCAATCTCGCTAATGGATCAACACGGCGCAGATGCTGTTCGTTGGTACATGTTGGCTGCAGGTTCTCCTTGGTCTGCTCGCCGCGTTGGACATGATGCCATTAGCGATGTTGTGCGCAAAACGCTACTTACTTACTGGAACACAATTTCTTTCCATACTCTTTACGCCGAAGCATCAAAGTTTGATCTGAGCCAATCCCCTAAACTTAAAGATCGTTCCCTGATGGATAAATGGATCATCAGCGAGTTAAATGCGCTTATTGTTGAAGTGGATAACGCATACTCCGAATTTGATTCACAGAACGCCGGAAAGGCGCTGGCGCGTTTCATTGATGATCTTTCTAATTGGTATGTGCGCCGTTCACGCCGCCGTTTCTGGGATGGCGATACATCAGCGTTAGCGACTCTTCATGAATGTTTGGTAACGCTTACCCAACTGCTTTCACCAATGGTTCCCTTCATTACCGAACATGTCTGGCAGGAGCTTGTCAGGGTCGCAAATCCTGGCGCTGCCGCTTCAGTACACCTAACTGATTTCCCCCTCGCGGATAACTCAATAATCGACCGCGAGTTAAATGCTCAGGTGGCTATGACGCGTCGTGTTGTGGAACTCGGTCGCGCAGCGCGCGCCGAATCTGCAATCAAGATCCGTCAACCTCTGCAACGCGCCTTAATTTCAGCGACCGGCTGGTCAACCCTGCCAACAGATATGAAAGATCAAATTGCTGATGAGTTAAATGTTATTGAATTGGCTGATATCGCAGATGCTGATGGCGATCTCGTCGACATTTCTGTTAAAGCGAACTTCAAATCACTTGGTGCCAAATTCGGCAAATCAGTTCAAGATATCGCCAAGGCGATCGCAGCGCTCGATGCAACGCGGCTTGTTAAAGAGCTACGTAAATCTGGCAGCGCCAAAGTTGCTTCTTGGGAGATCGAACTCGCCGATTTAGTAGTAACTGAAGTTCCTAAGTCAGGGTGGATGGTTGCTAGTCACGACGGCGAATCTGTTGCTCTTGATCTAGCGCTGACACCGGCGTTAATTGAAGCTGGAAATGTACGTGAAGTAATCCGATTTATCCAAGAACGACGAAAGAGCGATGGTTTTGAAATTTCAGATCGCATCAAAGTGCGCTGGAATGCAGAGCCATCAGTCATGTCTGCGATAGCGGCAGCCAAGGGACATATCAGCGATGAAGTATTGGCTCTTGAATTCGAACACGATTCAGCAATCGCGTTGAGCGAAAACGAACTTGGGATTGAAGTAGTTCTAACGAAAGCTTAGTTTTTTAGAGCAGAACTACAACGATGCTCTTGGCTAAACCAATTGCGATCAAAAGAACGATAAATGAGAGATCTAGCGAAACGCCACCGAGACGAAGTGGTGGAACGAAGCGACCTACAAATTTCATAGGCGGATCGGTGATCGAATAGATCATTTCGAAGAAGGCGATGAGGAATGAATTTGGACGCCAATTACGCGCAAACATTCGAACATAATCGATAATCAAACGAGCAAATAACGCATACTTGAAGAGATCAAGCAGAGTTAAGAGAAGCGATGTAATCATCTTATTTTGAGGTGAACTGTTAAATCAGCTCTGGTTAAAGAAACTTGCTTGCGCTGCCGCTGTCTTATCTTCGCTGCTCACATTTACATTGGCAGGAGAGAGAAGAAAAACTTTATGGCTGACGCGTTCGATGCGCCCATGTAGACCAAAGACTAATCCGCTGGCAAAATCTACAAGTCGCTTGCGTTCGCTCTCTTCCATATCATCAAGATTGATAATTACTGGATTGCCTTCGCGATAGTGCTCGCCCATCTTGCGCGCCTCAGAATATGAACGAGGTTGCAAAGTGATGATGTGGTAATTCGATTCAGGTGAAGCCACAGGTGCAACTGCGGCAGTCGAACCAACAACGGTAACGCCGGCGCGATCACGAGATGGGCGTGCAATCTCGCGGGCAGGGCGTTCGGTGTTTCGAACTGGAGTCGCTTCTTGGTGCGCTTCTTCGTCGGTATCTACCAAACCTAGGTAGCCCATCATTTTATTGAGTGCAGACATAGGTAAAGGTTAAGGGTGATAGGTGCGCGAACCGAGGATTTGGCTACCAACGCGTAGATGTGTCGCGCCATAGGCAATTGCAGTTTCAAAATCTGAACTCATCCCCGCCGATAGATATTTGGCTTCCGGGAAGCGGGCAATAAAACGTTGCTGGATCTCCGCAATTTCCGCAAAGGCTGCATCGTGCGGATATTCAACCGGTGGAACGCACATCAACCCCATTATTTGCAGGCTCTCCGAGTTAACGACGGCTTCGGCTAAGTGAGCCAAATGTTCTTCAAGAACTCCCCCGCGATCCGGTGCGCCATCTAGAGAAAGTTGCAGAAAGACTTTGATCTCCTTAGCAGTATCGGTGCAGATACGCGCAAGTTTTTCAATATGGCTTGCTTGGTCGAGCGAATGAACAACATCAGCCCATGCGGCAATTTCGCGAAGTTTTCGGCTCTGCACTTGCCCCTGGAAATGCCAGATACCTGGAACAGCAAGCGCTTTTTCGGAACCTTCTTCGGTGCGATTTTCGCCGAAGTGAACTTGGCCCAAATCTCGCAAAATGGCTACATCGCTAGTGGGATATGTCTTGGTTACTGCAATCAAAGTTATATCCGCAAGATTTCGTCCAGCATCACTCGCCGCAGCAGCAATACGTGATTTAACATCGTTTAACGAGTTGGCGATGAAATCAGAACGTTCTGTCATAACCAGACCAAACCTGCCTGACGCCCGGTGATCGGCGTGCGGCGGTAAGAGAAGAGATCTTCGTTTTCAACGGTACAACGAGTTTGATTATCAATCCTAACAATTCCTACCTTTTCGAGGTCAACGATTAAGCCAGAAATTAAATCCAAGGCTGGCGTATCTAAATTGGTGCGAGAGGCGCAAGCGGGATGGCTCGCAACGACCTCGTCATAGATATCCTGGGAAACTTCATAACACTTACCGCAGATCGCTGGACCGATGATCGCCGAAATCTCTTCGTCGGATATCTCTCGCATAATCTCGATAGTTTTTTCAGTAACTCGATTAACTAGCCCTTTGCGACCAACATGAACTGCGGCAACTGCATGTTTTGAGGAAAGTAGCAACGGAATGCAATCAGCGATCATCACCGCCAAGGTAATTCCAGCAATGCCGGTAATCAGCGCATCAGCTGTTGGTACTTCTTCGGTAACTTCTTCTATCACCGCGACCCTGTTGCCATGTACTTGGTTCATATATTGAGTTGCGCCAAATTGCGCCGCGATTAACTCACGATTTCTGGTGACGTTCTCTGGCAAATCTCCAACATGATCGCCCAAATTGAGAGAGGTATAGCCATCAGAACTAACGCCGTTAAGGCGATCAGTGAAGTGAATTCCCATAATTAGCTCACTCGCTCTTCGAGTGGAGCCGATTACTTCATGAAATCAGGAACGTCGATCTCATCTTCGGCTACTAGATCTTCAAAAGTTACGCGCTTACGAGGCGCACTTGCATCGAGATCTAGTGCAACAGAAATTGGATCGTTACTTGGAATTGGATCGGCAACACCAGAAAGTGATGCCTTATCAATTACCGGGACAGAAACCTTCTTTGGCTCTCCCCCATCAAAGCCGGCAGCGATAACGGTAATTCGAACTTCATCACCAAGGGCGTCATCAATGGTTGTTCCGAAGATGATGCGCGCATTTGGGTGCGCTGCGGCTTGTACAAGCTCGCAAGCTTCATTGATTTCGAAGAGCCCCAGATCCGAGCCTCCTGCAACCGAGAGAAGAACTCCCATGGCACCGTCGATGGATGCTTCAAGCAGTGGGCTGGAAATTGCCAACTCTGCAGCGCGTGATGCACGATTTTCTCCACGTGCTGAACCGATTCCCATAAGTGCAGAACCAGCATCAGTCATTACAGTTTTAACATCGGCAAAGTCGAGGTTGATTAAACCTGGTTGAGTAATTATTTCAGTGATTCCTTGAACACCTGAAAGTAATACTTGGTCGGCGCTCTTAAAAGCATCTACTGCAGTTATGTTGCGATCGGAGATTGCCAGAAGACGATCATTAGGAATAACGATAAGTGTGTCTACTTCTGCACGTAGTAGTTCGATTCCTTCATCTGCTTGTGTCGATCGAATCTTTCCTTCGAAAGAGAATGGGCGTGTTACAACACCAATAGTTAGCGCACCTAAATCGCGCGCAATCTTTGCAACGATTGGTGCACCACCTGTTCCGGTACCGCCACCTTCGCCGGCAGTTACGAAGACCATATCTGCACCGCGTAAAATTTCTTCAATGTCTTCTGTGTGATCAATAGCTGCTTGTCGACCTTTTTCAGGCGCAGCGCCTGCACCTAGACCTTTTGTAGATGCGCGACCAATATCTAGTTTCACATCAGCATCGCTCATCAATAGATGTTGTGCATCGGTATTAATTGCAATGAATTCAACGCCTTTTAAACCAACATCAATCATGCGATTGATTGCGTTAACTCCACCGCCACCAATTCCAACAACTTTGATTACAGCAAGATAGTTCTGTGGTGCAGCCACAATGTCCTCCTTTAGAACTGTAAACCTCTACTTGAGAATTACATTTCTACTCTCTTTAATGAGGGCAACGTAAGGCGTTACAGAGTCGAAAGCAAAGACCGACTCAAAGAAATTTCAAAACTTTTTTAGCGTTTTTTTCAATTACATCAATCGTCATTTAACGATCGGTGCATGTGGCGCACTGACATCAATCATCCGCAGATTCTTGTTTTCATCTCTTTGAAGTAGCGCGCTTATAACTTCAACTTTCAGATCTGTATCCGCGCCATCTCCCCAAATAATTCTTAAATCTTGGCCCGAGAAATTTCCATAAATCAAGAAATTCTCGACGCGGGCAGCGCTCATTCGGTCAATTCTCCGACTAAAGCTCTTTGGGAGTTCGGTAAATAGTTTTATTGCAGCGAGGCCACCTTCCACCGATGTCGCACTTACCTTAGGTAAACCACTAGATATCACCGTTGGAGTTGCAAATGTTTTTCCTGAAGCATCAAGGGCAACTTGAGGTCTACCTGGTTCGCTGTAGAGGGCGATCGGAACTCGAGTCTTTATCAAAATTGAAATCTTGCCAGAGATCCAATTGCGTGAGACTTCGGAGGATTCGATCCAGTCAAAAGATCGTAGGCGGTTGGAAAGCGCTCGGGGATCAAGACGAGCCATTTTATCTCCATTAGAAATTTGCAGGGAACGTGAGACGGCAATCTCGCTCTCTTTAGTTGGAGCGCCTGTAATTGCCACACTTCGCACGGTAAACACTGGTGACCAACCCAGAAGAAAAGAACCGCCCCCAAA
>JAHECV010000087.1 GCA_024641555.1 Candidatus Planktophila sp.
CTCATTTTTGGCCTCCCTTCATTGTCTAAGGGTATCGGCTACCGTTACTGCCATGTCGCAGCCTTTATCACGAGATAACCACACCCAGATTCCTGCGCGCCCCGATCTCATTCGTTTAGGCCTTGGAATTATCGGTATTGGTACATCTGGCCCACTTATTGCGATGAGTGCGATGCCTGTCCTGACTTTAATTTTCTGGAGAAATCTTGGCGGGGCGTTGATGACCGCGCCATTTGCGCTACGCCATCGCGTTGATAGAACAGGCGCTAAATGGGCGATATTTGCTGGAGTAATTCTCGCCCTTCACTTCTACGGATTTTTCCTCGCGATGCGAATGACGACTGTTGCTGCGGGTACAGCATTGGTGGCGCTGCAACCGATTTTTGCAGCGCTCTTCGTAAAGATAACTGGAGGAGATATCCCATCTCGCGCCTGGATGGGAATGCTAGTTAGTTTTGGCGGAGTCTTATTAATTTCGGGAATCGATCTGCAGATTTCACTACGTTCCTTCCTAGGTGACCTGGCAGCGATAATTTCAGCCGCACTTGCGGGTATGTATATGTTGATCGGTTCCAAAGCCCAGCAAACTTTGGAGACTACTACTTACACAGCAATTTGTTATTTCTTCTGTGCAGTTACCGCGCTACCAATGGCGCTAATTGCCGGAAATCAGATGTTTCACTTCACCGCCCGCGAATGGTGGATCTTGCTGGGATTAATTTTCGGCGCTCAATTCCTTGGCCACACCATGTTTAACTCAGTATTAAAGCGAGTGTCTCCAGCAGTTGTTTCACTTATCGTATTCTTTGAAGTTCCAGTTAGCTCTGTGTTAGCAATTTGGTGGATGGGTCAACGCCCTCCCGCGGGAGTAATTCCAGGAATTATGTTAATTCTCTTTGGATGTGCCTTAGTAGTTCTTAGAACTCGTCCGACTAAGGTGATGATTGAAGAATGATTGATCTACACACTCATACCACCGCCAGCGATGGAACTGACTCGCCATTTGCACTAGTAAATAAAGCGCTATCGGCTGGAATAACCACTTTGGCTATTACTGATCACGATTCAACTTCGGGTTGGGCTGGGGCCATAAGCGCGCTTCGCCCTCCACTTTCACTTGTGTTAGGTGCAGAAATTTCAACGCTAACTTCTGATGGCATCAGCGTTCATATGCTGGGCTTGTTATTTGATGGCGCTGATTTAGAGATGCAGACAATGCTTGCCGAATCTAGGGATACGCGTCTACCTCGGATGCGAAAGATGATCGAACTGCTTTCCGCTGATGGAATTAAGATCACCATGGAAGATGTCATGGCTGCAGCTCCTGAAGGCGCAACTGTAGGCCGTCCACATTTGGCAGATGCGCTAGTAAGAAATGGCGTAGTTACTACGCGAGATGAGGCTTTTCTTGATTTGTTACACAATGACTCTAAATATTATGTAACTCACGCTGCGCCAACTCCGGAAAGCGCAATTGCCTGCATTAGAAGAGCTGGGGGAGTAGCTGTTATTGCACACCCATTCGCATCGCGACGCGGGGAAACGATTTCTGCAGAATCCTTTGCCGGCCTTGTAAAAACAGGGCTCAACGGAATAGAGGTTAATCATCGCGATCACACCGCGGATGAGCGGCAGCGGTTAAATGAAATCGCCGATGAATTGCAACTGGTAAAGACTGGTGCAAGTGATTATCACGGAAACGGTAAACTTAACTCGTTGGGCGAAAACCTCACCGATCCTGCACAATGGGAACGCTTGGAATCTATGGCAAACCAAAGAAGGGTCGTGACGTTATGAACGTGGCAGAAGTGAGCGCGCTAACTTTTTCGATTCAGGCTTTTGTGACTTTGCTTGTGATTCTTGATCCTCCTGGTGCAACGCCAATTTTCTTAGGGTTAGTTGCAGATAAATCAAAGCGCGAACGTGTTCAACTGGCCTGGCAGGCCGCTCTCGTCTCACTCGTGGTCATAACCTTTTTCTCACTCTTTGGCCGATTCATTCTCGAATACATGAACGTTTCGATTGAAGCATTACAGGCTGCAGGTGGATTGCTACTTCTCTACGTTTCTCTCGAACTCCTTACCGGAAGAGATATGGGAGAAGGTACTTCTAAAGATAAGAACATCGCACTTGTTCCACTCGGAACTCCGCTCTTAGCTGGACCTGGCGCAATTGTGGCCACCATGATCTTCGTGCAACAAATTGATACCCCTGCACAAAGTTTGGGATTGATTGCAGCGGTAGTAGCCGTACATATTGTTATTGCCATTTCTCTGATGGCTTCAACAACAATTCTCGGGATAATTAAAGATGCAGGCGTAACGCTTTTGGCACGAATTGCGGGGCTACTTTTAGCGGCAATTGCAGTGCAAATGTTGGTCGATGCCATTAAAGCATTTACGGGACAGTAAATTTTAACGATATGACTAATCAATATCACCAAGATCCCCGCGG
>JAHECV010000102.1 GCA_024641555.1 Candidatus Planktophila sp.
CACCACTCAAAAAACCAATTAAGTTAAAAGTTACAAGAAAGACCGGAAGTTCAAAAGCGATTCCGAATAGAAGAATGGCGCGCATTACAAAGTCTAAATAATCATCAAACCGTACTAAGTTCGTGAGCGATTGCGGAGTAAATCCGAAAAGTACTTTTATTGCCACCGGTAATACTGAATACCCCAAATAAGTTCCAGCTGCGAAGAAGGGAGTCGCGGCAATAAAAAAGAAGATCGAGTTACGTCTCTCCTTGCGATGTAGCGCCGGTGCTATAAATGCCCATAGTTGGTACAACCAAATTGGCGCGCTCAGAATGACTCCAGTTAATAAGGCAACTTTTATCTGTAAGTTCAGTGGACCCAAAACACCATTGATATATAGTGATCCACAGGTATCGGAACCTGTACGTTGCGCAGTGGCTAAATCGCAGACCGGTTGAGCGAGTCTGGTGATAATTTCGTTATAGAAAAACCAACCGATTAATGATGCAAGTGAAATAGCGATCGCTGATCTGACGACACGTTTTCTGAACTCCCGGAGATGTTCGAGCAAAGGCATTTTTGCCGACTCGATATTCCCCGCCATGGCTACTTAAAATTATTTAACGATTAGTTGGAAGAAGAATCGTTGTCGTTCTTCTTCTCATCGCCATCGTTCTTCATCTCCTTCATCTCACTTTTGAAGATGCGAAGTGATTTGCCTAGAGAACGCGCGGAATCTGGAAGGCGCTTAGCTCCGAAGAGAACTACTACGACAATGAGGAGTAGGAGAATATGACTTGGTTCACGTAGGAAAGGCATAAGCCAAAGATATCGCATTCGGGGCGGTGCGCGAAGGTGCAGGCTGGCGTTCTAAGAAAAGACCTCATTTTTATATAGGTCCAGAGTGGATTGAGCCTTGTCTGCGACTAACTTAGCCAACTCCACAGGTTCAACTATCTCCGTGTTTGCCAAGGTACTTAAGAAATTTCGAATTAACCAATCCTGACTAAAGGATTCGACGGCAAATACCTCATCTTTTGAACCAACGAAAAACGTCACATCTAAGCGGAAACGTTCTAACGTGGTTCGCAAACGATTGTTGATCCGACACTTCGCCTTGAAGAGCTCCGTCTCGGGTACGTTTGCGTTATCAATTGCGCTTAAAACTTCAGATATTTTTGCATCAACGAAGTTATCGAGACGGAAAGTACGAAATCCCTTAGCGAGATAGCAATATGCAAAAAGGGTTTCCAGTCCGTTATCCTCTCCGATCTCTAAAGGCGTTATCCGTCGTGAAGTTATCTGATCTCTAATTAGAGAGTGGTATTGAATTTCGAGATCTCGCCGTTCTTTCATAGCGCGAAAAATCATTGCACGGTGTGCGCTGTTGACTGTCGGGCTAACAACAGCAATCTCTCCAATTAACACCTTTATCTTTGACGCTAACGAGGAGATTGCGCTTTTAAGGTCTTCCCGATCAGTTGGCATTGACTCTTTGAGCAAATCCAAGCCAATCGAAATCGCGACCAACTCTTCCTTCGTTAGCAGGCGTACTTTTCGGAGTACCTCGGCATTTCGAATCGAAACGAATCCGGAATCAAAGGAGAGATCTATAAGTTCGAGCGGGGTATATCCAGGAAGCCCACACATCCAGAGAGTGTTTAAATCATCAAGTAACTCGTTGGTTGATACATCAAATTCAGCCGCTAACTCTTTAAGAGAAATCCCCTGATGGGTGGAGATAAATGGCACCAGATCGAGCAAGCGTGCTGCCTTTGAGATGGGCGAGCTTTGCGCTTTAGCCATAAGACTTCACCCCTTGCTCTAAACGAGTAACTATTTCATCGCGAAGATCCCTTGGGGAATGAAGCACAACATCATCTCCAAACCAGAGAACTTCTTCGATCAATCGTTCGCGATCTCGGTAGGCAAGGAGAACTAGATCCCATCCCGGAATATTTGAAGGGGTAGGCGACGTAGTCGATCTTGACCTCAGAGTAAGCGCCCGCCCAGTTCTTAAATAAAGCGAAGCAGTCAATACTTCATCGGACCCGCCCATCTCTTTTTGTAATTGGAATGAGTCAGGGATCTCGTAGGAACCAGTCTTACCTTCTTCTTGGATAGCCCCTGAGATTCGATCTAAGCGGAAACTTCGGAGCACATCCTTCTCTAGATCCTGACCGTACAAGTACCAATAACCGTATTGTGAAGTGACTGCATAAGGAGCGATCTTGCGGAGTTGACCCTGGAGGCTCTCATTAAGGTATTGGAAAGTAATCCGCTTTCTTGCAGTTATCGCTGAAATTGCTAATTGCAAATTCTTATCTCGGATATTTGCATGCGGGGCCAACTCCGGTATTGAATCGAGATCAGACTCGATGCCGATGGCATGTAACTTGCGCAGAGCCGTTAACGCTGACCCATCTAGGGCGGCGCC
>JAHECV010000106.1 GCA_024641555.1 Candidatus Planktophila sp.
GTTGGCCATGAGATACCAAAGTGAAGATGTGGCGAAGTCCCGCGCGCACTTCCGGTAGCGCCGACTTTTCCAAGTAACTGCCCTGCTTTAACTGTTAACCCGGGTTGTATTGATGGAACTATCGAAGTCAGGTGCGAGCCGTAATACCGCACGCCATCTTCGCCAATGATTGAAACATAGAGACCACCGCGGTCGGCTCCTAGATTTGTCTTCCCGCTCCATAAATCTACGCGATTAACTTCATCAATTACGCCATTAATTGGAGATACAAATTTACAACCTTTCTTCGCCAAGATATCGGTTGCGGCATAGTCATGATGTGCACGTGCGTAGTTAACTTCGCAATCTGCTACCGGAAATATGTAAATTGGAGCCGCGTTAGCCGGTACCGCGGAGAACATGGCAAGTGTAAGTGCCACAAAAAATTTCAATTTAAAGCCTTTCGATCAAGCCGGGCCGTAACCGCCATATGCGGAACGGTAAGTGCCCAAACCACCACAAGTGAAACCCATAAGAATTGATCATCTAGCGAATCGCCTCTAAAGATAATAATCAGCGCTGAAACGATAAAGGTTCCGATCAAAGCTGGAGTTCCGGGTAAAACTGCACGGAAGAATGCTTTCTTTCCATCGCCGGCGGCGAAAGCGCCTTGTGAAGATGGCAGAGTTAAGGTCAAGCGCGCAGTGTGGCGCATCGCGTGCCAGCAACCGAAGTAGACGGCGAAAGCAACAAGCGGCGGCGCGGTGACCGCTAATAAATAAAGAAGTACTAAGTCGATCGCTTCGCCATCGCGACGTTTTTGAACTAAGCGCAGGAGTGCAAAGGCGGTTAACAGCATCGTCCATAAAAGCAGATCGTTATTTAAACCATGGTGCCAATTTATTAGAGCGGGATTTACCTTTTCTAGCGCTGAAGTGCTTTTATCGCTAACCAGCGGAACTATTACTGGCAACGTACCTGCAGCCGAAGCGTAAAAATATTTTTGAAAGCGCTTCGGATTCTCGCTGCGCCGATCAATTTCAGAGATATATGCGGCATCTCCGATTCCAAAGTGCACAGCACTCATTGCGACAACAAAGATAAATCCAATGACATTCCAGGTAAGCAAGGCGATTACTGCGACTGCAGCTAATGCAACATATATTGCGATAAAGAGCGCCATCTTGGCCGCACTTGTACGCGGCAGAGTTACCAGGTGATCAAGGGCACCATGTGGAATACCAACTGCTAGTGCAATCAATGCGATCACCACCTGCCAGGTGATGGATGAGTTTTCAATAATTTGGGCAAATATAAAGGAGAGGAGAATAGCTAAGGCAACTGCGTACCTGGAATACTTACGAACTTTGAGCAAGAGATCGAGCTCTATTTCACCCATGCTCCGCCCTTTCTCTGCTTTATATCTGTAACACTACCAAAGCACGGCCTGCTTACATGGTTTATGCATGAGAAGATCTACCCGTGCAAAAATGGAATTACATGGCGATGCTTATCTTCACCGTCTGCGGTTCGTTCTGGTTGGAAATCGCCCTAAAAGTTGGCGTGCTCCGTCGCATCAAAAGAGCCGCACTCAGCGTTTTACCGATAAGCATTCCATTTTTAATTTGGGATGCGTATGCGATCGCGCAAGGCCATTGGTTCTTCGACCGTGATCAGATGCTCGGAATCATCGGTCCATTTAATATTCCGCTTGAGGAATACCTTTTCTTTATCGTCGTTCCGATGGCTGCCATCATGACAATCGAGGGTGTAACTACTGTTAAGCCACACTGGCGCAAAGATGAGTTCGGGCAATGATCTACAGCGATATTGCCATCTTCGCATTTGCCGTCGCTGTGATGTCAGATCTATTTCTCTTTAAGAATTCACTACTAACTCGGCCGGCTTTTTGGACTTCCTACGGAATCATCTTGCCATTTCAATTCTTAACAAATTGGTGGCTTACCTCAAAGAACATAGTTATGTATAACCCTGATGCAATTGTTGGGCTCAGGATTTTCTCTGCTCCTGCCGAAGATTTACTCTTCGGTTTTGCACTGGTGCTAGGAACAATGGATATGTGGGAGTTCTGGGGTCGTCGCGGCATGCAACGCGATCCCCGTTCCAAGAGAGATAAGAAGACCAATTGAGCACGATCGGATTTCTCTTTGATTTAGATGGCACCTTGGTTAACTCCCAAGAGGCGGTTATGAACTCGTGGATCACGATGGCCAATGAAGCTGGTATTCCGCTGGAAAAACTTGCTGGCCATCACGGCGTTCCCGCAGAACAAACTTTGCGAAAAGTATTGGCCGATCGCGAAGAAGCGGAAATCCAAAAGTGGATTCGCCGCGTTACTGATCTTGAAATTTCAGATACTGATGGCGTACACGCTGTTCCTGGAGCACTTGAGCTGCTTGCCGAATTAAATGACCGCG
>JAHECV010000014.1 GCA_024641555.1 Candidatus Planktophila sp.
TTGGGGTAATCTAGCGCCCGCCGTAAAAGTATGACCCTGGCGGGTTGCCCGAGCGGCCAATGGGAGGGGACTGTAAATCCCCCGGCTCTGCCTTCGAAGGTTCAAATCCTTCACCCGCCACCAAACACTGCTTAATCCGAATTAATAGGAAAGCAGTGTTTTTGCATATCTATCGCAATTAGACAGCCCGCAATTGCCTTTATAGCCTTTGCGAGTATTGCTAACTCCACGAAAGGGAGAAAACGTGCAGAAACGTAAATCGTTAATTTTCGCAGTATCAATTGCTCTTGCATTTGGTTTAACTGCTTGTTCAAAATCTGAATCTACAGATGTCGCATCAGCATCTTGCGAAAAAGCAGATCTCGCAACTGTAACTTCAGGGAAGTTAACAATTGCAACTGGTGAGCCCGCCTATTACCCATGGGTCATCGACGATAAGCCAGAATCAGGTGAAGGCTTTGAGGGTGCTGTCGCTTACGCAGTAGCCAAGCAACTTGGGTTTAACAACGATGAAGTTGTTTGGGTCCGCACAACATTTGATGGTGCTGTAACACCGGGTGAAAAGAATTTTGACTTCAACTTGCAGCAATTTTCGATCACCGCAGATCGCTCAAAGGTCGTTGATTTTTCTTCTCCTTACTACACGGCTCCACAAGCCATCGTTTCTTATAAGGGAAGTAAGATCGCTGGAAAAACTTCAATTGCAGAACTTAAGAATGCAAAGCTCGGTGCAGCAGTTGGGACAACTTCTCTTGATGCCATTGAAAATCAGATCGGTATCAAGCCACAGGTATTTAACGACAATGCTGCTGGTGTAACTGCGCTTAAGAATGGTCAGATTGATGGCTTGGTAGTTGACCTACCCACTGCTTTCTACCTTTCAGGTGTTGAAGTTAAAGATGGTCTAATTGTTGGTCAACTTCCTTCAACAGGCGCTGGTGATCAATTTGGTCTCTTGCTCTCAAAGGGCAACAAGCTAACTGCATGCGTATCTGGAGCAGTTGATGCGATTACCGCAGATGGAACATTGGCGGCGATCACAGATAAGTGGCTCGCCACTGACGCTGGCGCTCCAGTTCTGAAGCCATAAGTAATTCGCAGTAAAAGTTAGATAAACGCGGTAGTTTGGCGACCATGTCAGAGAGAAATACCTCTGCTTGGTCGCCAAGCTCACGCGAAATAGAACGTCGCAAGATAAGACGATCACTAAATAGAAAACAAGCAATTGTTGCGGCGGTATCTTCGTTAGCAGTTCTCGGAACTCTTGCAGTAATTCTGGTTACATCTCCAGGCTGGGAAGTAGTCAAGGCCACTTTCTTTGATATTCAATACGGAAAAGAAGTCTTTCCGACTGTTCTAAAAGGTCTATGGATAAATCTGCAGTTAACCGTTATTGGCGGGATCGCAATTGGAATTATCGCGATGGGTTTGGCGCTAATGCGAACAACGAAGTCGCCGGCACTCACTCCATTTAGATTTTTAGCGACCGCTTATGTTGATATTTTCCGCGGTGCACCATTAATTCTGATCATTCTTCTCGTGGGATTTGGAGTCCCAGCACTTCGCTTGCAGGGCGTATCTAGCAATGTAATTGTGTTGGGCACGATCGCCGTAGTACTCACTTATTCAGCTTATGTCGCAGAAGTTATCCGTTCTGGAATCCTTTCAATTCATCCAAGTCAAAGAGCCGCCGCAAGATCTCTAGGTCTTACGTCTGGCCAAACAATGCGCTTTGTTGTTCTGCCTCAAGCTCTACGTAGAGTGGTTCCGCCGCTTTTAAATGACTTTGTCTCCTTACTGAAAGACACTGGATTGGTTTCTATTCTCGGAGTTACCGATGCAGTCCGAGCAGCACAAATTAACGCCAGCCGAACCTTCAATTACACACCATATGTGGTTGCAGCGATTCTTTTCTTGCTAATTACCATCCCAATGACTCGCTATACAGACCGAGCAATTAGACAACGCACCCAGGCGCAGAACTCGGAAGGAGCGATCTGATGGCTAACGTATTAGAGCTCCGTAATGTACGGAAAGCATTCGGCGCCGAGCTCGTACTAAATGATCTTTCGCTGCAAGTTCCTGAGCACACTGCAACAGTTCTGATCGGCGCATCAGGCTCCGGAAAATCAACCTTACTGCGTTGCGTAAACCTTCTTGAAAAGATTGATGACGGACAGATATTTCTAGATGGGCAAGAAATAACTGATCCGTTAATCAAAGTTGATGATGTACGTAGAAAACTCGGAATGGTTTTTCAGTCGTTCAATCTTTTCCCACATAAAACCGTCTTAGAAAATATCACTTTGGCTCCAATAAAAGTACAAGGAAATAAGGTAGAAGAAGCTCGTGAAGCAGCCTTAACTCTCTTGGGGAGATTTGATTTAAAAGATAAGGCAGATCAGTACCCTGATCGCTTAAGCGGGGGACAGCAACAGCGTGTAGCAATCATTCGTTCGCTGGCTGTAAACCCCAGACTATTGCTACTCGATGAGGTTACTTCGGCACTTGATCCGGTTCTTGTTAATGAAGTTTTAAGTATCGTCCGCGATTTAAAGCAAGATGGAATGACTATGGTCTTGGCAACCCATGAGATGGGTTTTGCTACCCAGGTAGCGGATGAAGTCTGCTTCTTAGAATCTGGAAATATTCTAGAGAGAGGCAGTGCTCAACAAGTGCTACAAAATCCCACTCATGCCAAGACGCAAGAGTTCTTGAAGCGAGTGCACCAAGCAGGCAGACTCTAGATCCCTAAATACGGCGAGATTTATCAACGTCTAGGTGATACCAATTATTAGCTGTTTTCCACATCACTGATTCACGAGTTGCTTGATCAAAGTCGTTCAGAATTTCTTCGAAATCAGATATCAATTTACCTAAAGTTACAAATTGCCGGTCAACTGGAAAATTACTTCCCCACATAACACGTTCAGCGCCAAACAAATCAAGCGCAACACCAATTAAAGTTTCCAGCATATTTTTTGACCAGTTTCGGTGGTACATATATAAGCCACTTAACTTAATTGCGATATTTTCGAATTGCGCCACCTTAGCCATTTCGGTCTTCCAAGATTCGAAAACCTTCTCATCAAACTTGATAGGCATTAGGAAGTGATTAATGATCATATTTGTTGCTGGAAAATCTCGCGCCAAATCTGCTGCCAAATCCGCCTGATCAGCAAAAATTTGCAAATCAAAGCTCAATCCACGGCTTCCAAGATGGGAAAAGTTCTTGCGCCAAACCTTATCCTGCATGATTGATGGGTTATCCGTAAAAGTGTATTTCGGATCTATATGAAAGTTGAGAATCTGCCTGATGCCGACGACCCGCTCGTTTAATGAGCAATGTTCGGCAAGTACATCTGGAAAGTCTTCTTTAAGTAAATTTGCATGCCCCACTAGCGCATAAGGAATTTCTGATTCGGCGAGAGAACTGGTTAGCCATTTAGTTTCAGCAGTTGGATCATTCGGATTCCAAGCCGCTTCAACATGAACAAACCCCGCTAGATCTAGATTTGCGGTATCACTTCGATATTCTGTTAGGCGATAATCAACTGCTAAATCTTGAATCTTTGCAAAAGGTAACTCGGGTTTTTCTGGATTCATGAGCCAGGGATAGTCTCCTTCGGTCATATCCCAGAGATGCATATGTGAATCTACGTACTTCACGAATTTAGCCTCTTTGTAATTCGAGCGCGTCAGTTGTTTCAGGACTTAGCGCAAGATAACCACCATCAACTGCCAAGTCGGCTCCGGTAACGAAACTGGCGTCAGGGCTAGCTAACCAAGCAACTGCTGCTGCGAGTTCATCTGGCTCACCACATCGATTCATCATCGAATAACGTCCCCAAATTGGTTCCCATTTTTTGCGATCTCCATCGGCAGCTTGGTCAAGTGTTTCGGTCCAGATCCAACCCGGACTAACAGAATTAACGCGGATGCCATATTTTGAGAGATCAAGTGCTTGGCATTTGGTGAGTTCGAGTAAAGCGCCTTTCATTGCGTTGTATGTCCAGCGACCTGCTTGTGCGCGATGCGCCGAGATGCTCGCAATATTAACAATCGCTGGATGCACGCTCTTTCGCATTTCCGAGAGCGACTGAGTAACTAAGTCTGCACCAGCTAAAAGATTTACTTCAAAGGTCTTCTGCCAATGCTCATGAGTGGCATCAAGCCCATAAAGTAGAAATATGGCGGCGTTATTTACCAAAATATCTAACGCGCCTCCTTGCCTAACAGCCATTTCAATTGCTTGGCCGCGGACTTTTTCATCACAGACATTGCCGGCGACAATGTGAAGATTGGGATTAGCCAGCTCGGCTTGCATTTTCACTAGGAGATTTTCATTAAGGTCTAGTGCGACAACATTGATTCCGTCATTTAGAAATCTGCGAACACAGGCTGCACCAATTCCCGATGCTCCACCGGTTACGATCGCTGTTCTTTTTCCCGTCATATTAATTTACCTTTCATCAACTTATGGTTACGAGCAAACAGCGCCGTAGGTAGCAGATCCAACCAACTTCGCATACTTAGCAAGCACGCCTTTTGTGTACCTAGGTGGAAGAGGCACGAAATTCTTGGCTCTTTGACGTAATTCATCTGGTGAAATCAGTAGTTCTAAAGTTCCATTCGGAATATCGATGGATATTAGATCCCCATTTTTGATCAAACCAATAGGTCCGCCTTCCACCGCTTCCGGTGAAACATGTCCCACACATAGTCCTGTCGTACCACCAGAGAATCTTCCGTCGGTAACAAGTAAGACATCTCTTCCCAGACCTGCACCCTTAATTGCACTTGTGATCATCAACATTTCGCGCATGCCTGGCCCACCCTTGGGGCCTTCGTAGCGGATAACCACAACATCGCCTTTTTTAATGGTTCCATCAGAGAGCGCTTCCATCGCAGATTCCTCGCGATCAAATACTCGGGCGGCACCTTGGAATTTTTCTTCATCAACCCCAGCGTTCTTAACTACTGCACCCTCAGGTGCGAGAGAACCATTTAGGATGGTTATGCCTCCATTTTTACCGAAAGGCTGCGCAGCGGGATAAATAATTTCTCCATCTGCTGAAGGTGGATCTACATCCTTCAGATTTTCCGCCACCGTCTTTCCGGTGACAGTCAAGCAATCACCATGGAGCAGGCCTTCATCTAACAAAATCTTCATCACCGCAGGGACGCCACCGACCTTATCCAGATCAAACATCACATATTCACCAAATGGCTTTAGATCCGCAAGTAACGGAACTCGAGCCCCAATTCTCTTGAAATCATCAAGCGATAATTCAATCCCTAGCTCGTGAGCGATCGCCGGCATGTGCAGCACTGCATTTGTCGAACCACCAAGAGCCATTACTACGGTGATGGCATTTTCCAATGAATTTTTGGTAATTATGTCGCTAGTCGTTATTCCCATCTTTAGTAAGTTGATTACAGATTCGCCAGCTAACTTAGCCAGCGGTTCGCGACGATTGTCTACCGCAGATGGGGATGAAGAGCCCGGAAGTGACATTCCCATCGCCTCTGATGCACTGGCCATCGTATTCGCTGTGTACATGCCGCCACATGTTCCGGCGCTTGGACAAGCCGCCTTTTCAATACGATCCAAATCTTCATCAGAAATTAGTCCACGTGCATTTGCACCAACTGCTTCAAAAGACGTAACAATATTCACCTTGATCTCTGTGCCATTTTGGAGAGTGGTTTTTCCCGGAAGCAAAGAACCGGCATACATCAAGATACTTGGTACATCTATGCGCGCAGCCGCCATAAGCATCGCTGGAATACTTTTGTCGCATCCGGCCAGAGTTACCATCGCATCTAAGCGTTCTGCTTGCATCACAGTCTCAACAGAATCTGCAATCACTTCGCGGCTGACAAGAGAGAAATGCATGCCTTCATGTCCCATAGAAATAACATCTGAAACGGTGATCGTGCCAAACTCCATTGGGAATCCACCGTTAGCGCTTACGCCCGCTGCAACGTCTTGCGCAACAGTCCGAAGCGACATATTGCATGGAGTAATCGTGTTGTAAGAGGATGCAATACCGATCTGCGGTTTCTTAAAATCGTCACCATTCATACCCAGCGCTCTTAACATTGCGCGGTTTGGGCTTCGGTCACGGCCTTGCGTTACAAGCGAACTTCTCGGAGTCAGAGTCACTGTAGTACCCTAACCACAACCCAATACCTTGTGAAGAGTGTGCAGCGATGAGTTATACAACGTTGATATCTACTAGCGATTTGGCGCGCAATCTAGAAAATTCTCAGTTTGTAATTTTTGATGTGCGCTTTTCTCTAGATGATGAAGCGTGGGGAAGAAGTGCTTATGATCAAGCCCACATTCCGGGCGCACTTTACGCAGATTTAGGCACAGATCTATCAGGCGAAATTATTCAGGGTGTTACCGGTCGCCGACCATTTCCAACAGTTGCCACATTTACAAAGACGCTTTCTAACTGGGGAATAACTCCAGATACTCAAGTAGTTTGTTACGACGCAGAGTCAGGATTGATGGCGGCCTCACGACTTTGGTTGATGTTCCGCTGGATGGGACATAAAAAAGTTGCAGTTTTAGATGGTGGTTTAACGGCATGGAACCGCGAATCTTTACCGGTAAACCAAGAGAAGAAAGTTATTTCTCCTACAAACTTCATACCAGATTTACGTAACGATCTCTTAGTTGATGTTGAAAAAGTTGAAGTGGCCAGAAATGATGGGAATTACTGCGTTTTTGACTCCAGAGGAGCAGAGGGTTATCACGGCGGCGGAAAATACTACGATCCAGTTCGTGGCCATATAGCTGGTGCCGGTTTGGCAGATCGCGCTGAAGTTACAGATTCTCAAGGGATGTTCAAGAGTAAGAGTGATTTAAAGAAGCACTACGAAACTCTCATCAAAGGTGTTAGCCCCGAAAACACAATTTTCTATTGTGGCTCTGGTGTAACCGCCGCACAAAATGTATTAGCTATGGAGCACGCTGGCATTAGCGGAAGCAAAATGTATGTTGGTTCTTGGAGCGAGTGGATTACTGACCCAAGTAGAGAAATCGCACTATGACGAGGAAGAAATACAGATATGCCCTTATTGGTTGTGGCTTCTTTGCTCAGAACCACCTCCATGCATGGAGCCAAAATCCAGATGTCGAACTAGTTGCAACTTGCGATGTTGATTTTGAAAAAGCCAAGTTGGCTGCTGCCAATTTCGGTGGCAAGGCCTACGAAAGTGCAGAAGATCTGTTTGCCAGTGAAGATTTAGATTTCGTTGACATTGCGACGACTCCACCAACCCATAAATATATGGTGGAACTAGCCGCAAAACATGGCGTTGCCGCAATCTGTCAGAAACCACTTGCTTGGGATATGGCTGATGCAAAGTCAATGGTTAAGGCGATGTCAGATAAAGGTTTGCCCTTTATGGTTCACGAGAATTTTAGATTCCAGACCCCGATGCGAAAAATCAAGGAGATTATCGATGGCGGTGCAATTGGACGCCCATTCTTCGGGCGAATTTCATTTAGAACTGCGCACGATGTTTACTCTGCCCAATCTTGGCTGGTGGAGAGCGAACGAATGATTATCGTTGACGTTGCAGTTCATCTCTTCGATCTTGCGCGTTACTTTATTGGTGAACCAAATACGATCTTTACTTCTGCGCACCGGGTTAATCCGATTATTAAAGGTGAAGACTCAGCGACGATATTGATGGACATGCGAGATGCTAGCTGCATCGTTGATGCTAGTTACGAGACCAGATCAGACCACAGCACCTATCCGCAAACATTCGTAATCATTGAGGGAACCAAGGGGGCTATCACCTTGTCAGCCGACTACCATCTTCAAGTTGTATCGGGAACTTCTGTAACGAATGAAGTTGTTGTTATTCCGGATCACGGCTGGACTTCTGAACCTTGGAATGGAATTCAAGATAGCGTCGTAAATGTGAATAAGCATTGGATTGAATGCTTGAGAACAGGCAAGACTCCCGAAACCAGCGGCGCAGATACCCTCAAATTATTGGATATCACCCTCGGCGCATACGAATCAGCCGAATCAGGCCAAGTCTTTAACGTTGGCTCACTACTCAAGTAGTAGATACATGAGAAAACTTGTAGCTGGTCCGTTGTCGCTGGAATATTCCGAGGGAAGTCTTTGGAATATAAGTATAGGTAGCGAAGAGATAATTCGCAGGATCTACTTGGTTTTTCAGGATATCAATTGGACTGCTCGGCCATTTGCTATCAAAGATGAGATTTGGGAAGTTGGCGATCGCTCGTTCACTGCGAAGATCAAAGCGCAGGGTTCGCACGATGCCAAAGATTTATCTGTGGAATTAGATATAACTGGCTCGGAAAATGGAGAAATCACCTACGGGTTTAACGCATCTACGGCAGTCTCATTTTTGAGAAACCGTTTGGGGCTCTGCCTACTTCATCCCGTGGCAGGTTTGGCTGGACGCGACTGTGAATTAACCAAGGCAGATGGCGCACTTGAAAAATCTAAATTTCCGGAAGAGATAGCTCCTAATCAACCCTTTTTGAATTTGTCTGGAATTAGTCATCAGCTTCAAAGCGGGCAAATTGCTTCAGTAAAGTTTGAAGGCGAAATATTTGAAACCGAAGATCACCGTAACTGGAGTGATGCCTCATACAAGACCTACTGCACACCAATTTCTCTACCTTTTCCTGCGCAGGTTAGTCCGGGCGAGGAACTTAGCCAAAAGATAACCATCTCAATTTCTGGCGAAACCACTTCAGTTGATTCAGTGAATAAAAATGAAAGCGCAGTCATTACAGTCGGAGCCAAAGAGATTAAAATTCCAGAGATAGGCTTAGGGCTTAGTGAAGATCCGGCACACTTAATCCTCAGTGAATACGCGGGGTTCGATGACATCGCGATCAAACACCTTCGACTGAGCATTAACGGCGATTCTCGAATTCGCTCAACCGTGGAACAGGCGCTATTAGTAACTAAGAAGTTAAAGATTGATCTTGATCTTGCGATAACCGCTGTCAGCCTCCAGCAACTTCAGGCAGTTCTTAAGCCAATAGTTGAAATTAAGGATCAAATACGATGCTTCTACATTTTTTCAGCAGGAGATAAAACTGCTCCTCTTGGTTTTATTCAAGCGGCAGAAGCACTACTAGGGGATAACTCGAAAATCATTGGCGGCACAGATCTGTACTTCACCGAACTCAATCGCAATCAGAGCGCAGTCGATTTCGTTGATCAAGTCAACTTTTCAATCAACCCTCAAGTGCACTCATTTGATGACCGAACTCTTATACAAAATACCGGTACCCAGAAAACAATTGCCAAAAACGCGTACCGGATTGCTAAGGGCAAAAAAGTGAGTATCGGGCCAATCACGCTACTTCCAAGGTACAACCCAAATGCAACTAAACCAGATAAAGATGTCAGCAATACACCTCTGCCAGCGTCGGTCGATGCACGCCAGCGCACTTGGTTTGCCGAAGCTTGGACAGCGATGTCAATCCGCTCACTTACGGAGTCAGAGTCAATTTCGACCGCAACTTACTTCGAAACTTTGGGATGGCGTGGAATACGCGAGCTATCTACTGGTAGTAAAGATTCACCTAACTTTGCAAGCAACGCTAGTGAAGAGTTTCCAGTATGGCGCTTGTTTAAGTATCTCAAAGGATTCACTCACGCTAGGCCAACCGCTTCATCTCTTCCAGAGTTAGTTGATTGCCTGATCATTACTTCAGGTCAAAAAGCGAAGGTTATTCTGGTCAATTTCAGTACTATTGAGCAGGAAGTAAAATTCTCGGGAATTGATTTAAAGCCACAGTCTTTAGCGCCAGAGAGCGTTACTTATCTAGAAGTTACAGGGGTAGTCAATGTTTGATCCATTATTCGATCTTAAGCAGAAGCGCGTTCTCATCACCGGTGGCGCTGGAACGCTAGGTGCATTGATTGCGAAAGCCTTTGCCGAACGAGGCGCCGATGTAACTATTCAGGATCTAAATCAAGAACGACTAGATGAAGTCCGCAAATCCATCTCTGGCGAATCTGGCAAAGCCTTTTCAATTGGCGCTGATCTATCTAGCCCAGATCAATGTGCCAATGTGGTCAATGAGGCAAATGCGCTTATGGGCGGCCTAGATATTGTTATCAACACTGCAGGAATAAATCGTCGCAAACCGATAACTGAAGTGACTGAAGAAGATTTCAACGTCTTAGTTTCAGTGAATATGAAGGCGATCTACTTTATTTCACAGGCGGCACATCCGATTATGAAAGCCGCCGGCGGTGGAGTTATTGTGAATATGAGCTCGCTTAGTTCTCGTTATAGCTTTAATACGATCTCTGTGTATGCAGCGACCAAAGCAGCAGTTAGTTCAATTACCCGCAGCACCGCTCGTGAATGGGCAAAAGATAAAATTCGAGTTAACTGCATCGAACCTTCAGTTATCAAAACTGATTTCACTAAGCCACTTTGGGGCGAACCTCACCGCACAAAATGGTTTGACGAAACAACCCCAATTGGCCGCCTATCAAACCCAGACGAGATCATCGGATCAGTAATCTTTCTGGCTACAGATGCTTCCTCATATATAACTGGCCAATCAATAGTTATAGATGGTGGAATCCTTAGCGGTGGAGATTGGGATTCTTACGCCTAAGTTTCCAATTTAAATAGTTCTATGAATAATGAACTGGAATTTTCCTTCAACGAAATATGTGTCTCCGGTAGCGATCGGCTTTCCATCGCGAAGGTAGTGCACTTGTTTGAGTTGAAGGTAAAGGCCGCTTCGTGGCTTTCCTGCCCCCCAACCAATCTCTTTCGAACTTATCGCATGAATTTCTGCACGAGCTCTCACTGGTTGCTTATTAACGGCATCGAGACCTGCGAAGACCGAACCGGTTGAAATCTTTTTAATGGCGGTAGCAGAGAGACCATCGGTTGCGAAAGTATCGTAAGAAAAAGCAACTACTTCGCCGTCGGCGGTGATCGCTCGTTCGATATGAAGAACTTCGGTACCCGCGGCAAGCAGTAAATCCTTTGCTTCTGATTTTGTAGCAGGTCGTATTTGGCTAGTTCTGGTAACCATCCCCGCTTTGTAACCCAACTCTTTTATGGTTTGCGTGATTGATTTAAGTTCCTGCAGCCCCGCACGCACCGTTCCACCAAAGTCGGCTACATATGCGCCTGAACCGTGTCGAATATCAATCAACCCTTGTGCTTCTAAAGATCGAAGTGCGGTTCTAATTGTTACTCGGGCGACCCCGTATTGCGCGGCAAGTTCAAACTCGCCAGGAATTTTTGCACCAGCGTTCCATTCTTGGTTAAGAATTCTGGAGCGAATATGGGTCTTAACTTGATCGCTAAGCGGAGTGCCAGAGGTGCGCGAGATCTCTTTCTTAAAAAGTATTGACATATCCACCCCCTAGCGTATTGTGAGTCCTGAAGTTGTAGGACAACTATTGAGGAGCTGGGTGCCAATGTCAACACCTTTCATGGCTATTGAGTGGAAAGAAAATAAAATCGTTCTACTTGATCAAACAGCGCTTCCAATTTCCGAGAATTACATTTCATACGATTCGATAGCTGAATTTATCGTCGCTATTCAAAAGCTAGTTGTACGTGGCGCACCGGCGCTAGGTGTTGCCGGCGCATACGGCGTGGTCCTTGCCATTGATGAAGCAGAACGTAGAGGTCTGTCCTCCGAACAACTCGAAAAGAATATTGATTTGCTACGTGATGCTCGTCCAACTGCCGTTAACCTGGCCTGGGCAGTTGAAAAAATTCGAAAGCATCTGCCAAGTGGACGTGACGCAGTAATGGCAGCGGCTCAAGAACTCGCTAGCGAAGATAAGCAATCAAGCACTGATATGGGAAATATCGGCGCTGACTGGTTGATAAATAAATTAGGTTCAACACCTTTAACGCTTCTAACCCACTGCAACACAGGTTCACTTGCAACGACCGGAACCGGTACCGCGTTAGGCGTGATCAAAGAGATGCATAAGCGCGGATTAGTTAAAGAGGTTTATGCAGATGAGACACGTCCGTTACTTCAAGGCTCCCGACTTACTGCTTGGGAGTTAATGAAATCTGATATTCCTTATCGAATTGAGCCAGATGGTGCGGCAGCGATGGCGATTCTTAGCGGTCGAATTGATGCGGCGCTGATCGGCGCTGATCGCATCGCAAAGAACGGTGATTCAGCAAACAAGATTGGGTCATTGAGCGTTGC
>JAHECV010000113.1 GCA_024641555.1 Candidatus Planktophila sp.
CGCTACGGCACTCTTGGCAGGTGCCACAGCCACCTTGTGGGCAGATCAGGGCTGCGGCAAAGGCGATGGCAGCTGATGAGCGACCCGAGCCAGGTGGGCCGGTGAAGATCCAGGCATGGGTCATTCCGTGTACGGAAGTTTCGGGTGACTCGGCGTTGGTGCGCGATGCCGCGACGGCGCCTTGCAAGATTTCGATCAGGTGTGATTGGCCAACTAGAGAGTCAAAGACGGACGGTGACATTTGCTCGAACTTTTATCTCTTAAAGATTTTCTTTACGGGTTTTTCAGTTTTGGAAAGCGCTGGAAGTTCGGCAACGCGGGCGATGATTGCGTTGTGAATTTCTGCAATGTTCGCTTTGCCATCGACAACTAGATAACGTTCTGGATCAAGGCGGGCAAGTTGTAAGAACTCTTGGCGTACGCGTTCGTGGAAGGCAAGTGGTTCAGCTTCTAAGCGATCTGGGTTATGTAAACGGCCGATGCCGATTTCTGCGGGCAAATCGATAACAATGGTTAACGTTGGAAAGAGCGATTCAGTTGCCCAACGTGAAATGCGCGCGACTTCTCCGGGGGCAAGTACGCGGCCGGCCCCTTGATAGGCAATCGATGAATCAAAGTAGCGATCGGTAATAACAACTTTTCCTTCGGCAAGTGCTGGGCGAATAACGGAGAAGACATGGTGGGCGCGATCTGCGGCATATAACAACGCTTCAGCGCGTGGACTGATGACGCCGGTTTCATGTCCAAGCAAAATTTTGCGCAGATCTTTACCGAGTTCGGTGCCTCCGGGTTCGCGCGATAAAACAACGCTTTCACCGCGGGCCTCTAACCATTCTTTTAATAACTTTGATTGCGTTGATTTGCCGGTACCTTCACCGCCTTCAAATGCGATGAAGACGCCGGTTGTTGGGGCGCCGGTGATTCCGCCGAGTTCGCCTTTAAGAGCGTTTGCAATATCTGACCAGAGTGAAACCGTTGGACGATCGCGCATCTGGCGGTAAGAGATGTAACCGATTATCGATGCGATCAGCCCTGCGATGAGAATTGTTATCTGTGCGCCGTTGAAGTTAAGAGTTGCATTTTCAAATTTGTAAGTGTGAACGCCAAAGGCTGCGGCAACTGCAGGTGCAATGGCGAGCACGGCAACTAGCGTGATGCGGATAAGTGATTGCACGAAGGCGAAGGTGCGACCGCGGACTTCATCTTGCACCTCCATGCCGAGCATCGTGAAGCCGGTAACCCAAGTGACGCCGCTAAATGCGCCTAGGAAGATAACGGTGAAAACCGCCATTACTAAGTTTGGAATAAGGGCGAGGAGAACAAGGAAGAATCCTGCGGTGGTAAGGGATGCGCCAAATAAACGGCGGCGCGAAAATTGTGCAAATATCTTTGGGCCAAAAGCGATACCGATGGCAAGGCCGGTGAAGACTGCGCCGAATAGAACACCGTATGCGGCATCGCCGCCGCCGAGATCGCCAACGAATGTGCGTGCTAGGCCAATGACGGCGCCGGCTGCAGAGAAGGCGCCAATCATTCCGACAACTAGTCCGCGGATTAATTTGGTTTCGCTAACTGATTTCCAGCCATCGTGCAGCGATTTCAAAACGTTGGCGTTTTTATCTGCCTTAGCAGCGGCGCCTTTCGGAATTTCTTTAAGACCCCAGATAGTAAATGCGGCGAAGGCGAAGCTGGCGGCGTTTACATAAAGTGCGAGCGCGACGGAATCACCGATAGTAAATGGAAAGAGTGATTCGATCGCGTTGGCAAAGAGCGTTAAGAGTGAGAAGAGAATCGCCGCAATTGGTGCGGTGCCGTATGCGGCCAAAAGTGAGACTTGATTGGCGCTCTCTAATTTTTCTTTGCCGACCAGGTTTGGAACTGTCGCTTCTTTCGCTGGTGACCAGAAGAGAGTCACACATTCGACCAAAATCATTGCGGTGTAAAGCCAGAGGTAGGTGTTGACAATTGGTATCGAAATATAAAGTGCAGTGCGCAGAATGTCGCAGGTGACCATTAATTTGCGTCGATCAAAGCGATCGGCGATAACGCCAGCAATTGGTCCTAAGAAAACTGCCGGCAGAAGACGTGCTATAAAGACACCTGCGATTGCAAAGTTTGCAGTTGTATAAGAGCCGCCCGAAAGTTTTTGTGCCAGTGCGGTTGTTGCGAGTAGGCCTAACCAATCACCGAGAGATGAGAAGACCATTGAATTCCAGAGTTTGCGGAAAGCCGGGATCGCCAGAACGCTGCGTGTGACATCCTGCGCCGGGGCGGCAGGGTTGGGCAGGCTGTTGGGCATGTGTGAAGTCTATCGGGCGCATTTAAGCGGAAAAATGGGGGCGGAAAGGGGCTTTAACTGACAGCTATATTAGAAGTAGCACTTTTATCATTTGT
>JAHECV010000115.1 GCA_024641555.1 Candidatus Planktophila sp.
GGGAAGTAATTCACGTGAACTTTGATCTAGATCAACCCAATTTAAACGTACCGCAGCCTCGGCACTTGCTGCTGGCCCCCATGTTGTCGCATCTTTGGCTGCGATTCGGGGATGAGCTTTTACAAGCACTTGGTATCTGGCATCACTGCGATTTATCTTGCTAAGAGATGCTCCGCTTAATTTGATCATCTTTACTTCAGCGCGCCCTGGATCTTGGCAGCGATGGCATCTGGTGCAAACCCAAATTCGCTAAAGAGCTTGTTCGCCGATGCCGAAGCCCCGAAGTGCTCAAGTGAAATTGCAATTCCTGAATCTCCAATGTAATCGCGCCAACCTTGGGCGATTCCAGCTTCGATACTTACGCGCAATTTTGCGCTTTTCGGAATTACTTGGCCTTGATATGCCAAATCTGTCTCTTTAAACCATTCCAAACATGGCGCGCTTACAACGCGAGTTGAAACTCCGCTGTCTTCAAGAAGAGATTGTGTTGCAAGGGCAACGCCAACTTCTGATCCAGTAGCGATTAGGACAACATCGGCAGATGCGGAAGCTTCCTTCAAGATGTAAGCGCCCTTTGCCACCAGCGCCACATCACCGTGGGTGGTTCGATCGACAACGGGCAAGTTCTGACGTGAAAGTAGTAAGCCTGCTGGTTTACGACGTTGCAGAATCACCTTCCATGCCTCACGTACTTCATTGGCATCTCCTGGTCGAACAACATCAAAGTTTGGGATCGCGCGCAGAGAGGCTAAATGTTCGACAGGTTGATGAGTTGGACCATCTTCACCCAAGCCAATTGAATCGTGGCTCCAAATGAAGATGGATGCGATATCCATAATTGCTGCCAGACGCACGGATGGACGCATGTAATCGCTAAACACTGCGAAAGTTCCACCGAAGCATCGTGATAATCCGTGAAGCGCTACACCGTTAAGAATTGAGCCCATGGCATGTTCGCGAATACCGAAGTGAATCATGCGCCCATACGGATTAGCGCCCTTCATATCGCTGGATGAGGGCAAGAACGACCCGGCGCTGGTGATTGCAGTGTTATTGCTTCCGGCTAAATCCGCAGAACCGCCCCAGAATTCAGGAAGTGCTTTTGCGATTGCGGCAATTACATCACCGGATGCCTTACGAGTCGCGACATCTTTTCCTGTCGCAAAGACGGGTAAATCTCTATCCCAACCATTAGGAAGTTCCTTAGAAATTAAACGTTCTAGTAAAGCGGCGCGATCTGAATCTGCAGATTTCCAGGAAGCAAATTTGGTATCCCAAGCTTTGCGAAGTTCTGCGCCGCGATCCTTAACTTTGCGAACATGAGCAAAGACTTCGGCCGGTACCGCAAAATCTTCTGCCGGATTCAATCCAAGCAAAACTTTTGTTGCGGCAATTTCATCTGCGCCGAGTGCAGATCCGTGAGATTCAGCGGTGTTCTTAGCGTGAGGAGCGGGCCAAGCGATCACTGATTTCATTCTGATCAAAGTCGGCTTACTGGTTTCGCTTCCAGCGGCGATCATTGCGGCATCGAGTGAAGCCAGGTCAACGTTGCCATCGCTCTTTGCAGTTACTTCAATTACATTCCAACCATATGCGCGATAGCGAGCCGAAACATCTTCGGTAAATGCGACATGAGTATCGCCTTCAATAGATATGCGATTGTCGTCATAAATCATTTTAAGATTTCCGAGCTGCTGGGTTCCGGCAAGTGAAGATGCTTCACCGCTTACGCCTTCTTGCAAATCTCCATCAGAACAAATTACCCAGATGTTGTGATCAAAGATTGATTTACCCGCTGGTGCCTCAGCATCAAGCAGACCGCGTTCGTAGCGAGCAGCCATCGCCATTCCGACCGCCGTTGCAACTCCTGCACCTAGTGGGCCGGTAGTCATTTCTACGCCTGCAGTGTGACCATATTCGGGGTGGCCAGGTGTTAATGAATTCCAAGTACGAAAAGCCTTTAGATCATCAAGTTCTAGTCCGTAACCGCTAAAGAAGAGTTGAATGTAAAGCGTCAGCGAAGAGTGGCCACATGAGAGGACAAAGCGATCACGTCCGAGCCAATTAGGGTCTGCTGGATCGTGAATTAAGTGGTTCTGAAAAAGGTTATAGACGACTGGAGCAAGTGACATAGCTGTACCCGGATGTCCGTGGCCTGCCTTTTGAACTGCATCCATCGCGAGTGCGCGAGCAACTGCAACCGCGCGATCATCTAACTCAGTCCAGTTTTTCATAACCATTCCTTATCCATTTTGCCGACCTACTTGCTTAGGAAGCAATATCTTTGTAACGCAAATTCTGATTCGCCACGCTGCGATCCAAACCAAGGTTGCGCCGAGAAGATGCGCAGCGACAAGTATTTCAGGGATTCCAGTGAAGTATTGGATA
>JAHECV010000116.1 GCA_024641555.1 Candidatus Planktophila sp.
TTCTTCCGTAACCGCACCAGAAAGTTTGGCTGCACCTGCTGTACGAACTTGCGTTAACTCTTCCGCGGAAGCTAAAAGAAGGCTTTTGATAGAGTCGAGTTCTTTCTCCAGCTCTGCGATTCTTTCATCTCCACCAGTTAAATCTTCTATCTCGATCTTTGCGCTCTTCGCCTTCGCCGCAAGTTGCACTAGATCTTCATCCGGATCTGCACCAGATCCCCATTTCTTTAGAAACGCTAAAAGTTCGGCTTTGCGCGCTTGTAACGTATCAAGTTGGCCAGGATCAGCCTCTAGCGAAGAGAGGTATGAAGATAAATCGCGCGCGGCATCATCGATGAGATAGAAACCTTCGGCGACGCGACTCGAAATTTCATCAAGTTTTCCATCTTTACCTTTTGCTAAATCCAGAAATCGCCGAGCAGCGCCAAGTGAGGTAAGTGAGCCAGATTCTTCGTTGGAGATAGCCTGCGTTGCGCCATCTGCAGCAAGGCGGAGATCCTCCACGCTGGTTAGCCGCGATATCTGGTCGTTAGTTATCGCAACTTCTCCACGGACTGCTTTGAGCTTTACCCAACCTGAAACGAATTCTTGAAGTTCAGCGATTTGCGAGTCGCGTTTGCTGACACTTTCGCGCATCGCCTTAATTCGTCCCTTTACTTCATTGTAAGAATTGAACTTACTTTGGTATTGCGTTAACGAATTTGTTAGCTCTTCACCGATAAAGCGATCTAATAACTCTCGTTGCCTAGCCGGTTTTACGATTTGATGGTTGGCCGCTTGGCCATGGATTTCTACCAAGTGATCGGCTAGCCCCGCTAGCGTTGCCGCTGGAACGTTTGCTCCTCCCGCTATCGCTTTGCTCTTTCCATCAGCGCCAACAGTGCGAGTCAATATCAGGGTTCCATCTTCAACATCAGCGCCTAACTCGACGGCAATATCTTCGAGCGCTTGGTTGACTGAGAATCGAGCAGAGGCGAGTAAACGTTCGCTTCCATGGCGAACCAGAGAACTATCGCTCTTTCCACCGAGAACTAATTGCAACGCAGTAAGAATCATGGTCTTACCGGCTCCGGTTTCACCAGTTAAAACATTTAGCCCCGGGCTAAGTTCGAGCGATGATTGATCGATCACACCGATCGAACGGATTGATATCTCTTCTAGATGAGAACGTTCACTCACCGCGCCAACCTTCAACAGGGAGCTTAAATTTGGCCACCAATCGATCGGTAAAGAGCGTTGGTTTGATATGTGAAAGTTTTATAACTGTTGAATCACGGGTGATTAGGACTCGATCACCTTGTTGAATCTTAAATTTGCGAAGTGAATCGGATGAGAGAAGCGCTTCGCGAGACTCGATATCTACGATTATTTCTGAAGTCGGTGAAACGACCATTGGTCGAGAAAAGAGAGCATGCGCGGAAATCGGCAGAAGGACCAGCGCATCGATCTCCGGCCAGAGAACTGGCCCACCAGCGCTGAAAGCATAAGCCGTTGAACCTGTTGGCGTGGAACAAATAAGTCCGTCGCAACCCCATCGTGAAAGAGGACGTCCATCGATCTGCACAAAAAGTTCAACCATAGTCGTGCCATCGCGTTCAACTGTGACTTCGTTAAGCGCCCATCCAGTATCTACAACTTTTCCGTCACGTTCTACCGCGTACTTCAAAACCATTCGATTCTCAGTTAAATAATCTCTGGCTATAACGCTGGCGGCGATTTCTGAGAGAGCAGGTTTTTCAACCTCCGCCATAAAACCAACATGTCCCAAGTTAATTCCGAGAATGGGAATATCTTGGCGCCGCGCTATCTCTGAACCGCGCAGTATTGTGCCATCTCCCCCAAGTACCAACACGACTTCGGCTTTAGGAAGTTCCTCTGCAGGATGCTGCGATATTCCAAGAATTGAAATATCGGAAGGCGTCGAGAGAGTAAAACCCTCTTTGAGAAGTATTTGTGAAATTTCTTTAGTAGCCGCAACGGCTTCAGCGCGAGATGCGTTAACGACAAATATCGCATGGCGTGACATTAGGCAGGCCCCATCGCAATTGCTTGGTCCACAGATGCTTCGTCAATTGCCGGTGCGCCACGTCGCAACCACAAGAAGTATTCAACGTTTCCGGCCGGCCCAGGAAGTGGTGAGGCTGCTATTCCCATGGCGCCAAGACCGACATCGTAAGCAGACTCTGCGACATCAAGAACCGCGGCCTTTCGAAGCGCCGGATCGCGAACCACTCCCCCCGCACCTAATTTTTCGCGTCCAACTTCAAATTGCGGTTTAACCATAAGAACGAAATCAGCGTTCGGTTTTGAAACTGCCGCCAGCGCAGGCAGAACCAAGGAAAGTGAGATAAATGAAAGATCAGCAACAACTAGATCAATATCTTC
>JAHECV010000117.1 GCA_024641555.1 Candidatus Planktophila sp.
GTTCGCTAGTTACTTTAACGGCATCTGGAATGCGCGCTGTTGATAAGGCGCTGGAAGGACTACTTGAACAAGAGCGTGAACTTTTAAAAGGTTTATCGCGCGAGCAGAAAATCGCACTTGCAGATTTACTTAGCGCTCTGGCTGCGCAGTTAGAAGAAAAATAACTTACTAGTTTTTTAAATAACCTTCGCACCGGGCACTGGACCATAGGCGCGAGCAACACTTCCAACAACTCCGCTCGAAGTTAGCGCAACCGCTAAATCTAAACCTTGTTCTTCATCGCCAACTAAGAAGGCGACCGTTGGACCAGATCCTGAAACGATGGAACCTAGCGCGCCGTATTCTTCGCCGACATCTAGAACTAAAGTTAACGCCGGGCGCAGTGAACATGCTGCTGATTGCAGATCATTATGTAGCGCTTGTCCAACTGCCTTTGGATCTGCCGCGAGCAACGATTGCATCAGCGCGTCGCTAGTTTGCGGTGCTGCAATATCTAAACCTGCGCGTAGGCGATCGCACTCTTGATAAACGGCAGGCGTTGATAAGCCAACAGTGGAGAGCGCTAAAACCCAGTGATACGTGCCGCGCGAGAGCGCTGCGGTTAGCTGATCTCCTCGCCCTTGACCGATTGCAGTGCCGCCGGAAATCATAAAAGGAACATCGCTGCCTAACTGAGAACCAAATTCGTGCATCTCTTCGCGCGACATCTCGAGTTCGTAAAGTTCATTTACACCAACAATTACCGCCGCCGCATCGGCGCTTCCACCAGCCATTCCGCCAGCAACGGGGATCGATTTATTTACTTCGATATGAGCATCAATAACAAAGTCATATTCATTGGCAATTAACTGCGCCGCTTTAACTGCCAAGTTTGTGGCATCTGCCGGCACTCCATGGGTGTGATCGCCGACGATGGAAATAGTTACTCCACTACCAGGTAAGCCTTTGGTAATAGTTACATCGTCATAGATAGATATCGCTTGAAAAACAGTTACTAAATTGTGAAAACCATCAGCCTCACGTGGACCAACTGCTAATTGCAGATTTACCTTGGCAGGAACTCTCACTGTTACGGAGTTGCGATTAGATTTCGGCACGCTAAGACTCTAAACCTTGTTGCGCGATTTTGCAGAATGCATGGATATCCAGTGATTCACCACGCAGCGTTGGGTCGATACCCGCGGCAATTAAATGCGCCTCCGCTGCTGCAGATCCGCCATAACGAGAAGAAAGGGCAGCCCGCAACATCTTGCGGCGTTGTGCAAATGCCAGATCGATAATTGCAAATGCCTCCTTGCGCAGCTTTTCATCTCCTGGCGTTGCACGACGTTTAAATCCAACTAACTTTGAATCAACATTTGGTGCGGGCCAGAAAATTGAGCGCGATACCGAACCTGCGCCAGTTACTTCAGCCCACCAAGCAGCTTTTACGCTGGGGATTCCATATTCCTTGGTATTTGGTTTCGCCGCTAGCCGATCGGCAACTTCGGCTTGCACCATCACAACTCCGCTGCGCAAAGTTGGCAGAATTTCTAGCAAGTGTAAAAAGACTGGAACCGAAACGTTGTATGGCAAGTTGGCAACTAATACCGTTGGCTCATCAGGAATTGATTTAACTTGTAGCGCATCTTGATTGATAACAGTCAGAATTTCACTGCGATCGCTATGTAGCGCTGCAGTCAATGGCAGTTGAGTTGCTAATCTTGAATCGATTTCGACTGCAATAACGCTAGCTGCCTCTTCCATCAGCGCCAGCGTCAGTGAACCAAGACCGGGACCGATTTCAAGTGCCACATCGCCTGCCGTTACTCCTGCAGTTCGAACAATCTTGCGACAAACATTGGCATCGATAACAAAGTTTTGGCCAAGAGATTTGGCTGGTTTTAAATCTAATTTTTCAGCAAGGGCGCGAATTTCAGCTGCACCTAACAGGCTCATAACGTTGAACCTGCGGCGAATGAACCAAAGATACGTTCGGCGCTATCGGAGAGCGCTTGGGCAAGTGCGCCAACGCTTTCGTTACGTTCTTCGGCCATAGCGCGCACAATATTTGCAATTTGAGCAGGTGTATTTAAGGCGCCGCGATTCGGCATGGGCGCCAAAAATGGTGAATCAGTCTCAACTAATAATTGTTCGTGCGGCACAAGTTTTACCGCCTCGCGCAGCGCCGGTGCATTTTTAAAGGTCAGGGTTCCGGCAAAAGAAAGGATGTATCCGCGTTCAATACAGATCTTGGCCATAGCAACATCGCCAGAGAAGCAGTGAAAAACAGTCTTTTCTGGGGCGCCCACTTCTAGCAAGATTGATAAGACATCATCATGCGAATCGCGATCGTGAATTACTAACGCTTTCTTGGTCTTCTTGGCTAAGTCAATATGCCACTT
>JAHECV010000119.1 GCA_024641555.1 Candidatus Planktophila sp.
GCATTAATCCAGAATTAATGGCGCTATACGAGAAAATTCGGGCCGGAAATAATGGCACAGGTGCGGCGGCGTTGATCGGCAATCAATGTAAAGGTTGCCACTTAACTCTCAACACCGTCGAGCTTCAAAGAATTGCTGGTCTACCTGAGGATGAGCTCGTTCGCTGTGAAGAATGTCGGTGCATTCTGGTGCGGGGTCTTTAAATGGCGCGGAGTTTTAAGTTAACCGCCGACGGCGGCTCGCGTGGTAACCCAGGTCCTGCAGGATACGGCGCCGTTGTAACTGAAAATGGCAAGATTGTAGCCGAACTCTTCGATGTTATTGGAATTGCAACAAATAACGTTGCCGAATACAACGGATTGCTCGCGGGTTTAACTCACATACATCAACTTGACGCGGCTGCAACGGTAGAAGTTGCGATGGATTCAAAGCTAGTTGTAGAGCAAATGTCGGGGCGTTGGCAGATTAAACATGTGGATATGCGTGATCTTGCTAAACAATGTCGCGCCGCCCATGATCCGACGCTTGTTAAGTACTCATGGATCCCACGTGATGAAAATTCACATGCCGACCGCTTGGCAAATAAGGCTTTAGATGGAGATTCCACCAGTAAATCTGCGCCGCAGGTTCAACAGAATTATCTCTCTGAACGTCTGCGAAGTGATGAAGTTCCAACGATGATTTACATGGTTCGGCATGGTGAAACAGTTCTTACCCCAATGCGTAAGTTTTCCGGCACTGGTGCGCTTAACCCAGAGCTGACCGAAAAAGGTTTGTCGCAAGCTTCAGCCGTCGCAACTGAAATAGCAAAAATTAAGCCCGAAGTTTTGATTGCGTCACCACTTATGCGTACAACTCAAACCGCGCAGGCAATTGCGCAAGCTACAGGGCTTGAAATTAAATTCGATGAGATCTGGTTCGAACTTTCTTTCGGCGATTGGGACGGCCTCTCCTTCGAAGAGGTTAAGGAAAAGTTTCCCGAGGAATATCAGGCCTGGCTAAATTCTTCATCATATGCACCAGGTGGGGGAGAGTCCTACGATCAAGCTGGAATTCGTGTTGAAGAAGCTCTCGAAAAAGTTGCCGCCGAATATCCAGGTCAAAGAGTCGTTGTTGTCACCCACAACGGAGTAATTAAATTGGCCGCGCAAATAGTTACCGGAGCGCCAACCGAAGCAGTTTTTCATTTGGACGCCGCGCCATGTTCAATAACATCAATATCTATCTGGCCATCAGACGGCCTGCGCGCTTTGCGCAGCCTTAACGAGACAGGACACTTTCGCGGATGATCTCCACTTCTGAATGGATGTTTACTATCGCTTTCTTGGCGGCAGTTATTGTCTTTGATTTATCTCTCGCCATAATTCGCCGAAATAAAGAGACTTCATTTGGCGAGGCACTTTCCTGGACCGCGCTATACATTGGCGCGGCGATTGGCTTCGGAATTTTTATGCCGCAATGGACGAGCGGAGAACTTCAGAAAGAGTTTTTCGCAGGTTGGCTAACGGAGTATGCACTCTCTGTAGATAATATTTTTGTCTTTATCATTTTGTTGGCTAGCTTAAAAGTAAAGAAGGAATCGCAGCAGTTGGTCCTGTTGCTAGGGATTCTGCTAACTATTGCGATTCGTGCCCTACTGATTCCGATTGGCGCATCTCTGGTTTCAAATTTCTCTAGCATTTTCTATCTCTTCGGCGCATTTCTCATTTACACCGCGTGGAAATTAGTAAATGAAGATGAGGAAGAAGAGTTCGAAGAAGGTAAAGTTGTAACTGCTTTAAAGAAGCGGGGACTTAGTACTTTTTCAATCGCGCTAATTGCACTTGGAATCACAAATTTAGTCTTTTCGCTTGATTCAATCCCTGCAATTTTTGGCTTGACGCATAGCGCCTACATTGTTACGACTGCAAATATTTTTGCACTAATGGGCCTTCGCCAGCTCTACTTCCTGTTAGAAGGGCTATTGACTCGTCTGGTTTATCTTTCAAAAGGCCTTTCATTTATCTTGGCATTTATTGGCGTAAAGATGATTCTTGAAGCACTTCACGGAAGCGGATTTGAAGTACCTGAGGTATCACTAGAAGTCAGCCTTGGCGTAATCGTAATTACCTTGCTAATAACCGCTGCCGCAAGCCTTTTTGCTACTCGCGACAAGAACCAATCAGTCGAGTAATTCGCCGCCAAGCGGAGTCTTTTCAAGCTCCGCGATCTTCTTAGCAATCTTCTGTGCAAGAACTAAATCTTCCATGCCATCGGCAATTGGATCTGCAATCTCTTTGCCAGTTTTTACCAACTGGTAGAACGCTTCTAATTCGCTCTCAAATGATGGCTTGTATGACTCAAACTTATTGGACTGGTGATCGATGCCTTTGCGGTAGGTTG
>JAHECV010000122.1 GCA_024641555.1 Candidatus Planktophila sp.
TGAGAGCAGTGGCAACAGATTACGACACCCCCCGAAAGACGGATGAGGAACTCCACGAGGAGTCGCTAGAAGAACTCAAAGCCAAGCGCGTCGATGCTCAATCCGGTCAGATTGATGTCGATGAAGCAGAAGCGGCGGAAAATCTCGAACTTCCAGGCGCGGATTTATCCGGCGAAGAACTGGCCGTTCGCGTAGTTCCGAAGCAGGTAGATGAATTTACTTGTTCACGATGCTTCTTGGTTCATCACATTACGCAGTTAGCTAAAGGCGAAGGGGCCAAGGCAGTCTGTAAAGAGTGCAATTAAAATAGCAGTCTGTAAAGAGTGCAATTAGTTTAATTTTCTTTATTAACGACTAAGCAGCGCGGCGATTTCTTCGCCGCGTTTGCTCGTTATCAGCCAGTATGGCGTTCTATCGCGGGGATCGTTTAAATCTATTCGCAGACCTTTTGGCTCCCAGAATTTTATTGCCAGAAAGGCGGCCGGGTCAGCGTCGCGGGTCCGAAGTAATCGCATGGCAGGCTTGTCTAGGAGAGTTACCTTTCCGAGATATTTAATTTCAATTTTAGCTTTATCAATTCTCAATAACTGACCGTCAAAAGTTATAACCGTCCGCATCGCAAAAGCTATCCAAATCAGAGTAAGAGTTGAGATAGCCAGCGTGATCAAGGTCGCTCGATTATCAAAGGCCGCCCATACAGAAAGCACTACAGAGAGAAGAAGAAAATAAATAAAGGCGAGAACCCAAATAGGCGGGCGTAGCACCTCACGAAAGATCACACGATTATTCTAATTGCGTTGTAGATGAAGTAACCACTTTCAAGTAAAGTGCTGCTATGAGCCGAGTCGCAAGTACAACTCCACCGGAAGGTGCGTTGATTCCCGAACGACACCCCAAAGCGCCAGAAATCGGCACAAAGATTCCTTCTCATTTTGGACATTGCTTTGGTTGCGGTGAACTTCATCCGACCGGACTCCACTTAGTTGCACATGCCGGAGCAGCTGCAGATTTAACCGCTGAATTCACAGTTACGGAAAATCACCAAGGCGCGCCTGGACTTGCTCACGGCGGATTGCTGTCGCTGGCATTTGATGAAGCGCTTGGAAAGTTGATGTGGCTGATTCGCTCTCCTGCCGTTACTGCGCGACTGGAAACCGATTTTCTAAAACCCGTTCCTATGGGTACAACACTTCATATAACTGCGCGAATTACTGGCCAAGTAAATCGAAAGGTCTACACCGCTGCCGAAGGTCGACTCGGTGGCCCGGATGGAGAAATCGCCGTTAAAGCAGCTGCTCTCTTTGTCATCGTTCCGATGTCACACTTTTTAGAGAACGCTCCTAAGGAGTACCTCGAACATATCGCCAAGTCTCCGCAAATTTTGGCATTCGTCGATCCGGAATTTGAGATCAATCCATAATGGGCGTTCAAGTTCTTGTTACACGTTTAGATTCAGATCTTCCGCTTCCACGTTATGCCAAAGGTGGGGATGCGGGCGCGGATATCGTCTCTCGTATCGATGTAACACTTGCACCAGGAGAGCGCGCCTTAGTTCCTACCGGAATATCAATTGCGCTTCCAGATGGATACGTCGCCCTTGTCCATCCAAGGTCTGGCTTAGCGATTAAACATGGCGTCACGATGGTCAATTCTCCAGGAACTGTTGACGCCGGATACCGCGGCGAACTTCAGATTATTTTGATCAATCATGATCCGAAGGAGAGCGTATCTTTTAAACGTGGCGATCGAATTGCACAATTAGTTATTCAAAAAGTAGAACGCGCTGAATTCTTAGAAGTTGAAAACTTGCCGGGCTCTGGTCGAGGCAGCGATGGTTTTGGTTCGACGGGGCGCGCATGAGCGATCCTGGCCACGACGCAGATAAAGCAAAAGTCCTCGCCGCATTTGGTGGAAAGAAAGGGCTAATTGATTCCGGTATACCGTCGATTATCTTTCTAGTTGTCTTTAACCTAAAAGATCAATTGCAACCGGCCTTAATCGCTTCGGTCGCTGTATCAGCGCTACTAACGATTATTCGTTTGGCGTCGCGCGAAACAATTCAGCATGCCGTATCAGGTCTAATCGGTTCGCTTATCTGCGCTTGGTTTGCCAATCGAACCGGAAATGCCAGCGATCTATACATACCAAAACTACTCACCAATCTTGGCTATGGGACTGCGTATCTTGTTGCAAATTTGGCTGGTTGGCCCGTGCTGGGCTTACTACTTGGACCGATACTCGGTGAAAACTTGCAGTGGCGAAAAGATCCGGCACGTGCACGTGCCTATAAACGAGCGAGCTGGCTCTGGGTGGGAATGTTTTTTACACGTATCGCCGTGCAATATCCAATTTATCGAAGTGGAAATGTAAATCTC
>JAHECV010000123.1 GCA_024641555.1 Candidatus Planktophila sp.
AGTTCTTTCATATCATCGAGCAAACGATCGGCGTAATCGGTGATCTTGAAATACCACTGATTTAACTTCTTCTTAGTTACTGCGGTATCGCAGCGTTCGCAGAGCCCTGCGACAACTTGCTCGTTGGCAAGAACGGTCTGACAGCTTGGGCACCAGTTAACGGCGCTATCTTTTCGGTAAGCCAATCCGCGCTTATGCAATTCGATAAATAACCATTGGTTCCATTTGTAGTACTCGGGATCGCAGGTATTAAAGACGCGATCCCAGTCGAAAGAACACGCATAGCGGCGCATCGAAGCCTTCTGAGTTGCAATATTTTCATATGTCCAGATACGCGGATCTTCGTTGCGTTTAATTGCGGCATTTTCGGCCGGCAATCCAAAGGCATCCCAACCAATTGGGTGCATAACGTTGAAACCTTTTTGAATCCAGTAACGTGCGATTACATCGCCAAGTGCGTACGCCTCAGCATGTCCCATATGTAGATCGCCAGATGGATAAGGAAACATATCTAAGACATATTTCTTTGGGCGCTTATCGTCGGCGCGGCCAGATTTAAACGGCTCTATCTGATCCCAAACCGGTAGCCACTTCTCTTGCACATAGGCGAAGTCATACGCGGCATGCGTTTGTTCATCGCGTGGTGTGGTCATCTGCGTAGTTTATCGGGCTTTAGCCCCAAGTAACGCCAGTCAATTCTTCGCTAACTCTCCATAATTGCGCAGCTAATCGTTGATCGTATGCAATTGCAGCGGCGCGAGTGAGCTTTGGATATCCGCGCATCTCCATAAATCCATCTGGTCCGATATATGAGGCGCCATAAAGCCCGGGATATGTTGCCGCACAAAGCGTTGGAAGCGCACCACGGCCCGCGCTCTGTGCAAATATTGCATTTGCTAAAGCACCGGCGCGATCTTGCACATTTGCACCGCTAATTAAATTTGTGGCGGCATAACCCGGGTGGGCGGCAACTGCCTCTATCCCCCAATTATTTCGGGTGCTACGGCGTTCGAATTCGTGGATAAAAAGTAAGTTAGCCAATTTGCTTAAAGCATATGCCGACCAAGGGTTATAGGCACCGATTCCGCGGCAACGATTGCTTAGTTCTTCTGCAGTGATATTGGAAACGCGCGCGGCACGATGCATCTGTGATGACACTGCCACAATTCGTTCGTTTACTTTTTCGCGCAGTAAACCGGCTAAGGCAAAGTGGCCTAGATGATTGGTGCCCATCTGCACTTCAAATCCATCTTTGGTTAGAGAAAATGGCGTAGCCATTACCCCCGCATTTAAAATCAAAACATCGACTGGCTTAGTAAATTCTTTTGCAAATTTCTTAACCGATGAAATATCAGCTAAATCTAATAATTTGAAGTCAACGCGCTCTTTGGCAATCTCGGCAACAACTGCGGCGCCCTTTGCGGCATCGCGTGCGGTTATGGTTACGTGCGCACCTGCGCGAGCAAGCTCGAGCGCTGCTTCTTTGCCAATACCGCTTGTGCCACCAGTGATTAAGAAAGATTTACCAGTTAAATCGCCGATATCAGATGCGTTCCAACCACGCGGAATTGTGGTGACGATGGACATTTTTTCCTAACTCCAAATAACTAGAAGAACTAGAGTTTCTTGAGTGGAGATAAGGGGATTCGAACCCCTGACCTCTTCCATGCCATGGAAGCGCGCTACCAACTGCGCCATATCCCCGAACTTTACGAGAGGGTAACTCTAGCGCACATGATCTGGCACATCAGCGCCAGATTCTTCACCGAAAACGGGCTCCAAAATAGAACCGGCGTTATGTTCGGCTAAGTGCCAACCCTTGGGACTGGTCTGCAAGATAGACCAACGCGCATTTGAAAGACCACCGATCTTTCCCCAATGCGCCATCGGTAGATGTAAATAATGTCCGATCAAACAACGCGCCGTACCGCCATGTGTTGCAACAACAACTAATTGGTTCTCTTTATCACCTAAGAACTCATCGATAGCGGCGCTGGCGCGCGCTGCTACTTCGCTGCGACGCTCTCCAATTGTTCCCGCGGGATTATCGTTGCCGTCAATCCAACGTACAAAGTTCTCTAAATCTACGGCGCGATTTTCTGCACCAGTCTTGCCTTCCCAATGTCCGCCATTGGTTTCGCGCAAACGTTCGTCAACGAGTACTTCCATATTTACGATTTCACCAAGTTTTGAAGCGGTAACGCGGGCGCGCGATAGATCACTACTTAAGATCGCAGTAGGTTCCATACCCGCGATGATTGGCGCCGCGAGTTCGGCTTGGTAAACACCTACGCTATTTAAATCAATATCAGAGTGGCCCTGAAAACGGTTTACGACGTTCCAATCTGTTTGCCCATGGCGCCAGAGCAGAA
>JAHECV010000127.1 GCA_024641555.1 Candidatus Planktophila sp.
CTGCCAAGAAGTTGAGACATCTTCGGGGTTGCGCGTACGACGGCTTGGAACAATTGCAATATCGTCAAATGAGTAAGCCTGGCGGGCGCGCTTTCCTGGTGCGATCTCGATATCCATTGCGACCTTTCCTAGCTCTTCTTGCTGTAATTAGGGGCATCGGCAACATGCAAGACATCGTGCGGATGGCTCTCTTGCAATCCTGCTGCGGTGATCTGAATTAAGCGACCTTCGCGACGCAAGGTTTCAATATCAGGGGCGCCGGCGTAACCCATACCGCTGCGAAGACCACCAACTAATTGATGAACTACTTCTGCAACCGGGCCGCGATAGGCGACTTTGCCTTCAATGCCTTCGGGGACAAGTTTGTCTTCAGATAAAACATCATCTTGCATATAGCGATCTTTAGAATACGACTTCTGCTCACCACGTGATTGCATCGCACCAAGTGAACCCATACCCCGATAAGCCTTGTATTTACGGCCATCGATTTCGACAAGTTGTCCTGGTGATTCTTCGCAACCGGCAAGAAGTGAACCAAGCATTACCGAATTTGCACCAGCCACAATTGCTTTAACAATGTCGCCTGAATATTGAAGTCCGCCATCTGCAATCAAAGGAATGCCTGCCTTGTTGCACGCCTTAGCGGCCTCCATGATTGCGGTAATTTGTGGAACACCAACGCCTGCAACAACGCGAGTTGTGCAGATGGATCCTGGACCAACGCCAACCTTGACTGCATCGGCACCGGCGTTAATCAGCGCTTGGGCACCGGCGCGCGTTGCGATATTGCCACCGATGATCTCGGTAGTTGGTGAAAACTTCTTGATTTTCTCAATCGCATCGAGCACCGCGCGATGGTGGCCGTGTGCAGTATCAACAACAACTACATCAACGCCTGCTTCGATTAACGCTTGGGCGCGCGCAAAACCATCGTCGCCCACACCGACTGCTGCTCCGGCCAAGCCAACGTTCTTAACTAATTTAACGTGAGTTACTTGTTCTTCAATTGGCAGGTTGCGGTGGATGATCCCGATGCCGCCCGCCTTTGCCATCGCGATCGCCATCGTTGATTCGGTGACGGTATCCATGGCCGATGAAACAACTGGTACGGCGATTGAGATATTGCGGGTAAGCCAAGTGGCGGTATTTACTTCGCTGGGAACGACTTCAGAGGCATCTGGCAGTAAGAGCACATCATCGTAGGTCAGCCCGAGCATCGCGACTTTGTCGTTATCGCCGCTCATGAGCCCTCCGAACTGTCGTTGAGCGCCCTAGTCTAACTTGAGTTTTAGGCTCCGATCGCCTGCTTAATCTGCTCATAGGCCAGAGATAAATCATCGGCATAGGCGACATCTGTGCAGCCTTCACGATCCCATCCCGGCCCACCCAAGATAAAGCGAGGTGCGGGGCGAATAGCAGGGATATCGCGGAAGAATTTAGGGTCGCCATTTTTTGGGAGTTGGGCCCAGAGAAAGACCGCGGGTGGGGCGCTTCGTGAGATCGTATTGGAGAGCGCTTCAAAAGGGGTGCGTGCACCCAAGAAATTGCAATCAACTTTCGCTTCAGAGAGCGCCGCGTGTAGGGCATGTATCGCAAGGCAATGAAGTTCTTCGCCGACAGATGCCAATAAAACTGGCCGCGCATTAATTGGTTTCTTCAACTGGCTAGAGCGCTCGCGCAGAATCGATGTAATTGTCTCTGAAAGTAAGTGCTCTACTTCGATTCCGGAACCAGTGGCCGCCCAGGCATCGCCAACAATGATCAACACTGGAACGATAACTTCCTGCCAACTATCAATTACTCCATATTTTTCAATATCTTTACGCAAGATACTTTCTACAAAATTTCTATCAAGCGAATTCGC
This sequence comes from Candidatus Planktophila sp., assembly GCA_024641555.1. The sequence continues at coordinate 1,865 of JAHECV010000127.1, forward strand.
TGCGTTCACAATCGCCGTGACTACATCGTCGCGAACTTCAAAGGTCTTTAAAATCTTCTCTACTTTAACTTCGCCCTTATGCGAACTTGCTTGTGCCGCCGCATCTGCCGGTGCAACTCCGGCCGAGATTAAGCGCCGCATCAAGGTCAACTTTGCAAGATCGCTGGCGCAGTAGCGGCGGTGCTCCCCCGCCTCGTGCCCTGAAGGCCCCAGCCCGTAGCGCCTAGCCCAGGTCCGCAAGGTCGCTGGCGCCACGCCAATTTGGCGGGCGACCGCAGCCACGGTCAGAAGCTCTTCCATGGGGCTATCGTGGCGTGAAGTGGCGCGGCTCACCACTTGAAATGGGCTTATTTGCCATTTTTTAGTGACGAAACGAACAACTTTTGAAGCGATAGGTACTTGAACAACCTATGGCGCGATTGTAGAGTTTGGGCAACAACAAGGTAAGGAAAAAAACATGGCTGAACTATCACGTCTACCGC
>JAHECV010000020.1:0-1614 GCA_024641555.1 Candidatus Planktophila sp.
GCCTAAACGAATGAGATCGGGGCGCGCAGGAATCTGGGTGTGGTTATCTCGTGATAAAGGCTGCGACATGGCAGTAACGGTAGCCGATACCCTTAGACAATGAAGGGAGGCCAAAAATGAGCACCAATCAATTAAATCGAGTCTTTATCGCTCGCCTTGCCGGTACCGCAGTCTTTGATCCAAATGGAGACCCAGTTGGGAAGGTTCGTGATGCCGTAGCGACGTTGCGAAGCAACAATCAACCGCCGCGCATTCTTGGCCTCGTTGTTGAAGTTCCACTACGTCGTCGAGTATTCGTTCCGATCACGCGCGTTACTTCAATCGAATCTGGTGCAGTGGTAATTACTGGGCTCGTAAATATGCGCCGCTTCGAATCACGCACCGGTGAGCTACTAGTACTCGGCGAACTACTCGATCGTTCAATAACACTTATCGAAAATGGCGAGCCTGTCGTTGTCGAAGATATGGGTATGGAGCAAACCCGAACTGGCGATTGGTTTATCAATCGTGTTCACATCATGAAAAAAGGTCGCGGGCTTCGCCGCAAAGGCGCAACATCCACTGTGCAATGGGAGGAAGTAACTGGATTTACTCTGCCAGAACATAATCAAGGCGTTGCAAATTTACTTTCAACCATCAGCAACCTCCGCGCCGCTGACTTAGCTGCCGTAATTCAAGACTTAGCTCCAAAGCGCCGAGTCGAAGTTGCACGCGCACTTGATGACGAGCGCCTCGCTGATGTACTGCAAGAGATGGATGAAGCCGAACGCGTTGCACTTCTTGCCGAACTTGAAGGTGAGCGAGCTGCAGATGTGCTTGGCGAAATGGATCCAGATGATGCTGCCGACTTGCTGCGTGAGGTCGGTGAAGAACGTGCGCAAGCACTTATCGATTTGATGGAACCTGAAGATGCCGAAGATGTTCTGCGGTTGATGACTTATGAAGATTATTCTGCGGGCGGAATGATGACTACTGAACCAATCGTCATGAGCGCTGATTATTCAGTTGCAGATGCCTTGGCCAGTGTTCGTGCCCGCGAAGTTTCACCTGCTCTCGCCTCCCAAGTATTTGTCTGTCGCCAACCGCTCGAGACGCCCACTGGCCGATATATCGGAATGGTTCACTACCAGCGGTTACTTCGCGAACCACCTGCAACTTTGCTCGGTTCGATCGTTGACACAGATACGCAAGGCCTTAATCCCAACGCATCACTGCATGAAGTTTCGTCATACTTAGCCAGCTATAACTTGCTATCAGTGCCTGTTGTAGATGCCAACGAACGATTACTGGGTGCAGTTACAGTCGATGACGTACTCGACCACTTGCTCCCTGAAAACTGGCGCTTGGAACACCGTGATTCAACTCGCGGCAATGGTCCAAAACTAAATCTTGCCGATGTAGCTGGAACTGAAATAAATCAACAAGATATTGAATTAGATAAAGCAATGGACGAGGAGGCGCGCTGATGGCACGTTCAATCACACCGCGCAACAGTGGACTCGACACGCCTCGCGAGTCGCGTCGCTCAATTCGACCTAACTACGATCCAGAAGTTTTTGGCCGTTTATCAGAAAGATTTGCGCGCTTTCTAGGAACCGCCCGGTTCCTGGTTTA
>JAHECV010000020.1:1714-11913 GCA_024641555.1 Candidatus Planktophila sp.
TTTTCGATAACGCCAATTACCCGCTGGTGAATTTGGTGTGCGATACGACCAGCGCGTTCGGCGACTTCTGCTGCAGCAATTTGTGGCGTTGTAACAACCACGATTTCAGAAGTTGGAATCAATTGTCCAAGTGAAATTGCAAGATCACCGGTTCCAGGTGGAAGGTCTATCAGCAATAGATCTAGGTCGCCCCAGTAAGCATCAGATAGGAGTTGTTCGAGAACACGGTGTAACAGCGGACCGCGGTAGGCAACGGCATCGGCGCGCTCTGGTTTAAACATTTCCATTGAAACCACTTTTACACCGTAGGCTTCAAGGGGAATAAACATTTGGTCGATCGCGGTAGGCCTTTGCCCCATTAACCCCATTAATCGTGGGATCGAATGGCCGTAGACGTCGGCATCGAGAATACCTACTCGTAGCCCTTTACTGGCGGCGGCAACTGCCAAGTTGGTCGTTAGTGATGATTTTCCAACTCCACCCTTACCGGACGCTACGCCAACTACGCGAGTTAAGGATTCAGGCTGTGCAAATGGAATAAATTTCTCACGGCCTCCACGCAAAAGTTTTTTTACATTATTTCGCTGCTCTTCGCTCATTACTCCGAAAGTAATTTCGACTTTTGTAATTCCATCTACTTTGGAAACCGCCTCGGTAATGTCGCTGCGGAGTCGATCCTGCATCGGGCAACCAGAGATGGTAAGAAGAATATTTAATTTTGCGATACCGCTCTGGATATCAACGGCCTCAACCATTCCGAGCTCTGGGAGTGGGCGATGAAGTTCTGGATCAGAAACTGTCGCTAATGCGGCGTTGACTTGATCGAAGATTATTGAAGGTGATGTCATAGAAGATCTGGGTCAATCTTGGCGGTGAATTTTGGGTCTTTTTCTGCTGCATCGATCTCGTCAAGGGCGTTGGAGATATGTTTCTTAATAAAAGTCTTGGGGCGCAGATCCGATGGGGAGAGATCCTCAAAGCCTGGCCCTAAATTCTCGCGAAGTTCCGAAGTTGCAGTAGTGGCCAAGGCGCGAACCTTCTTAATTAACTTTGCTGCATCAACTGCTAAATGTGGCAAACGATCGGGTCCGACCAAGATGACGGCGAGAATTGCCAGCCCAAATATCTCACCAGCACCGAAGTCGAAGAACATAGTTATTGATACTACTAGTTAATCAACTTCTGATGACTCAGTTACTTGCCAGCGGTCAAGGTAACCGATGCGGTGGCGGTAACGCCGTTGCGAGTATAGGTAAGTTGCACAGTATCCCCCACGCTCTTAGAGCGGATCGCAACGATTAACTCTTCCGCAGAAGTAATTGTTCTACCGTCAAACTTGGTAATTAGATCACCGGCTTTAAGTCCGGCCTTTGCAGCTGGGCCGCCAGGCAGAATCGCTTTATCGTTCTTTGCGATTTGTGCCCCGTCTCCCTCAAATTTCATATCAATCGAAACGCCAAGTACCGGGTAAGTTGCTTTGCCATTCTTAATAAGTTGATCCGCTGTTTTGCGTGCTTGATTTATTGGAATTGCAAAACCTAATCCAATAGAACCAGATTGTGAACCGAATGATGAACCTAGCGTTGCTATCGCAGAGTTAATTCCAATAACGGCGCCGGTTGAATCCACAAGTGGCCCCCCTGAATTACCTGGATTTATTGCGGCATCAGTTTGCAAAGCGTTAATAAATGAATTATCGCTACCGGTTTCGCCAGCGGTAACTGCGCGGTTCTTGGCGCTGATAATTCCGAGCGTAACGGTTCCGGATAGTCCGAGAGGGGAACCAATTGCAATTACTGAATCTCCAACTGCCACTTTGTCGCTATCTCCTAATTGGAGAGCGGTTAGTCCAGTCGTTGCAATTTTCAATACTGCTAAATCATAAGAAGAATCTCGGCCAACCACCTTGGCTACATATTTCTGACCGTTATTAAGAGTTACATCGATTGATCCATTTGATGTGACAGCTCCGGCAATCACGTGATTATTGGTCAGGATGTAGCCGTTGCTCTCGATTACAAAGCCAGTTCCGGTCGAACCACCGTCTTTTGTCGTAGCTTCAATCGAAACTACCGATGGAATAACACGTTGTGCGATATCAGCTACTGAACCAGGTGCGCGTTCAACAGAGTTTGTTACACGAGATAAATTAATTGAATGACCGAATAAAGAGCCTGAAGAAGATGCCCCAAATATTGCTCCTACAAGACCGGCAACAAATGCAAGAAGAATTGCATTAGAACGTGTGATGAAATTTGCTTTGCCGTTGCGCGAGGCGGGCACCCACCATGGTCCAGGATTTTGTCCGCTGCTAAGAGGAGAAGTCATAGATGCATCTTCCTATAACTTGGTGGCGAGTAACAAACCATCGCCGGTAGGTATAAGTGAAACCACCCAATTCTCTGATTCATTTTTCAATGATTTCCCAGATTCGCGCAGGGCGACAGTCTTAGGATCGCGTTGCGCGGGATCAGAAACTTTTGATCCGCCAAAGAAATTATCGATTACAAATACACCACCGCTTCGTAGAATTCGATGCGCCTGCGTTATTGCAAATGGTAAATCTTCGGGGTTGTGGCGAAAGATAACTAAATCGTAGGCACGATCGGCAAGTTTGGTCATGACATCCATAACCGGGTTGGTAATTAAGCGAAATCGTGCGGGTGCAATTTCTGCTTCGCTAAAGGCAGTCTTTGCGATGTTGCTGTGTTCCATCTCATCATCAATTGAAGTCAAAGTGCCGCTCGAGAGCATGCCCTCTAAAACCCAGAGCGCTCCTACGCCAGAACCGGTTCCGATTTCAACAACAGACTGTGCAGAGAGATTGTGTGCCAAATGTTTTAGGTAAGCACCTGCTCCAGATGTGGCATCTGTGACACCGATTTCTTCGCCACGGGCGCGGGCGTTTTTCTTAACTTCATCTTCTGGGATAAAGCTTTCGGCAAACGAATGAGGATCGATGATCATGAGAGAGATGTTAGCCATTCGATAAGCAAACGCACGCCGAATCCAGTGCCACCTTTAGGGTTTTCTCCAGAATCACTATCGCTGCGTGCAACCCCAGCGATATCTAAATGAACCCAAGTGTGACTGTCCACAAAATGTTCGAGAAAGAGTGCAGCAGTAACGGAGCCGGCGCTAAATTTCTTCTTGCCTGTAACATGGCTCAGATCGGCAATGGGGCTTTGAAGCGCATCTTGGTAATCATCTACGAGTGGCATATGCCAAACCCGATCGCCAGAGCGTTCTCCTGCTTCCGCAAAACTTTTTGCTACTTTTTCGTTTCGGGTATACATCGCTGCATGTTGGCGACCAAGTCCCAAAGTCGCCGCACCTGTCAGCGTTGCGATATCAATCAAATAATCTGGGTTTAAATTCTTAACGGCATAAGCCAATCCATCGGCAAGTACTAAACGACCCTCGGCATCGGTATCAAGGACTTCTACAGTTTTGCCGCCGTATTGCGTTATTACATCGCTGGGACGCTGCGATGTCCCAGATAAAGCATTTTCGGCGAGCATCATTAAAACCGTTACTTGAACCTGTGGTTGAAAATAGGGCAGCGCAGAAATTGCACCCAGTGCAGCCGCAGAACCGGACATATCTGATTTCATAGGCGCCATAATTTCGTAAGGTCGCTTTAGCGAAACGCCACCTGTGTCATAAGTGATTCCCTTACCGACAATAACTACATGCGGAAGTATTCCTGCAGTTTTTTTCTTCCCGCGCGGATGATAGGTAATTTCCACAAAGCGCGGCCCGGGTTTTGGTGATGAATTACCGACCGCCCTTAGGCCACCGAATTCAGCAAGATCTTTACCTGATAAAACTTTTATTTCTAAGCCGGTTTCGCCAGCTATCTTCACCGCTTCATCAGCCAGCCAGAGTGGGGTTTTAATATTCGCCGGCGTATGAATCAAATCTCGAGTCTGCGAAATCGCGTTGGCAATAACAGAGGCGCTATCAATAACTTTGGGGTTATCGGTGGCAAATAGAAAAAGCGGAATCTCTTGAATCGGCCCAGTCTTTTGAGTCCAAATATATGCACCAAGTTGAACTGAGATTGCAAAAGTTTTAAGCGCTTCATCTTTTGCAACAGAGAGTGCAGCAATAGTTTGCGCTTTGCCGCGGCCTTTTCGCCCGAGAGCAGCGCCGGCTTGACGTAGTGCAGGATTTGTTTCATCTCCGAGACCGATTAACAGAATTCGATCTGCCGCAAAGCCTTCGGTGGCCACAGGAACTTCAAATATTTCACCAGCTTTTCCGGTAGCTGAAAAAAATGACAACTCATCACGTAGGTCTATCTCGAAAGTATCTTCTAATTTCTTTATCAGAGATGAGTGAAATGGAAAATTGACTTCTGTTTTTCCATCTGCGCTTTTTTGTGTAAATCCAATTGCGATCGCTTGAACATCTGCGAGCGCGTCCTGAAAAGTTTTAGGGTCTACAGCGATTGGCTGGAGCACAAGTGCTACTTACTTCTTGATAAGTGCTACAGCTGCTTCAAGGGCGGCGCTGAGATTATTTGCTTCTTGGGCATTGAGTTCTACGACTAGGCGTCCGCCACCTTCGAGAGGAATTCGCATAACGAGCGAGCGGGCTTCCTTAGTTACTTCCATGGGTCCATCACCAGTACGAGGTTTCATGGCTGCCATGGGGAGAACTCCTTTGATACTTAAAATCGGCCATCTTGCGCCGTTGGCTAATGCAGAGGAGAAGTATCTCGCAGATCGGGCTCAGTATGAAATCGGAAATGGGGGTTTAGCCCATGCCAAGCAGGGAAGTTATGCGAGATTTTCCTGATTCCATTACCGCCGAAACCGATTTTTCAGGAACCCCTAAAAGAGTGGCGATTTCAGAGATCGTCATAGACCGCAGGTAGTGCAAGGAGAGGATTATCCGCTCCTCTTCCGGCAACTGCGCCAAGGCATCGGCCAAGGTCTGGGGCGCGGTCATAGGCCCAAGGTTACTAGCGTGGGCGTAGCGATGTAGAGAGGCGAGCCAACGAGATTCGAACGCCCAACCAGAGAAATGGCGCGAAGATTAGAAATTTTAAGCGCGAACACTCGATGGTCTCAGACCAATCGAATTTTGTAGAGTCGTTAGCTATGGGCGTTAACTCAAACGATCCAGTTCCTTTAAGAATTTTGCCAGTATGAACAACATCGCATATTGAAGGTGGCTGCCATTTAGTTACGACCATTGTGTCTAACAAACCGATAGCTGCAAACTTTGGATAAAACTTATATAGCGGTCCAGTAAATGCCGAGATTGAAGTTCCAACTCCATCACGAATCTCTGATGTCACCCAAACTTTGGTCTGCAACATCCAATTGCCTTGTGACTCCCAATCAGCGATCGCCTGCCATGCAAGATCTTGCGAACATGGAAGCGAGATTGAAATCCGCAATGTGTTAGGCATTGATGTTAACTTTATTTACTACTTGCAATATCAAGAGCTTGATCAACGTTACGTGCCCAATGTAAAAGTTCTCGTTGTCCAGGTTTTACAAAACCGTGATCCTCTAAATGGTCAATCAAAGTAGCCAACGGCGCATAAAGATCATATGGATCTAAGACGATCACTGGCTTGTGGTGAAATTTTAAGAATCGGCCAACCCAGATTTCAAAGAGCTCCTCTAAAGTTCCAATACCGCCAGGAAGTGCTATGAATGCATCAGATAAATCCTCAATCATCGCCTTGCGGTTTCGCATGGAATCCACGACATGAAGTTCATCGCACTCTTTATCTGCAAATTCAATATCGACTAAGCGCTGCGGGATGACTCCAATTGTTTTACCTCCTGCGCTACGGGCGCCTCGTGAAACCGCTCCCATCGTCGAGATATGGCCTCCGCCTGATACCAACTCCCACGAACGGGCGGCGATACCAGCACCAAGAGAATGCGCGAGGTCGATATATTTTGGATCGATCGACTGTGATGAAGAGCAGTAAACGGCGATACGCATGAGCCAAAGGATAGGGGTTAGGCTTATCGCATGTCTTCTTCGCAAAATTCGGCACAGCTCGCATCTGGCCATGGAATTGCAACGTATTCAGGCGAAACTGTTCTAGATGTCTGGTTTCCACAACCAGTACTCGGAGCCCTTAACGGCAAGCCCAATGAAGCGCTCGCTCAGTTATCTGGCATAGATGAAGTCAGAAAAGTAAGACGTGAAGTTATTTCAATCGAAATCGACGTAACTGTTGCTCCAGCCAACGCCGCCGACGCGTATCTACGTCTTCATTTACTTTCACACCGTTTAATTAAGCCACATGGCGCAGTAATGGATGGCATTTTTGGTCTTCTTACAAATGTTGTTTGGACATCTGCCGGTCCGTGCGCGGTCGAAGGATTTGAATTTATCCGCGGCGCACTTCGCGCCAAGTATGGGCATGTCACAGTTTTTGGCGTCGACAAATTCCCAAGAATGGTTGATTACGTAATCCCATCCGGAGTTCGCATCGCAGATGCCGATCGGGTTCGCTTAGGAGCGCACTTGGCTGCTGGTACGACAGTTATGCACGAAGGTTTTGTTAACTTCAATGCCGGAACTCTTGGAACATCAATGGTTGAAGGCCGCATCTCAGCCGGAGTTGTCGTCGGTGACGGCAGTGATGTCGGTGGTGGTGCATCAATCATGGGCACCTTAAGTGGCGGCGGAAAAGAAGTTATCTCAGTTGGTGAAAAGTGTTTACTTGGCGCCAACTCAGGACTTGGCATTTCACTAGGTGACAACTGTGTCATCGAAGCAGGTACTTATATAACTGCTGCATCAAAGGTAAAACTTCCTGATGGAGAAATAGTTAAGGCGGCGACACTTTCTGGTGCAAATAATCTACTCTTCCGCCGCAACTCAATAAGTGGTGGCTTAGAGGTTGTAATGCGCACTGGCACTTGGGGTGGACTTAACTCCATCCTTCATGCAAATTAATTTAGCCCTTTAAAGTAAACCAAGCAGAAGGTAATTTACTTCGGCTCCTAAAAGTTTCGCCGCGCAAAGTTGCAGTCAACCCGGTAGATGAGGTCGCTGCAATGCTTGCAACCGTTCCTGCTGGATTTAAAGAAAGCACATTTAGCGAGACCACATCAGGCAACATAAATGCTTGGGCGATAACTGCCTGTGAAATATCCCGAGACCAAGTAGCAAAACGTGGGTTGAGCGCGGAATCGACGCTGGCGCTATCTGGAACACTGACGGTATATGGCGTCGCCGTTCCCCATGCATGTTCTGAAGTTTCCGTTGCCCCGCCCGATGATGAAGTGAAGTAAGCGGTAATTGGTGCGCCCGCGTAAGTGATGATTGATCCAGCAGTTCGATTAACTGCCGCCTTCCAGAGTTCGCCAAATTTTGGTTCGCTCTCTTTAGAGTATCCGGCGAAAGTTTGATCGCTAATTGATCCGTAAAGATGACAGTCACACGCTGTTCTGGTCTTAAATGATTTCGCGTACGCATATGTGCGAGATGCAATCGCTTGTGCTTCCAGTGCGGCAGCTGGCCAAGAAGAAGGTACTTCGCTTATCCCCCAGAGATATTCGTCTTGAAGACGAACCGAATTGATAATCTCGATGCGCTTGCCAAGGACTTTATCTCGAACGATTTCGAAACTCATCTGACCGTGGCGATAACGGTTAAGGACATTACCCGTACTTACCGAAAGAACAGTCAATGGCCCTTCTATATATCTTGTTCCGGTCCAGCGCAGAGTAAATGTCGTACCTGATACAACAGCAGCAGTTTTACTGCCGCGCGTTGTAGAAATTGCAATAGCCCCATTTGAGAGCGCCAGATTTAAAGATGTTTTGCCAGGTAGGGTAATTAAAGGGGTTGCAGTTTGAGTTTCGCCAAGCTCGCCTGCAAATAATTGAAGCTGTGCACCATTTGAATCACTTCTTAGCTTTGCTGAAGTTAATAGGTGTCCAATATTTATTCGCAAAATTTGTGTATCGGTAACCGTTTCAACGGAGGTTCCTGTGTAGTAATACTGAAGAATTGCTGTAGCTGATTCTCCTGCCAGCGCTTTAGCGCGGGCACCAATTTGGCTCATGCCAACGCCGTGACCGTATCCGCTTCCTTGAAAGGTGAAAGACGCTGGAAGCTCGTTAGCGCTAGCTGTGCTTGGGAAAATATTGAAAGCAATTACCGTGACAACAAAGTTAAGAAAATTTTTAGACATCCTCATTTGCTGCTGCGCTCTTTCCAACTTGCATAAATTCTCGGTACTGATTAATAACTTCTGCGGGATTTCCGCGCGCCATCAACTTACCTTTATGAAGCCACGCAACTTCGTTGCAGACATCTTCAATCGTCGCCATGGCATGGCTAACCAGAATTAGCGCACGATCAGCAGTGCGCAGCTCTTTAATTCGATTAAGGCTCTTCTCTTTAAAATGTGCGTCCCCGGTGCTCAGCGCTTCATCCACGATCAAGATATCTGGTTGGACCGTGGCGGCAACTGAGAACGCTAAACGCGCATACATTCCAGATGAGTAAGTGCGCATCGGGGCATCGATCGCCTCGCCGAGTTCAGAAAACTCAGCAATCGCCTCAAATTGCGAATCAATTTCGGCACGGGACATACCCGCCGCTAAACCACCTAAATAAACGTTGGCGCGTCCAGTCATTGAAGGGTTAAACCCGACCCCCAGCGCCAAGAGCGTACTTACAGAGCCATGTACTTCAATTCGCCCTTGCGAAGGAGGGACAATTCCGGAGATAACGCGCATTAACGAAGATTTTCCGGCACCGTTCGAACCAATTACGCCTAGAACCGTTCCGTAATGAACATCTAAATTAATTTCATTTAAAGCACGAACTACGCGAGTGTGTTTTTTGCCGCGGCCGAGTGATTTAAGTCGTGCCTTTAAAGTCGGACGTTTATCGATCGAAGTCGAATAAGTCAGGCCAACGTTTTGAACTGAAACTGCGAGTCCATGCTTTGGGTGCGCTGAGTTTTGCGAATTAGAGGCGGACAGCGAAATCACGCTCCCTAGATAAGAAGAAATAAGCACCAATTAAGAAAATAGATAACGCCCAGGCAAAGGCATGTACCAGCGAATAAAAGTCGGGTGCTTTTGCATAGACCATGATTTGTGACCAAGCATCCAAGAGATAGAAAAGTGGGTTAACGACTTCTAAGGTTTTGATTTTGTCCGATACATCGCTTGCGTGATAGAGAATTGGTGACAAATAAAGCAAGCTTCGCGTCATATACGGTAAGAAACTGGCAATATCTCGGAAGTAAACATTGATGCACGAAATCAAAATCGCCATTCCTAGCCCCATCAACAGCGCAATCAAAATCACAGGGATTGCCCAGAACATCTGCCACGAGTACTTCAATCCCAGCACAGTTCGCATCACGAAAAAAACCAAAAGCGTTGGCACGAATTTAAATAGCGCGATCACGGTTGCAGAGATCGGCAGCATTACACGAGGGAAAGCGGTATTTAGAATTAAGCGCTGACCGGCGGTAATCGATTTAACTCCCCCGCTTAAGCTGTTGCTAATCAAATAAAAGAGGAAGAGGCTGGCGGTTAAATGTCCGTAACGCGTGGCATCACTATGTCCACCGATGATGTAGATCAACAGGAAATAGACACTAGATAATAGAAGAGGGTTTAGCACCAGCCAGAGTTGGCCAAATAAAGAGCCGTAGTTCTGTTCGCGAAGTTCAGACCGGGAAAATTCCGCGATAAATGAACGGCGCGACCACAATGAGCGCAGGTAGGAACCCAGCGGTGGCAGACCAGCGCGAAATGGTTCGTAAATTGATACAGGAGCGCTCATATAGGTAAAGGCTACCGCAGGGCTTTAGTGGAGGAGATGAACCCCGCGCCCCAAGCGAAATGCATAGTTGGAATGATCGCAAGAAGTGAAATAAATTCACGGAGAGATCTGGAGATCATCACCGCTGAGATTGCCACAAACACTCCATAGACCGCTGCCGGTATATAAAGCAATGGATTGATCAACGAACCACCAATCACCGAAAAAATACATCCAAGAAGCGTCACCGGTGGCGCCAAATAACGCAGATTTATAGTTCCCGAATGGCTACGTGAAACTACACGACGCCATGTTCCATATTGAAAATATTGCTTTGCCAATTTACTTAACGTTGGTCGTGGACGATAGGTCACCTGCAAACGTGGATCAAAGTAGATCAAGCCACCATTTTTTCTGAGGCGATGATT
>JAHECV010000133.1 GCA_024641555.1 Candidatus Planktophila sp.
AGCTGGAGGAGTTCCGATGTGTGCGTTCTCAAGCATCTGCTTTAGTTGGCGGATACGCGCTTCCATCTTGCCCTGTTCATCGCGTGCCGCGTGATAGCCGCCGTTCTCTTTTAGATCGCCCTCTGCGCGAGCAGCCTCAATCTTTGCGGTGACCTCTTTGCGCCCGACGTTCTCGAGATTCTCGAGTTCGGCGCGTAAGCGATCAGCAGCTTCTTGGGTAAGCCAAGTTTGTGAGGTACTCATAAGGGTTAACGGTATACGAAGTAATTATTCGGCGCGACAACGGGCGATGTTGGCTGAAACAGGCGCAGTTCGTGCGGGAATAACGGTGGTCTGTTCGCTACGTGAGCCGCCGCCAGCGATCGAGTCATCTATCTGGCCAACAACATTTTTATCCTGATCCATCGCGGTCAGTGTGCAGATCACGGTTTGATTTGGGTTGGTGCGATTTATTGAATAGCGAATTGAAATTTCTTTTTCACCTGTGACTTCAAAGGCAATTAACTGGCTGCTAATTGCTGGGTTTGCATGGTGCAGTCCGGCCCAAAAAATCCAGAGCAGACCAACGATGGCAAAGCCAAAAGCATAGGCAACCCAACGGTTTCCGCCGGATTTGCCGTAGCGGTCTTCGTAGGAGAACTCAGCGCCAGATTGCATGCGATGATTATCTCATGCAAAAAGATGTAGATATGGGCTGGGCGGGGTCTCTTACAGTATTGCTTCTCTGCATATCGGTTGCATTTTTGCTGCGCAGTTTTTATAAGCGCTACATGCGCATGAACGCTCGCAATGATGAAAATTCAACAGATAATTAAACGCTTTTTTCAGGCAGTAGCGGTTCTGGCAATTGCTCTGATATTTGTTCTGCTTGGTAATTGGCAGTTAGATCGCGCCGCTGATTTAAAGAGTATGCAGGCCACGTCCAAAGTAATTGATACCAAAGTGTATTCGTTAGGCGAATTAGCCCAGCCGTCTGTCGCACTCGATTCACGAAATGTAAATAAGGATGTTTCGGTAACAGGCTTCTACATCGAAAATTTTAAAGCTCCTTTTCAGAAGAGCGCCGATGGAAAAGTTAGCGACTGGGAAGTCGCGCTCTTGCAGGTAGATGGCGCAAATCCGCAATCTGGCATTTTGGTAGTACGTGGACTATGGGCAGATAGATTGAAAAATCCGGAAGTTGCGATGTCAACCAAGATTGAATTGATTGGATCACTACAGCCTCACCAATACGATGATCGTGCCGAAAATGTTCCGGGGGTTATTTCACGCCTTGATAGCAGCGTGATCGTTGGGCTAACAGATTTGAATTTATATGACGGATTTTTAGTGGCTAAATCTGAGAAAATTCGCAGCGGAGAATTAACGCGTAGCCGAGTAATCGCCGATGCTCCAGTATCGAAAGTTGCCGGGTATTACTGGCAACATATTTCCTACGTCGCTATCTGGTGGTTGATGGCGGCCATCGCACTTTATCTCCCCTTTTATCGTCGAAAAGAAGCGCTTTAAGCCATAGGCTTACCAACATGAAATCTGCTGTTAACCGTTTCCGCATAATGGCCATCATCTGTGGGGTTATGTCCCTGTTTCTTTGGTTTGGATATATGCCAGGCAAGTACGTTTTCGATGCAATTGATACCCATAAATATCTGATTGCGATTCCGATAGTTCACGGTTATCTATACATGGTCTATCTGATTACCGCGCTGCAAGTTGGAGTAAAAGGTCGCTGGCACCTTCTTAAAATTCTCTGGGTGATGCTCGCCGGAACTTTGCCAGTGGCATCCTTCGTTGCGGAACGCCGAATTGTTAAGCAGTATCCGTAAAACAATAAAGTCGGCGCTCTATCCACTTTATGAATGGCGGATAGTCAACGATTTAGATTTTTCTAAGACTCCGCGACATGTTGGAGTCATCCTCGATGGCAATCGCCGCTTCGCCAAAGAGAACCCCAGCCCGCTAGATCCAAAGGGACATCGTCGCGGTGCCAGCAAAATTGTGGAGTTTCTGGGCTGGTGTGATGAGGCGCAGGTAGAAGTTGTCACCCTTTGGTTGCTCTCTACCGATAACTTCAAGCGGACCGCAGATGAGCTCGATGGGCTACTTAGGATTATCGGAGACACCGTTGACGAACTAGTTGCGACAGGTAAATGGAACGTTAAGGCGGTGGGTGCGTTGGATTTGCTGCCACCATGGTTGAGTGAGAAGTTAGCGAACTTGCAACCTGTTATCGATGGTGGCGTTGAAGTAAATGAGGCTATTGGTTATGGCGGGCGTCGCGAAATCGTTGATGCAGTTAAGGGATTTCTGCACGATAAGAGCGCACATGGCGCCA
>JAHECV010000135.1 GCA_024641555.1 Candidatus Planktophila sp.
ATGGAGAAGAACCTTTCACTCGCTGAAGAAGTTATTTCATACGATGAAAAAATTGACACGGTGCAACATGATTTAGATGCACGTATCATCGACATCATCGCCCGCCAGCAACCAGTTGCATCAGACCTTCGTGCGCTCATCACTGCGCTTCGTATGTCAGCAGATCTCGAGCGCATGGGAGACCTTGCGCACCACGTTGCAAAAGTGGTTCGCCTACGTCATCCGGCGCCAGCCGTTCCTGATCAAGTAATCAAATTAGTTGAAGCAATGGGCGTAACCGCCGAAAAAATTGCAACTAAGACTGGTGTAGTTATTTCTACTCGCGACACTGCGCTGGCCGCCCAGGTTGAAAAAGATGACGATGAGATGGATCTCTTGCACCGTCAGTTGATTTCAGCGCTAATCGCTCCATCCTGGGAACACGGAGTCGAGACTGCAATTGATCTAACTTTGCTCGGCCGTTATTACGAGCGTTACGCCGACCATGCGGTTTCGGTTGCCCGTCGCGTGATCTTCTTAGTAACCGGAAAATTTGCATAAAGTGTCAACCACAAAAGTCATTCCAGCACCGCGAGAAATATCTACGGAACCACGACGTTCCGACAAGATTTTTCGCGGCGTCGTTACTACCGGAGGTTTATCTTCGCTAGTAATCCTCGGACTGATTGCGCTTTTCTTGGCATATCGTGGATATGAAGTCTTGCGCCAAGAAGGCATCGGATTTATTACCAAGGCTGAGTGGTCAATTACTCTTGATGAATCAGCCAACGTTGTGGATAGCCACTTTGGACTTGCGGCGATGTTGGTCGGAACCATTTTGTGTTCAATTGTTGCAGTAGTAATAGCGGTCCCGATTTCAGTATTTTCTGCGCTATTTTTAAATTTTTACGCCCCACATTGGATGAAGAAGATACTGGTAGCAATCATCGACATGATGGCCGCTTTTCCCTCAATTCTCTTTGGTATTTGGGGCTTTCTTGTACTTATGCCAAGCGTTGAGTACTGGGGAAAGCTAATCAATAAATATTTGGGCTGGATTCCGCTATTTGAGGTAAAACCATATTTTTTCACACGTTCACCTTTTGTAGCGGGCGTAGTACTTGCAATCATGATCATTCCAATTATCACCTCGGTGTCTCGTGAGGTTTTTGCGCAAGCGCCACTCGATCGCATTCAGGCTGCGTTTGCACTTGGTGCTACACGTTGGGCGATGATCAAGGCAGTTGTAATCCCTTATGGGCGAAGTGGAGTAGTTGGCGGGGCGATGTTGGGCCTCGGGCGCGCAATGGGTGAAACGGTTGCGGTTTATACAGTTCTTAATATCGTTTTCCAAATAAATTGGCATGTTTTGCTCGGTGCTGGTGGCAACGTGGCATCTTTAATCATCTTAAAGTTTGGCGAAGCAAGCGCCTATGAAATCAAAGCTCTAATGGCCGCAGGATTGGTTTTATTCTTCTTGACTCTATCGGTAAATGCTTTGGCCAATTTAATTGTAAAGAAGACTGGAAAGTCAGGGCGATGACCACAATAGTTAAGCCACAAAAACCTTGGGCCAAACGCCCAGTTGATCGCGTTCGCGAATTCATCATCGTCGCGTTGGCGATTCTGATCTCATTCGGTTTTGTCGCCGCCACCGAGATGAAAGGAAAATTGGCATATGCCTTTATTTTCTTTTTCGCATATGGATTGCTTTCCTCAACATATTCTTTTATTACACGTGGAGCTCCTGCAGCAAAAGATGCTTTGATTAGTACTTTGGTTTCGCTTGGCGCTGTCCTAACTGTTCTGCCTATGGCCAGCATTTTGGTTACTGTTATCAAAAATGGCGCACCCGGACTTCATTTTGGGCTGTTAACAAATGACATGTCTATGGCAACTCCAACGGACCCAATTGCAAGCGGTGGAATTTTGCACGCGATAACCGGAACTTTGACGCTGGTGGCTCTTGCTCTAATTATGAGCGTGCCGATTGGAATATTAACAGCGCTCTATTTAACGGAAGTAAAAGGTAAATTTTCCGGTCCAATTCGCTTCTTGGTGCAAGCGATGTCAGGTGTTCCATCAATCGTTGCGGGCCTCTTTATTCTTTCAGCGGTTTTGTATCCAATTACTAAGGGATACTCGGCGCTTATGGGTGCGCTTGCGTTAACTATCTTGATGATTCCGACCGTTGCCCGTACCTCGGAAGAAGTTCTGCTTCTTATTCCTAACGATCTACGTGAAGCCGGTACCGCTCTTGGTGGAACGCAATGGCGCACAGTAGCGATGATTGTGTTACCGGCAGCGCGTAGCGGACTTATGACCGCAGTCATTCTCGGAATCGCG
>JAHECV010000092.1 GCA_024641555.1 Candidatus Planktophila sp.
CGAGGTGCAACACGTCAGGTTTCGCAAGGGCGTGAAGTCAGTGATCCACGCGGGTTTCGTCCCAAACCAATCGAGCGCGATCAATCGCGACTTCGTCCAAGAATTTTCGAGCCTGATATTCCTGATGAGATCACTGGAGAAGAGTTAGAGAAAAGTGTTCGTGCAGAGTTGTTAAGTCTCTCTGCAGAAAATGCAAAAGTTGTTGCGCGCCATTTAGTTTCAATAAATATTCATATGGATTCGGATCCCGAGCTTGCTCATAAGCACGGCATTGCCGCGGCGCATCACGCTGGTCGTTTAGCGGTCGTTCGTGAAAGCGCTGGTTATGCCGCTTATCGCGCTGGACATTATGAAATTGCGCTGAAAGAGCTTCGTGCAGCTCATCGGATCTCCGGAGATGTCTCAATGTGGCCCGTTATGGCAGATTGTGAAAGAGGTTTAGGAAGACCTCTAAAAGCGCTGAATTTGGCTGGTTCTGATGAAGTTAAGCGCCTTGCAAAGCCCGAAGAAATCGAAATGCGAATCGTTGCATCTGGCGCACGTCGCGATCTCGGCGAACTCGATGCTGCGGTAATTACTTTGACTTGCAAAGAGTTAAAGAACGAGAACGAAGAGTGGGCGGTACGACTTCGCTATGCATATGCCGATGCCCTTGAGGTTGCGGGTCGCAAATCTGAAGCGCGCGAATGGTTTAAGAAATGTGCTGATATTGACCACGACGAATTCACAGATGCGGCAGAGCGCGCAGAGTAACCACATTATCCACATCTAGCCCTTAGCAAGAGATACTTTGTCACCACCTCAGTTCAATATCTCCTCCTTGCGTACCTACGCATTTATTTATGGATAGAGATTGGAAATCGGCGATGGTTAAGAAAGTTGTTGAAGAAGTCATTGATCACTCTTTAAATGATCTGTTGCTACGCGGGCGGGTATCGGCTGCGGCGACAACGAAAGAGCTACCGAGCGGCGACAAGGTCGTCGAATTTCGTTTGATAGTTTCTCGCGCCGAACGCGAAGGAGTCGACACCTTGGATATTGCCGCATGGAGCGCAAAATCCCGAAAAACAGCGCTAACCCTAAAGCCAGATCAGTGGGTAGAGATATCAGGGAGCATCCACCGTCGATTCTGGCAATCGCCGGGCGGGCTCGCCTCTCGCTGGCAGGTGGAAGCTACCGAGATAGCAAGGCTTTAAGGGGTAACAGGCCTACTTAGCGCCAATTAGATAGGCTAAGGACATGGCTAAATCATCGAACGATCTCTTTTCAACCTTACGAACCTATATCTCCAAAGTGAGCGAAGGCGAAAAATCACCTGCCGAAGTAGCAGCGGCAGTAAATGGTTGGGCTCGAGAGAGCGCAGAAGCGCTTAAGTCGAAGATTCATGAGGAAGTTGAAGCGAGCGTTGCCAAAATGGGATTTGTAAAGCGCGAAGAGTTCGATCGCTTAGCCGCTCAAGTAAATGCGATCTCGGGTAAGAAAGCAGCAAAAAAGGCTGTAGCAAAGAAAAGCCCCACAAAAAAGGCTGCACCGAAGAAGAAAGCTGCACCGAAGAAGAAGGCGGTTGGTAAGTAATGTCGAATGAATTAAATAATTCAGAAGAGAGTTCAACTTCACTTGTTGAAGAGGTAAAGATTGAATTAATCGATATTGATAATTCAGATCTAACTGAACATGCTGCTCGTTTCGATGCACTCCATGGAAAATTGCAAGAAGCGCTCAACTCAATCGATGGTCTCTAAGACTTTCTAGTCGGTTACATATATGAAGACGCGATTAGATGCCGAACTAGTTCGTCGCGAATTAGCGCGTTCTCGCGAACATGCGGCGGATTTGATCGAATCTCGTTCAGTGTTAGTTGGCGGAATTCCTGCCACTAAACCAGCGACCCAAGTCGATGCCGAAACTTCGATAACTATTCAAGGCGATCGTGATGACTTCGTTTCCAGAGGTGGTCATAAATTAGCTGGCGCCTTAGAAGTATTTAAGGGCGTTGTTGTGGATGGAAAGAACTGTCTTGACGCCGGAGCTTCCACTGGTGGCTTTACCGATGTTCTGCTCCGCCAAGGCGCAAAGTTGGTGGTGGCAGTCGACGTTGGTTACGGTCAACTTGCTTGGGAACTCCGCCAAGATCCTCGGGTAAAGATTCTAGATCGCACAAATATTCGCCATCTAACAGGCGAAATGGTCGGGGAAGATATTGATCTAGTTGTTGCTGATCTTTCATTTATCTCACTTTCCTTGGTTCTGCCTGCGCTGGCGGCAGTTTCAAAACCGAACGCTGATTTCGTTCTTATGGTTAAACCGCAATTTG
>JAHECV010000093.1 GCA_024641555.1 Candidatus Planktophila sp.
TCAGCCTTCTCTCAGCCCATGAGAGCATTCTCAAACCATGGCCAAGAGCACTGAAAGTACCAATCACCGAATTCTCGTCGTCGACGATGAATCCAGCATCAGCGATCTAATTTCAACGAGTTTGCGTTTCGTAGGTTTTGATGTGCGTACCGCTGCAACCGGATCAGAAGCTCTAACCGTTGCCGAAGAATTTAAACCACATGCAGTTGTTCTGGATGTGATGTTGCCCGACTTAAATGGTTTTGAAGTCTGTCGCCAATTGCGCAGCGAAGGTTTAAATATTGGCGTTCTCTTTCTAACCGCTAAAGATGGCATGGAAGATAAGGTCGCTGGTTTAACAATCGGTGGCGATGATTACATGACTAAGCCTTTTAGCCTGGAAGAGTTAGTTGCGCGTTTGCGTGCACTTTTACGTCGCATTGGTGTTGTTGAAATAGATACTGATGACGAAAAGATTCGTTTTGCTGATCTCGAATTAGATGAAGCAACTCATGAAGTTCGTCGCGCTGGGCATTTACTTGAAATGTCTCCTACTGAATTTCAGTTACTTCGCTATCTCTTAATAAATGCAGATCGCGTTGTATCTAAATCACAAATTCTGGATCACGTCTGGCAATATGATTTCCGCGGAGATGCCGGAATTGTCGAAACCTACATCTCTTACCTACGTAAGAAGATAGATACCTTTGATCCACCCTTGATCCACACCGTGCGCGGTGTTGGTTATCGATTGCGCTTACCTGCGGCTAAATAAATGAAGACGCCACTTTCTAATTGGAGTTTGCTCAACCGCCTCACACTGGGTGTGGTTCTGCTTTCAACTTTAGGATTTGTGGCATCTGATATCGCAGCCCAGTCCATGCTTCGTAGCTTTTTGACTAAAGAAGTAGATAACGAGCTATTGAGTATTGCTGGTGGCTCGATTCCACGTCTTGAACGAGCCGGAATCGCATCTGATGACGATAACTTTGGCGAACGCGATAAACACGGCGGACAACCGTCACCACTTCGAAACGTTCCATCTGCAACATCGGTAACTCTTATTGGCCCTGCGGGAGTTGTTCTGGGACAGATCGGTGGAGATCTAAATGCAACTGAAATAACTAGTTATTTAACCGGCTTAACACCTGCAAAGATCGCTCAATACGGAGACCTTCCTTTTACGATTGAAGTGCCCGGCTCTGATTTCCGCGTAATTTCCCGTGCGCTTCCGTCTGGTTTAGGAAGTGTTGTTGTTGCCCAATCTATGGAGAACATAGATCGCACTTTGCGACGTTTGCAAGGGCTATTTGTTCTAATCGGTCTCGCCATGATTTTCTTTATCGCGTTAGCTTCGCGCAAAGTTATAAAAGTTGGGCTAAAGCCTCTGGCAAATGTCGAAGAAACCGCCGAGCGAATCGCAGAAGGTGATCTCACTGCACGTTTGCCTGATGTAAAGCCGAATACCGAAGTCGGACGATTGGTTCATACCTTGAACACCATGCTTGGACGTATTGAAGAGTCTTTTGCTGCGCGAGTTGAGAGTGAAAGTAAGTTGCGTCGCTTTGTTGCGGATGCATCGCATGAATTACGAACCCCAATCACTGCAATTCGTGGATTCGCCGAACTACATCGCCAAGGCGCTGTAACGGGTGAAGATAAGACTAAAGAGTTGATCGGTCGCATTGAAAGCGAATCAAAGCGGATGGGTTCACTTGTTGAAGATTTACTTCTTTTGGCGCGTCTTGATCAATCGCGCGAAATGAAGGCCGATCCAGTAAACCTTACAAAGTTAGTGGCTGACGCAGTTGAATCTGCGCGCGCAGCTGGCCCCAACCATCCGGTCAATTTTGAGAAGAACACAGAAGATGTCTACGCACTCGGTGATAACGATCGAATCCATCAAGTTGTTGCTAACTTACTTGCCAATGCTCGTGCCCATACGCCGGCAGGCACAGTAATCGACGTAACTGTTAAGCAGGATTTAGATGGTGTGCGTATTCGTATTGCCGATAATGGCCCGGGTTTATCTGCGGCAGATCAAGAGCGAATCTTTGAACGCTTCTATCGCGCAGATTCGTCTCGAGTTCGCACTGAAGGTGAAGGAACTGGTTTGGGGCTTTCTATTGTTGATGCGGTTATGCGCGCCCACGCGGGCCAAGTCAGTGTTGAATCAGAGCTAGGAAAAGGCGCGGCCTTTACGCTCTTTTTCCCCTTGGAAAGTTAATTTCCTAACGACTCCATCGCGCGAAGAGTTGCGATGCGCTCTTGGATAGGTGGATGGGTCGAGAACATCTTGGAAACTGCTTTTCCATCTAGAGGTGACTCAATCCA
>JAHECV010000104.1 GCA_024641555.1 Candidatus Planktophila sp.
GCCATGTTCCATATTGAAAATATTGCTTTGCCAATTTACTTAACGTTGGTCGTGGACGATAGGTCACCTGCAAACGTGGATCAAAGTAGATCAAGCCACCATTTTTTCTGAGGCGATGATTCAACTCCCAATCCTGCGCTCGCGTATACCTTTCATCGAAACCACCAGCTTGATTAATCGCCTCACGGCGAAATGAACCTAAATAAACAGTGTCGGCTTCTCCTGCATTACCGCCGGTATGAAAGCGCGATGCTCCAACGCCAAGCGGGCTTCGCATCGCGCGGGCAACTGCTTTTTCAAATTTTGTTATTCCTTCGGCGGCCATAATTCCACCCACATTAACTGCGCCAGTTTCAAGTAAAATTTCTACCGCCAGCGAAATGTAATTGCGGGGAATCTCCGCATGACCATCAACGCGGACGATAATCGGGTTTTGAGATGCGGCAACTGCCAAATTAAGTGCCGCCGCGGTTTTTCCAGTTGGATTTGAAACTAATTTAACTCGTGGATCTCTTTTGGTGAGCGCATCTGCAATTTCATTTGTGCGATCGCGCGAAGGTCCAAGTGCGAGAATAACTTCGAAAGAACCCTGATAATCCTGAGAAAGTATTGCCAGTATTGAATCTTCTAAGTGAGCTTCTTCATTTAAGACGGGAAGGATCACGCTTACCGCCGGTGAGGCAGATAACTCGCCCAATGATGTCGCCATAACCCCTCCACGCTATCGCCCAAGTAGAGTTCGCATGTGAAATCGACGCGAGCAATACGGATTATTACATCACTCTCACTGGGTGTTGTGGTCCTCGCATCGGTATCTTGGATAGGTCTTGGCCACGTCAGCGGGAAAATTGCACGAATAAGCGTCTTCTCTGGTCTAGAAAACCGCCCCGAAAAAACATCAAAAGCTCTTAACTATCTTCTCGTTGGATCGGATACGCGCGAAGGGCTTACAAAAGCAGAGATGAAAGCGCTGCGCGTTGGTAGTACTAAGACCGCTGCAGGTGGACGTTCTGACACGATGTTATTGGTGCATATAAGTAAAAAGCGCGACAAAGCTTATTTGGTTTCACTACCTAGAGATACCTTGGTGACGATTCCAGCGCACACTAGCACCGATGGCAAATCTCAAATTCCTGCCCGCCAAAATAAGTTGAATGCCGCGTTCGCATTTGGTGGCGCGCCGCTTTTGATCGAAACGATTGAAGGGGAAACCAATTTAAAGATCGACCACTACATCGAAGTTAGTTTTGCGGGCTTTGCAGGAATCGTAAATGCGCTTGGTGGTATCGATGTATGCACCAAAGTCGATATCGATGACCCAAAGAGCCACCTAGTACTTAGCGCCGGCACACATACTTTGGATGGCATCGAAGCTCTTAAATATGTACGCACTCGTGATTTTGATGGCCGTGGCGATATCGGACGTATGCAAAGACAACAACAATTTATGAGTTCAGTTATCAAAAAAGCTTCCAGTACTGGAGTTCTTCTTAACCCGATAAAAATCGTTAACTTCATGAACGCTGCAATTTCTACCATCAAGATGGATGAAAACCTCAGCGAAGCTGATCTTTTGAATTTAGCGAAACAGATGCGCGGCCTATCTTCTGGCAATGTCCGTACCCTTACCGTCCCGCTATCAAACGCAAATGGAAATGTTCCAGGAATCGGATCCGTGGTTATCTGGGACCAAGAGTTAAGCGCTGATCTCTGGACACGTATTCGTGATGACGCCGCACTGGTTGATGAGGTAACCCCATCACCATCGGCGAGTACCAGCGCCTCTTCGAAACCACAAATAGTGGATAAATTTAAGACTCGCACCGCAGCGGAAAATCCATGCGGGGATATCAAATAGAAGGTGCATTAGAGTAAATCCCTATGAAACTCTCAGTAATCGGTTGCGGCTACCTCGGCGCCACGCATGCGGCATGTATGTCATCACTTGGATTCGAAGTTGTCGGAGTTGATACAGATCAGCACAAAGTTGATTTGCTCTCTCGCGGAGAACTTCCTTTTTACGAACCGGGTCTAGACACTCTTCTCGCGGCCGAGATGAAGACAGGTCGCCTATCTTTCACGACTGATTTTTCTGCTGTCGCAGATGCTGATGTTCACTTTATTTGTGTCGGTACTCCGCAAAGCAAAGACGGCCTTGCTGCAGATTTAACTTACGTAAAGTCTTCAGTCGCAGCGATCGCTCCGCATCTAAAAGATGGCGCGCTAGTTGTTGGAAAATCAACTGTTCCGGTCGGTACAGCGCAAGCGCTACGCGATAT
>JAHECV010000105.1 GCA_024641555.1 Candidatus Planktophila sp.
ATGTAACCGGTGAAGGTGCACAGATTCTTACCAGCCTTGATGCAGTTGGAAACACAACTAAGGCAATTACTAAGGGAATCGCAATCGCAACAGCAGTACTTGCTGCAACTGCACTCTTTGGAGCATTCACAGATGCAATCAAGGAAGCAGTGATCAAGGCTGGAAAAGCATCAGCAGATGTTGCTCTTCAATTCCAAGGGGTTCTAGATGTTGCTGATCCTCGCAACTTAGTTGGCTTAATTATCGGCGCTGCAGTTGTATTCCTATTCTCAGGTTTAGCAATCAATGCAGTATCACGTGCCGCTGGAGCTGTTGTGGTTGAAGTGCGTGAGCAGTTCCGCCTACACCCAGGAATCATGAAGGGAACCGAGAAGCCAGATTACGCACGCGTTGTAGATATCTGTACTCGTGACTCACTACGTGAACTCGTAACACCTGGCCTACTTGCAGTAATGGCTCCAATCGCAGTTGGCTTCGGCCTCGGCGTTGGTGCGCTTGGCGCATACCTTGCTGGTGCAATTGGTACAGGTACTTTGATGGCGGTATTCCTCTCTAACTCAGGTGGAGCATGGGATAACGCTAAGAAGATGGTTGAAGATGGCCACCACGGTGGAAAGAATTCCGAAGCTCACGCTGCAACAATCGTTGGAGATACTGTTGGCGATCCATTCAAGGACACTGCAGGTCCAGCAATCAACCCACTTATCAAGGTTATGAACCTAGTTGGTTTGTTGATTACCCCAGCAATTGTTTCGCTCGCACTAGGTGATAACTCAACTAAGAGCACAGCGATTTCACTAGTTGCAGTTGCAGTGATTATCGGTGCGTTAATTCGTAACCGCCGTCAAGCAACTTCAATCAGCGTTTAAGCTGAGTTAACGGACTTCCCCCCGTTATGGCGAAAGCGAAAACTGACCTTATTAAGTTGGTGATTGTTGAATCACCAGCAAAGGCGAGAAAAATTGGCGGCTACCTCGGCGACGGTTACGTTGTCGAGGCTAGCGTCGGCCATATTCGCGATCTGCCGCAGCGCGCAGCCGATATTCCTAAGGAATATAAGAAAATTGCTTGGGCTAAAGAGGGCGTAAATATTGAAGAAGATTTCGCGCCTCTTTATGTAATTAACCCAGATAAGAAAGCAAAAGTTGCTGAACTTAAAGCGCTGATGAAAGATGCCGAAGAATTAATTCTGGCAACCGATGAAGACCGCGAAGGCGAAGCGATTGCTTGGCACTTAGTAGAAGTTCTTGAACCAAAGATTCCAATTAAGCGCATGGTTTTCAATGAAATTACTAAAGATGCAATTCAAAGCGCAGTAGAAAATACTCGCGATCTGGATTACGACTTAATTGATGCCCAAGAGACTCGTCGTGTATTAGATCGTCTATTTGGCTATCGCTTATCGCCGGTTCTCTGGAAGAAAGTTATGCCGCGTATCTCAGCCGGACGCGTGCAATCTGTTGCTACTCGCTTAATTGTCGAAAAAGAACGCGAGCGAATGGCCTTTATCTCATCAGCTTGGTGGGATCTAACTGCCAAATGTGAATTGGGATTTAACGCACGGCTTTTAAGCGTTGATGGAAAACGCGTTGCAGCAACTGCAGATTTTGGTGCAGATGGTGCGGTTAAAGAGAAGTCACTTGCCAATATTTTATTACTTGACGAAGTCGCTGCTAATTCATTAGTTGCGGCACTAAAAGCTGCGCCACTTGTAGTTAAGTCGATGGAGGAATCTCCTCGCACTGAACGACCAAAGCCGCCATTTACAACTTCGACAATGCAACAAGATGCCGGAAGTCGTTTAGGTTGGGGCGCACAGATCACAATGCGCATTGCTCAACGATTATACGAAAATGGCTACATCACTTATATGCGTACCGATTCGGTAAATCTTTCAGCGCAAGCAATAAACGCAGCTCGCGAGGCTGCCAAATCTTTATATGGCGCCGACCATGTAGCTTCCGAACCTCGCGTCTATGTTGGTAAAACAAAAAATGCTCAAGAAGCCCACGAAGCAATTCGTCCGGCAGGCGAAAGTTTTAAAACCCCTGGTGAATTAGCGCCAGAACTTTCCCGCGATGAATTCGCACTCTATGACTTGATTTGGAAACGTACAGTTGCTTCACAAATGGCAGATGCTAAGAAAATGCAGATGCGCGTTGACTTTGATGCGAAAACTAGCGATGGCCGCGAAACAATTTTCCGCGCCAACGGATCGGTAATTACTTTCCCAGGTTTCCTAGCTGCCTATGATGATTTAGTTGATGAGAAAGAG
>JAHECV010000111.1 GCA_024641555.1 Candidatus Planktophila sp.
ATCGCAAACGATGATGCGCTGTTGCGTAGCGATGTCCGCAAACTCGGTGATCTACTAGGCCAATCACTTGTCCGCCAAGAAGGTCAAGAGCTTCTCGATCTCGTTGAATCTGTCCGTAAGGCAGTACGCGAAGGCGGCGGAATTGAATTACTTGAAAAACTTTCAGTAGAAGATTCAGTGCAGTTAGTGCGCGCATTTAGCACTTACTTCCATCTGGCAAACGTTGCCGAGCAAGTGCACCGCGCGCGTGTTCTCGCGCAATCACGCGCAGCTGGTGGATCTTGGCTAAGCCGTGCGATCGATAAAATCGAAGAAGCATATAAAGCGCAGACTCCCGGCCACACATTTACTCATGCTGAATTAGAGCAATGGATTAGCGAACTAATGGTTCGCCCAGTATTTACGGCTCACCCAACCGAAGCAGCGCGTCGTTCAATTTTAAATAAACTCGGTGAAGTCGCGAAGTTGCTCGATCAAGATTTAAATCCACGTCAACACGAACGTTTAGCCGAGACCGTAGATCTACTTTGGCAGACCGATGAACTTCGCTTAGATCGCCCGGAGCCGCTAGATGAGGCGATGAATGCGCTTTATTATTTAGATGATCTTGCGCGCAACACTGTGCCAGAAGTTTTAAATGACTTTGCTCGCGAGTTGAAACGATTAGATATAGATCTTCCAGTCGAGGCTCGCCCACTAACTTTCGGTACCTGGATCGGTGGAGATCGCGACGGAAACCCAAATATCACGGCACAAGTAACTGAAGATGCCGTTGTGCTTCAAGTAGGTCACGCGATCCGAACCACAATTGCTGCGATGGACCAACTGCGCCAGATGCTCTCTGTTTCAACACGCATCGCTGGCGCTACTCCGGAACTAACCGCTTCGGTCGAAAAAGATTTGAAGAACATTCCAGAATTTGAACCACGGTTCTTGCGCTTAAATCAACAAGAGCCATACCGATTAAAGGCAACCGCGATCGTGCATCGCTTGGCATTTACCCGTAATCGCCATGCGGCAGGTGGACCTCACGTTGCTGGTCGCGATTATGCGAACTCAGCAGAATTGATTGCGGATTTAACTTTGATGCGTGACTCGCTATTTGCCCATCGCGGTGAGTTGATTGCGACCGGCTTACTTGAACGCACAATTCGCAGTATCGCTGCCTTCGGTTTAACGCATGCAACTCTTGATGTGCGCGAGCATTCTGATGCCCACCACAATGTATTGAAACAATATATGCCTGCTGGTTACCTAGAGCTTTCGCACGAGGAGAAATTTCCTGTTCTAGTTAAAGAGCTAGCGGCAAAAACGTCGCTTGATCCGGCAAAACTCGATGCTGCAGGTAAGAAAACTTTCGATACCTTTAAAGCAATTGATGAATTAATTGAACGTTTTGGTTCTGAAGTCATTGAAACTTATATCGTCTCAATGACCAAAGGCGCAGATGATCTGGTTGCTGCTGCAGTTATTGGAAAAGCAGCGGGGTTGGTAGATCTCGATCGAAAAGTTGCCAAGATTGGTTTTGCACCGCTTCTTGAAACTGTTGCCGAACTTCGTGCAGCGGGTGAAATCCTTGAAAAACTTCTCGCCGATCCAACTTATCGCGCACTTGTTTCACTTCGCGGAGATGTCCAAGAGGTAATGCTTGGTTATTCAGATTCAAATAAAGATGCCGGCATCGCAACCAGTCAGTGGGAGATTCACCGCGCACAACGCACCTTGCGCGATGTCGCGATTAAATATGGAGTAAAGCTTCGTTTATTCCATGGCCGTGGTGGTTCGGTCGGCCGCGGCGGCGGACCAACTTACGATGCACTTGTTGCACTTCCTTGGGGATCGGTCGATGGTCAGATCAAGATGACCGAACAAGGTGAAGTGATTAGCGATAAATACGCACTTCCCGCCCTTGCGCGCGAAAACGTTGAACTAACGCTGGCGGCGTCGCTAGAAGCAACGATTCTCAATCGTGGTCCGCGGCAAAGTCCAGAAGATTTAGCAAAGTGGAACGCCTGTATGAATTTAATTAGCGACAACTCTTTTGCACGCTATCGCAAGTTAATTGATCATCCCGATCTACCTGCCTACTTTTACGCCTCAACGCCAGTAGAACAATTAGGAAATCTCTTCCTTGGTTCACGTCCTTCCCGCCGCCCAGATGCTTCGGGTGGACTCGATTCACTTCGGGCGATTCCTTGGGTATTTGGTTGGACACAATCGCGTCAGATCGTGCCTGGTTGGTTCGGAGTTGGTTCAGGGCTA
>JAHECV010000004.1 GCA_024641555.1 Candidatus Planktophila sp.
CCTGGAGGCAAGTTGTATGCCAAAACCTCACAAACGCCACCAAGCGTGTCACCATCGGAGTGTGCGGATTCAATTTCCGCAATCATCTTCGCACTTGTTGCAGGATCGGCACAGCGAACTGGATCGCTATCTATGTGCGCCATATCTGAAACATCAGGAAGTTTCGTACCGTCTGGAATTCGGGCAGACCCAATTGAAACTACATGGCTAAGTATTGTTACACCGACGCTTTGTTGTAGAAACGCTCTTGCTACCGCCCCAAGCGCTACGCGCGCCGCCGTTTCACGAGCACTGGCGCGTTCTAAAATTGGGCGAGCATCATCTAAATCATATTTCTGCATTCCAACGAGATCTGCGTGCCCAGGTCGTGGTCGGGAAAGCGGAGCATTTCGCGCCAAATCCTTTATCTCTTCGTGAGGAACAGGATCAGCCGACATGACTTTCTCCCACTTAGGCCACTCTGAGTTTCCAACTTGAATCGAAATCGGACCACCTTGAGTGAGACCTAAGCGGATTCCACCGAGAATTGAGATTTTATCTGCTTCAAAATTCTGCCTCGCCCCGCGTCCGAAACCTAAACGTCGGCGCGCTAAATGAAAATCAATATCTTTTGAAGATATCTCGACGCTGGCAGGAATGCCCTCGATGATCGCCGAAAGGGCTGGTCCATGGGATTCGCCTGCTGTTATCCAACGCATTGGCCTATTGTGGCAGATTAAGCGCTTATCTCGCGCACCAAATAAAAGCGGCGCAGATCGCTGGGGCCATAGCCATAGGATCGGAAAGGGATCGGCCCCTTATTCGATTTATAGCGATTAACGATGCCGAAACTGCCACAAAACCAGTGAGCAATTGATTCACCCCCGAGAATGTCGTCGGTAGGAAGTAAATCGAAAGCAGTAACGTCAGCTTCACATCGCCAGCGCCCAAGCCAAAGCGATATCCCAAGAGTAATAAGAAAAACAGAAGCAATGCGTTGACAATTTGCAACGGCGAGTTTTCCGAGAAGCTCAAAATGAAAAATAAGAAAAATAGAGAGCCAAGGACTTTGTTGCTGATTCGATGATATTTCAAATCATAGAGCGATAAATAGATTGAGGAAAAAATCAAAGCGATATACATTCATGAAATCTATATGGGAGCCGAACGTCTCTTCCCATTTTCAAATAATCTGTGGACTATTGAAGGGTATTGATAAGAGCTAGGCGCAGTTTTTCATCTATCATCCTTAGACCCAGGGGCTCTATCAAGTTGATTTGATCGATTCCTTGATAAAGCAGTAGTTCGAGACCGCCGATAACCTTGCCTCCCGAATCTGACCAGCGACGTGCAAGCAAAGTTGGCCAAGGCTTATATAAGACATCAAAGAGCAAACCTTCAACCTTGGAAGGGATATTGTCAGCGACTAAATCAGCTGCACCCGATGGCGTTGTATTAACAATCAAATTAAAAATTCGCAGATCTATTTGATCGTCCCAAGACAAAAATTCTGGCGTTAAATTAGTAAAGCAGGTAGCGAGTGCTGCGTTACGTCTGACGCTGCGACCCATAATTTTTACATTATCTGCAATCGAATCTAGCGCACCGGCAACTGCGCGCGCAGTTCCTCCCGCCCCTAAGACCAAAACCGAATCGAAATGGTCGTATCCACTGTTGGCAAGCGCCTTAACAAATCCTGAACCATCAGTGCTTGTCGCGCTCCAACTGTTACCGGTGCGAATAAGGGTGTTCACAGATTGAATTCTTGAAGAGAGCTCGTCAATTTCGATCTTTAATTCATTGGCAATTTCGAAGACTTCTTCTTTGAGCGGCATTGTTAGCGAGAGATAATCAAAATCAGCGCCATGATTTTTAAGGAAAGTCGCAAGAGCGCCACTTTCGACTTCAATAGCTTCATAGCGCCCCGATAGACCTAATAATTCGAAGGCTTTGTTATGCAATACCGGCGAGAGTGAGTGCGAGATTGGCGAACCAAGAACCGCTCCCCTAATGGTTCGCTCACTCATTTATTACTCCTAAATAGCCCAGCTCGTAGATTTTTTTTATATTCGATTTTCCAGTTTGCGAATTGATCGATTGAAGAGGTAAATCTAGTATCAAAAGGCGCCACGGTGATGAAGTAAATCCAATCGCCTTGCGCAGGTTTCGCTGCCGCCGTGAGGGCGTCTAGACCGGGGTTACCGATCGGGCCGGGAGGAAGGCCGTAATTGCGATAAGTGTTATAGGGAGATTTCAGAAATGTCGAGGCGGTGCTCAAGAAGATCTTGCCTCGATCCTTCTTTAAGTAATGAATAGTCGAATCCATTTGCAGAGGCATACCCTTTTCCAGCCTATTTCGGATCACTCGCGAAACTTTTGCGAAATCTTTGGTATTTCCCTCGGCTTGAATTATTGAGGCAATAGTCACCAAATTTTGAGCGGTGTATTTTCCATCTCCTTTAGCCACTCCAGTTCGAGTAAGCGCCTTCGCGGATCGTTCTAACATGGCCGATATGGCATCAGCGGCTGAAGTTCCATCCGCAAATGAATATTGAGCGGGGAAGAGTAAACCTTCCAGCGATTTAAAACCCGAAGGTAAGGTGGCGCTATTTGCCGCTCTTGCAATATCAGAGGCAGAAAATCCCGCCACCTGCATTTGCGAAAATACTTCGCTATTCCATGCGCCTTCAAAAATCTTTATGAGTCCTGAAATTCGTTTACTGTCTAATAGCTGATTTAGCGCATCCTTTGCACATATCTCTTTCGATAGTAAATGCGAACCTGGGGCGATTGTGGCTGCTCGTGGATCCCCTACAGCAACGCCAAAGAATGCGCGTGCAGATTTGACTACCCCCGCAGAAAATAATTGAGATGCAATTTGCGAACCGGTGGCTCCTTGAGAAATCTTAATAACCACATCAAGGTTCGGATTCGGATCCCGTTTTGCTGCACTTTCCGCGCACACGAAATCCGGTGCCGCCGATGTCCTACGTGTTTCTCGTACGCCAACGGTAAAAATTAAAATCGTGGCTAGGGCTAAAGCGACTCTCCCCAAAGCTCGCTTATCGCTTATCAAGGGCCAACCCTTGTTCCAGAATAGACACCGCGGCCGCGCTATCTATTCTGCTTTTTGCAGATTTGGCATCGACCCCGGCTTCGCGCAGATTGCGCGCTGCTGAAACAGTTGAAAGTCGTTCATCGATTAGCGATATCTCAATATCGAAAGCAGCAGTTAACTTTTCAGCGAAGGAAATTGCCTTATCGACTGCTAAAGCATCGGAACCACTTAACTGTTTTGGGCGACCAACATAGAACTTAACAGGCTCGTACTCATCGATAAGTTCTCTAATTTTGGCGATAAGAGCAGGATCTTTACTTAAAATAACTTCTAACGGCGTCGCGACCATTCCATCAGGATCGCAAATTGCAACGCCGATACGGACATCGCCGTAATCAAAGGCGATGCGTCGGCCAAACCTCGACATTACTTACCGCTTATCGCGTGTTCGATAGCTTGCAACGCTTGATCAATCGCGGCAACGTTGGCTCCACCACCTTGAGCAAAGTCATCTTTTCCACCGCCACCACCACCTAGGACTGTAGAACCAACTTTTACTAGAGCACCCGCCTTAATACCTCTAGCGCGCGCTGCATCGCTGACGGCTACAACTAGTACCGGCTTGCCATCTACGACGCTAATCAAAACGATAACGCTATCAGCGTCGCGGTTACGAAGTTCTAACGCAATTTTGCGCAGATCATCAACGGCGATCCCATCAGGAATGCGAACCGAAGTAACAGTGGCGCGATCAATCTTCTTCGCCGCGGCTGCGAATTTCGAAATATCTGCAAGCGCTGCTGCGGAACGAATTTGCGCCAACTCTTTTTCAATTTCCTTAAATTTACTAAGCAGATCAGCGATTCGTTCTGGAAGTTCTTCCGCACGCGAACCTTTAATGAGATTGGTCAAAGAATTAAGCAAGATATGTTCGCGTGCTAAGAATTTGTAGGCATCCACGCCAACTAGAGCTTCTACGCGACGAACCCCTGCTCCGATTGATGACTCGCCGAGCAACTTCACAACCCCGAGTTGACCGGATCGAGATACGTGTGTCCCTCCGCAAAGTTCGCGCGCCCAATCTCCGACCGATACGACGCGAACGCGATCTCCATACTTCTCACCAAAGAGCGCCATTGCGCCAAGTTTTTTCGCCTCATCTTGAGACATAACTTCTGCGCTTACTTCAAGGTTATCCAGTAATAAAGTATTAACGCGAGCTTCGACGTCACTTAAGACGCTCTCTGAAACTGCACCGGTTGAAGGGAAATCAAAGCGGAACCTACCTGGCGAGTTCTCGGAACCGGCTTGCGTTGCCGTTTCCCCAAGGATCTCTCGAAAAGCTTTATGCACCATATGCGTTGCCGTATGTGCGCGCGAAATTCCGTTGCGGCGTTCTTGATCAATAGAAGCTAAAGCCTTCTCACCTACTTGCACCTCACCGGAAATAACCCGACCACGATGAACGGAAAGACCTGTCACGGGGGTTTGCACATCTTCGATTTCAATTACGGCGCCGTTGCTTAACACGATTCGGCCACCATCGGCCAACTGTCCGCCACCTTCAGCATAGAACGGAGTGCGGTCCAAAACTATTTCAACATCGTCACCAGCCGATGCGGAAGGCGCTGAAGAACCGTCCACCAGAATGCCGTTTATCTTCGCTTCAGCTTCGGTATTTGTATATCCAACGAACTCAGATGCGCCTTTACCATCTGCAATTTTCTTATACTCACTCAGATCAGTATGGCCACTCTTCTTGGCTTTAGCATCAGCCTTGGCCCGATCGCGTTGCTCATTCATTAATCGAGTGAAGCCCGCCTCATCAACTTCAAGGCCCTCTTCGCGCGCCATTTCTAACGTTAAATCGAAAGGGAAACCATAGGTATCGTGCAATTTGAATACATCTTCACCCGGTAGAACTGACTTATTTGATTTCTTCAATTCCACAGAAGCTAAGTCAAAAATTTGAGTACCACTCTTAAGCGTTTGCAAGAATGATTCTTCTTCAGAAACGGATACCGCGAGGATACGTTTCTGATCGGAAACCAGCTCTGGATACTGCGGTCCCATTGCGCCAATTGCCGCAAGTGTTAGCTCTGACATGATCGGATCATTTGTTCCGAGTAGGCGCATATTTCGGATAGTACGACGCATCATGCGTCGTAGGACATATCCGCGACCTTCATTACCCGGAGTAACGCCGTCGCCAATCAACATCGCTGAAGTTCTTGCGTGGTCAGCGATTACTCGTAATGAAATATCAGCTTTCTCTGAAGAACCGTACTTGATACCTGTTAACTCGGTCGCTTTGTTAAGGATCTGCATTGTTGTATCAATTTCGTAGATATTTTCTACGCCCTGCAAAAGTGCAGCAGTTCGCTCTAAACCGAGTCCCGTATCGATACTTTTTGCAGGCAATTCGCCAAGAATCGGGTAACCATCTTTTCCGCCACCGGCTCCACGTTCGTTCTGCATAAAAACGAGGTTCCAAATTTCTAAATATCGATTTTCATCTGCAATCGGACCACCGTCACGGCCGTATGCAGGTCCACGATCGAAATAGATTTCAGAGCATGGCCCGCAAGGTCCGGGTACGCCCATAGACCAGAAGTTGTCGGCCATATCGCGACGTTGGATTCGTTCCTTTGGAATACCGATCTTCTTATGCCAAATATCGGCGGCTTCATCATCGGTTAGATAAACCGTCACCCATAACTTATCTTCAGGGAAACCATATCCACCGTCAGAGATTGGTCTAGTCAATAGATCCCACGCTAGGGCTATTGCACCTTCTTTAAAGTAATCGCCGAAAGAAAAATTTCCACACATTTGAAAGAAAGAAGCGTGACGGGTTGTCTTGCCAACCTCATCGATATCCAATGTACGAACACATTTTTGGACAGAAGTTGCGCGTTTGAATGGTGGGGTAACTTCTCCTAGAAAATATGGCTTGAAAGGAACCATGCCTGCGTTCACCAGCAATAAGTTGGGATCGTCCGCAATCAGCGAAGCCGAAGGAACGACGGTATGGCTTAGACCTTCGCGGTTATCGCTTTCGAAAAAACGCAGCCAGCGTGAACGTATCTCTGCAGATTCCACTTTTGGAGATCACTCTGCCTTTTTCTTCTTTTTAGCACGAGACTTGCTCATCCCCGCCGCGCTTATTAACGCTCCTGCAACTTTAACCGCAGGTCCACTTTTATCCATAAACCCTGTAGTCGCATCCGCAACCTTGGTTGTCACATCCTCCACGTTTTTGGTGATGCGAGCGAAACTTTCTAGTGGACTATTAACCAATTCAACTGTGCGGGTAGATTCGTGAATCAAAGGAGCTGCCTCGTCAGTTAGCGACTTTAAGGAAGTTCGCGCTTCATCAATTAAGCGACCAATGCGAATGACCGCATATGAAATAGCGATTGCAATAACAAGAAGTGAGCAGGCGGCGATTATGGTTGCAATTCCGCCAGGTCCAGTAACCATTTCAAGCCTTCCCTTCGATCATTTAAAATATGTGAGGATCGTATTTACTTAAGCCTACCCGAGTGACCGCTTACTTCTTAGGCTCTGCCGCGCCATCAATACCACTCTCTTTGCGTTGTGCAGGAGTAATTGGAGTTGGGGCACCGGTGAGTGGATCTCCGCCGCTAGCTGTCTTCGGAAAGGCGATGACTTCACGTATGGAATCGCTTCCAGTTAGAAGGGCGCATACGCGGTCAAGTCCGAGCGCAATGCCGCCATGTGGTGGTGGACCATAATTGAAAGCTTCGAGTAAGAATCCAAATTTACTTGCCGCTTCTTCATCACTTAATCCGATAACGCTAAAGACATCTTTCTGGATTTGGCGATCGTGGATACGAATGGATCCCCCGCCAAGTTCAGTTCCGTTGAGAACGATGTCGTATGCATAAGCTAACGCGCTTGCTGGATCAGTTGAAAATGATTTGGTGAACTCTGGCTTTGGGCCAGTAAATGGATGGTGCACAGCGGTCCAACCACCGTTATCGGTTGGTTCAAACATCGGAGCATCGACTACCCAGAGAAATTCCCAAGTTCCATCAGTAATTAGATTGCAACGCTTACCGATCTCAAGTCGCACCGCTCCCAGAAGCGAGAGCGAAGCAGAACGCTCCCCTGCAGCGAAGAAGATTGCATCGCCAGGTTTAGCGCCGGCTGCGGCGACAATTCCCGCCGTTTCCTTTTCAGAAATATTCTTTGATACTGGTCCGCCGAGAGTGCCATCGCTATTTACCAGAATATAGGCCAGGCCCTTTGCGCCGCGGGCTTTCGCCCAATCTTGCCAGGCATCAAGTTCGCGACGAGGTGATGATGCACCACCTGGCATAACCACGCTTCCCACATAGGGAGCTTGGAAAACTCGGAACTCGGTATCTTTAAAGAATTCGGTCTGCTCTACCAATTGCAAGTCAAAGCGCAGATCTGGTTTATCTGATCCGTAGTTCTGCATGGCATCGGCGTATGTCATATGACGAATTGGAGTTGGAATCTCGTAACCGACCGCTTCTTTCCAAATTCTTACGAGAAGTTTCTCGGCAACTGCCAAAATATCTGCTTGATCGATAAACGACATTTCAATATCTAATTGAGTGAATTCTGGTTGGCGATCGGCTCGGAAATCTTCATCGCGGAAGCAGCGTGCGATCTGGTAATAACGTTCCATTCCAGCCACCATTAAAAGTTGCTTGAAAAGTTGTGGCGACTGCGGAAGCGCATACCAACTACCAGGTTGGAGGCGAACTGGCACTAAGAAGTCACGCGCGCCTTCAGGAGTACTGCGGGTCAGATAGGGAGTTTCAATTTCAAGAAAATCTAAATCTTCCATCACTCGACGAATTGTTGAAGTGACCTTGGAGCGCAAGCGCATATTTGCTGCAGGCTTTTCGCGACGCAAATCTAAGTAACGATACTTGAGGCGAACTTCCTCAGATATTTCAGATTCATTTCCGCTATCTACTGGAAAGGGAAGCGCCGCGCTCTCGCTAAGAACTGTGATGTCATCACCCATAACTTCTATCGCGCCAGTTGGATTAGAAGTGTTGGCATTTCCTTCAGGGCGCAGAACTACTTCTCCCTTGATTTGCAGACACCATTCGGCGCGAAGAGAACCGGCCAGCGCTTCATCTCGGATAACAACTTGAACTGAACCAGTTGCATCACGAAGATCGATAAAGGCAACTCCACCGTGGTCGCGACGACGAGCAACCCAACCAGCCAGACTTACCGTCTGACCAGCATGGCTAGCGCGCAGTGCGCCAGCATCGTGTGTACGTAACATCAAAAGCCGCCTTTAAAAATAGTAGAAGAGAGAAACTCAGATGCCCTCGAGAAGAGCGCTCTGTAATTGCTCAATCTTAACTGATCTGGTGGATCCATCGCTCATGCGTTTAAGTTCAACGCTGCCCGACGCTAATTCGCTATCGCCAAGAACAATTACATAGGCAGACCCACTCTTATCTGCAGCTTTCATCGCGCCTTTCAGGGCGCGATCACCGAAAGCAATCTCTGTGCGAATGCCGGCTTTGCGAAGCTTTGCCGCGATTTGGAGCACTGGACCTTTTTGATTTTCGCCCAGCGGAATAATGAATAGGTCTGAAGAGAATTGGTTCTCAAGTAAAACACCCTCGGCCTGTGCGGCAAGAAGTGCACGATCGACACCTAAACCAAAACCGATACCAGAGAGCGCCTGACCGCCAAGTATCTCCATTAGCCCGTCATAACGTCCGCCACCACCTATGCCAGATTGAGCACCTAGTCCTTCATGAATAAATTCGAAAGTTGTTCCGGTGTAGTAGTCCAAACCTCTGACCATACGTGGATTTACAAGATAAGTAATGCCAAGTGCATCTAGAAAGCTCTTCACTTGCTTAAAGTTTTCTGCTGACTCTGGCGAAAGATAGTCGAGCAACAAGGGCGCATTAGCCATTGCCTCTCGCATTTCAGCTCTCTTATCATCGAATAAACGAAGCGGATTGATCGCAGCTCGCGCCTTGGTAGCTTCATCTAAATCTAACTTTGCGATGTATTTAAGTAAATCCACACGATGTGCGGCGCGCGACTGAGCATCGCCGAGCGAAGTTATCTCTAGGCGATAATTTTTCAAGCCGAGTGATTTAAAACCCTGATCGGCGATGGCAATTACTTCGGCATCGACTGCAGGGTCGTCTAAACCGATTGCTTCAATACCAACTTGATAAAACTGACGATAGCGACCTGCTTGTGGACGTTCGGCGCGGAAAAATGCGCCTGAATACCAAACTTTTACGGGTAGTTGACCGCGATCCAAGCCCTTTTCAATAACTGCCCTCATAACTCCAGCAGTACCTTCGGGACGCAAAGTTATGGAACGTCCACCACGATCTTCGAATGTGTACATCTCTTTTGAAACCACATCCGTTGATTCACCGACGCCGCGTGAGAAGAGCGAAGTATCTTCAAACACGGGAAGTTCCATCAACTGATATCCCGCTAACTTGGCAGGAGCGATCAGCGATTCGCGGACCCATTCAAAGGCAGCCGAAAGTGGTGGGGCGTACTCGCTAACCCCTTTAGGCGCTTGGATCCTCTCGTACTTCATAGCCTTAATTCTTTCAGATATGGATTATTTTTTCGCTCGAATTTAATTGTTGTCTCTGGGCCGTGTCCGGGCAGTACTCGAAGGTCATCACTCAGTGGAAGAACTCGAGTTTTTAAAGTCTTCTGCATCGCTTCATGCGATCCTGAAGGCAAATCGGTGCGACCAATCGAACCAGCAAAGAGAACATCACCGCTGATCAATAATTCATCATTAATTGTGAACATGGTGCTCCCCCGTGTGTGGCCTGGAGCGTGGATGGCAGTGATCTTCATATCCAAGAGCTCAATCTGATCTCCGTGACGTAAGTTCTTAACCTCTTGCGGTTCTTCAAAGCTCATCTCATCCAGCGTTTGAATGAATTCGGGGCCGTGCGCGCCCTGTGGCTTTAAAAGTAAATCCCGATCCTCGGTGTGGATATACGATGCAATTTGGTAACCATCGGCAAGCGGCTTTACCGAAAATGTGTGATCAAGGTGGCCATGTGTAATCAAGGCTGCGACTGGTTTTAGCCCATGTTCGGCAACCAACGTTTCGATCTCATGTGAAATATCTGGCATACCGGGATCAACGATGATGCACTCTTGGCCGCGCCCCGCGGCGATCACCCAACAATTTGTGGCAAACATGGGGGCCACAAATGAGGTGACCAACATCGCCTCACCCCCCTAATTTTTCAGCGCAAATAGGCGCAAACTTTCCCGTATAAGTAAGACAGGGTACCTTTTATCTCCGCAAGAACTCATCTGCACACTCAAACAACGAAGGCGAAATAGCCGACGCGCTGAAAGGGAAGACTATGACCGAGCAAATCAATCCAGGATCAATCAACGTAACACCTACAAATGTAAGTGCAGCATCTGCACTCATTGGTGATCCATCAAAGTTTGGTCGAGTCGCAGAGGATGGCACAGTTTATGTTCGTACCTCTGAAGGCGAAAAAGCAGTTGGTTCATATCCAGGAAAAACTCCTGAAGAAGCTTTGCAGTATTTCGTAAGAAAGTTTGAAGCTCTCGCATCAGAGGTTGCCCTAACGGCCGCCCGTATTACTAGCGGAGCCGTGGTGCCTGCTGATGCCTACGAAGCTGTAAAGAAATTGCGTCAACAAGTTCGTGAATTAAATGGCGTCGGTGATCTAGCCGCGCTTGCTCAATCGGTAGAACAGATCGAGCCGCTGATTGAAGGTCATCGCGAAGCCTACGAAGCGAAGAAGGTGGCAGAAGCTGCCGCAAAAGCAGCCCGCCGCGAACAAATATTAGTTGAGAAAGAAAAGATTGTTTCTGAAGCAGAGTCTCTCGCGCTCTCCGAAAATTGGAAGGTGACTGGAGATCGCCTCAAGACCTTACTTGAGGAATGGAAATCTGCTCCACGTTTGGATAAGAAGAGCGATGCCGATCTTTGGAAGCGTTTCTCTGCTTCACGAAACAAGTTCGACAAACGTCGCCGCACCCATTTTGCAACGCTTGAAGAGACAACGAGCAAGGTTTCGGCAGCAAAGAAAACGCTGGTTGAACAAGCTGCTTCGCTAGCTACTTCAACAGACTGGGTTCCAACGGCGCGTGCCTTCAAATCGCTAATGGATCAATGGAAGGCAGCCGGACGTGGTAAGCCCAGCGATGATGCGAAACTTTGGGCAAAATTCAAAGCAGCTCAGGATCAATTCTTCACTGCGAAGAACGCTGATTTAGAAAAACGTGAAGTTTCAATGGTTGCTAATCTAGCCAAGCGCGAAGAGTTGATCGTTCAAATCGAAGCGCTCGTTCCTTTCACCGATGTAAAGGCCGCCAAAAACTCCTTCCGTGAACTCTCACGCGCATGGGAGAAGATTGGCATCACCCATCGTGATAAGCGCGCTGCACTCGATGCGCGAGTTGCCAAAGTGGAAGAAGCCATAAAGTCAGCGGAAGCGGAAATCTGGCGTAAAACAGATCCAGCAGCAAAGGCTCGTGCTGCTGACGTTGTTAAGCAATTGGCAGATTCAATCGCCAATTATGAAAAGATCGCCGCGAAATCTTCAGCAGCTGGAAACGCTAAGAAGGCGCAAGAGGCTCTTGACTCAGCAGCCGCTCGAAAGGTTTGGCTCGCTGAGGCTGAAAAGTCGCTCGCTGAATTTAACTGATTAACGTCTAGTTGCGATAAACATCGTAAACACCTTCAACTGCGCGGACTGCAGCAAGTACCGAATCTAGATGCGTTGCATCCGCCATTTCAAAGGTGAATTTAGAAATTGCAGTGCGGTCTTTTGACGTATTCACAGCTGCGCTAAGAATATTCACATGTTGCTCAGATAGCGCGCGAGTTACATCCGCTAGGAGTCGAGATCTATCTAGCGCCTCAACTTGGATATTTACCAAGAAAACACTACCGGCTCCATCTAACCATTTAACTTTGGCAATGCGTTCGCCCTGATTCAATTGAAGATCTGCAGCGTTAATGCAATCTTCACGGTGAACCGAGATTCCGCTGCCCTTGGTAATGAATCCAATAATCGAATCTCCTGGAACTGGAGTGCAGCAACGCGCAAGTTTGACCAAAACATCGCCGACGCCTTCGACTTCGATAGCGCTACTTGTTCTGCGGATTGAGTGAGACCCCGTCGGAATTACATCAATGGTTGGTTCAGGGTGTGAGTCTTCAACGCCTAACGAAATAACTAATTTATCTATTATCGACGCTGCGGATACATGTCCATCTCCCACCGCACTATAAAGGGCAGATATATCGGGGTAGCGAAGTTCATGCGCCAATTCCAATAGCGAATGGCCGGCAAATATTTTTTGCAATGGAAGTCCGGCTTTTCGCATTTGCCGTGCAATAGATTCACGGCCAGCATCAATGGCTTCTTCGCGACGTTCTTTGCTGAAGTGCGCTTTGATCTTGGAGCGAGCTCGCGGAGATTTTACGAAGTTAAGCCAGTCTCGAGAAGGTCCAGCGTTCTCACTCTTATTTGTGACGATTTCTATTACATCGCCATTTACTAAGCGAGTATCCAACGGAACAAGCCGACCATTTACCTTTGCGCCCGCACATTTACTGCCGACATCGGTGTGAACCGAATAGGCAAAGTCCACTGGCGTAGAGCCACCTGGAAGGGCAATAACACTCCCCTTCGGTGTGAAGACGAAGACTTCGGGGCTACCTAAATCAAAACGTAACGCTTCCAAGAATTCTGATGGATCTTCTGTCTCCTTCTGCCATTCGTGCAATTGACGCAGCCAGAGCATTTCTGGAGAAGATGAGTTTGATTCGCTGCCTTGCTTGTATTTCCAGTGTGCTGCGATACCGAATTCAGCGCGGGAGTGCATATCAAAGGTACGAATCTGAATTTCGATTGCTTTCCCGTTTGGTCCAATAACGGTCGTATGTAGGGATTGATAAAGATTGAACTTTGGCATCGCTATGTAATCTTTAAATCGACCAGGAACCGGCGACCAACGAGCGTGGATTGAACCTAAGACCGCATAACAATCACGGACGTCGTTTACTAAAACGCGTATCCCTACCAGGTCATAAATATCGTTGAAGTCACGGCCGCGAACCACCATCTTTTGGTAGACGCTAAAGTAGTGTTTTTTGCGTCCGGTAACGGTGGCAGATATTGCATCTCGAGCAAGATCACTTTGCACGGTGTCGATTACCTCTTGGGTGAGCGCATCGCGTGATGGCGAACGTTCGGCCACCAGGCGAGAGATCTCCTCAAATTTCTTTGGCTCAAGCACCTCAAAGGAGAGATCTTCTAACTCCCATTTAATCGCATTCATTCCAAGCCTATGTGCAAGTGGCGCATAAATATCCAGAGTTTCGCGGGCTTTACGTTCAGCGCTTTCCGGACTTACAAACTTCCACGTACGAGCATTATGAAGGCGATCCGCTAACTTAATAACCAAAACGCGAATATCGCGCGACATCGCCACAACCATTTTGCGTACAGTTTCGGCTTCGGCAGTCGGACCGTAAGTCAACTTATCAAGTTTTGTAACGCCATCAACTAAATTTGCGATCTCGTCGCCGAAATCAGAACGCAACTGCGCAAGAGAGTAAGGGGTATCTTCAACGGTGTCATGAAGAAGTGATGCGATTATCGTTGTGTCATTAAGGCCAAGTTCTGCCAAGATTTGAGAAACCGCTACTGGATGCGTTATATATTCTTCGCCAGACTTTCGAAACTGCCCTTGGTGGGCAGCTTTTGCAATTTCAAAAGCGCGCTCAACTTCGGAGAGTCGGCTAGCAGGATGACTCTCCTTAAGCGTTGCGAGTAGCGGTGCAACTAGAGCGTTCAATTTGTAAGCCTGACTTCTGGTTAAGCCTTACTTGCGACCTTTACGCTTTGGTTGATTCCGAGGTCCACGACCCACGCTTGGGCGAATCGCCGGACGACCTGCAGTACCTGCAGAAGCTGACACCGCTTCTGCTCCCCCACGACCGGCTACGCGCTTAGCAAGCGCCTGCATCGCTGGCTCCTTCTCGCGAAGTGATGCCAAGAATGGAGGTGCAATAAAAATTGAGGAATAAGTTCCAACTGCCAGGCCAATAAAGAGAGCAAGTGAAAGATCTTTCAAAGTACCCGCACCAAGAAGTCCGGCTCCGACGAAGAGAATTGAACCAACTGGAAGCAGCGCAATAAGTGAAGTGTTGGCTGAGCGCACAATCGTCTGATTAACCGCCAAATTAGCGGCTTGAGAGTAAGTAACTTTTCCTACCGCCGCAACTGATTTGGTATTTTCGCGAACCTTATCGAAGACAACAACTGTGTCGTAGAGTGAATAACCAAGAATTGTTAAGAATCCAATTACCGTAGCAGGCGTTACATCAAAGCCAACTAAAGCGTAAATTCCAACGGTAATGAATACGTCGTGTACAACTGCAACGATCGCAGAGATTGCCATCTTCGGCTCAAAGGCCATAGCCAAGAAAAGCATGATGACGAGCAAGAATGCGATCAACCCATAGAGCGCTTTCTTGGTAATTTCTTTACCCCAAGATGGACCAACGAGTTGTGTATCAATAGATTCTAGAGTCACACCAAATGTTGTGGTCAATGCTGATTCAACTGCTTTTGACTGCTCAGAAGAGAGCGCACCAGTTTGAATGCGTACCTTGTCGTTGCCGATCTTCTGCACGATGATTTCTCCAGGAATTCCCGCATCGGCTACAGAAGCACGAGCCTGTTCGATGCTAATTCCTGATTTGTTAACGGTGTAAGAAGATCCACCCTTGAACTCAATGCCCAGATGCAGCCCTTGAATCACAAGCGCTCCGATTGAGAGCAAAATGAAAACCGCAGAAATTGAGTACCAGCGGCGGCGATTTCCAACGAAATCAAACGAAGTCTCACCTGAGTAAAGACGACCACCAAGACCAGATAGTTTTGACATCGCTTATGCCTCCAAAGTTGTAGCTGGAACTTGAGTTGATTTCATACCGATGCTCTTAGGAGATAACCCAGAGAGCGGATGTCCTGAGGCGAAGAACTTAACCCCAGCAAGAAGAGAGACGATCGGCTTGGTGAATAAAAAGACAACAATTAAGTCAACGAGAGTCGTTAGACCTAATGTGAATGCGAATCCGCGAACACCACCGACTGCGAAGAAATAGAGCAATATCGCAGCAATTAGCGAGACTGCATCTGCAACCAAAATTGTGTGACGCGCCTTCAGCCAACCACTTTCTACAGCGGAGCGAAGTGACCTGCCTTCACGCGCCTCATCGCGAATACGTTCGAAGAAGACAATAAAGGAGTCAGCGGTAACACCAATCGAGACGATTGCACCAGCAATGCCCGCCAGAGTGAGTGTGAATCCAATGCTCTTTCCCAATACTAAGAAGAGTAAATAAACCATTGCACCAGCAATAGCTAGGGATCCGACGGTGACCAAACCTAATCCGCGGTAGTAAAGAAGTGAATAAATCACGACTAGACCAAGACCCAGCATTCCCGCAAGGAGTCCAGCTCTTAATTGATCTGCACCGAGCGTTGGAGAAACTTGTTGCACTTCACCGCGATCAAAGGCCAATGGAAGGGCGCCGTACTTAAGTACGTTCGCTAAATCCTGCGCTTCAACTTGTGAGAATGATCCAGTGATTTGTGCGTTACCTGACGGAATCGCTTCATTAATGCGTGGTGCAGAGACTACGAGTCCGTCCAAAACAATTGCTACTTGATTAAGCGGTGAAGCAAGACTTGTAACACGATTTGTTAGAGCGCCGAAGGCTTTAGTTCCTTCACCGTCGAAGGTGAGAGAGACGAACCAAGTAACGCCTTGTTGCGGATTAAATCCGGCGGTAGCTGCTGAAACTTGTCGTCCGAGAACTTCCGCAGGGCCAAGAATGTACTTAGCGCCACCTTCGCGAGAACAAGAAACGATTGTGTCGGCAGGGCTATCAGCGCCGGTACCTTCGCGGTTACTCGCATTGGTGCAATCAAGCGCTGCATACTTTGCGTTGATCTCAGCGCTTACCCCCGCTGCAGGCGTCGCAGCAGTTGATGTATCTGCTGGATTTGAAATGCCAGCGCTTTCTGCCAAAACCTGACGGAAACGAAGTTCTGCGGTTTGCCCAACAAGATCAACCACGCGACGACCAGAATCTCCTGGTACAGAGATAACG
The DNA here is from genome assembly GCA_024641555.1 of Candidatus Planktophila sp. The sequence goes on from JAHECV010000004.1 coordinate 16,236, forward strand.
ATCTGGCGATTTGTTCCACTTCCTTGCGCCGTTACTTCACTCTCTGCCACACCAAGTGAGTTAACGCGTTGCCGAATAATTGTTACCGCTTGATCTACCGCCTCAGTTGTTATCTTGTTGGCATCGTTAGAAGCGCGTGGTTGTAGCGTGACGCTAGTTCCGCCGCGCAGATCGAGGCCCAGACGAACAGATGAGGCGCCTTGAATAAAGGTGGTAACAAGTAAGCCAAGCAGGATCACGGCCAAGATCACTAAGGAACGGCCAGAGCGGGCAGGGCTCTTCACAGTTTTATTTGGTGTGGACATAAGAGCAGAGTCTAGGCGTTGGGCGCGGGTGTGTCGAAAAGGGTGGCGATTCCAGCAGGTGGCGTACGTCCCACATGGCGCCAGCCAAGTTCTGTGGCGATTCTTCCCCGCGGAGTTCGCGCCATAAATCCATTGCGGACCAAGAATGGTTCGGCAACGGCTTCCACGGTTTCAGTTTCTTCTCCAACTGCGATCGCTAGAGTCGAAAGGCCGACTGGTCCTCCGTTGAATCGTTCGATCAACGCGATTAGCACCGAACGATCCAATCGATCCAAGCCTTTTTCATCTACTTCATACATTTCTAGCGCTGCTTTGGCATCTGAATGGGTCAGATCATTTGCGGCCTTATTTCCAGAACCGCCGCTACTGCGAACTTGAGCGTAATCCCGGACGCGACGTAATAATCGATTTGCGATTCGTGGCGTTCCGCGAGATCTGCCGGCAACTTCAAGGACGGCTTCTTCGCCAATCGTCAATTGCAATAATGCAGCGCTACGACGTATTACTTCTGCAAGTTCTTCTGTTTCATAGAAATCCAAATGTGCAGTGAATCCGAAACGATCACGTAACGGGCTGGGCAAAAGTCCGGCTCGAGTAGTTGCGCCAACCAATGTAAATCTCGGCAGCTGTAATGGGATCGCGGTCGCGCCCGGACCTTTGCCTACGACAACATCCACGCGGAAATCTTCCATCGCCAAATAGAGAAGTTCTTCTGCTGGCCTTGGAAGACGATGAATTTCATCTAAAAATAAAATCTCACCTTCTACTAACGAAGATAGAATCGCCGCTAAATCTCCAGCATGAGTTATCGCCGGTCCGCTTGTGATGCGAATTGGTGTTTGCATTTCGCTAGCCAAAATAAGTGCCAAGGTCGTCTTGCCAAGCCCTGGAGGACCACTCAGCAAGATGTGATCGGCTGCCGAACCACGCGAGCGAGCTGCAGATAACAAGACATCAATCTGATCGCGAACTCTATGTTGACCTATGAAATCATCCAAAGTCTTAGGACGCAGTGCATGTTCGGCGGCTGAGTCGTCTTGCGAGAATTCCGGAGCCATTAAGCGATCCTGGCTCTTTTCTGCATCCATATCTTTAGCCACTCTAACGACCACCTTGCGAAAGTGCGAGTTTTAATAGTTCGGAAAGGTCTATATCTTTCGCATCCACACCATCTTGCGCCAGGTTTGAAACTACCTGAGAAATAGCTATGTCAGAATCTTTTGCGGTAAAACCTAAAGAGACCAATGCGCTGGTTAACTGTTCGCGCCAAACTGGTTGATGATGTGACATCTTGGTGTTGGATCCAAAATCAGAGAGTTTGCCTTTGAGCTCTAATATCAACCGTTGCGCGCCTTTTCTGCCGATTCCCGGAACTTTTTCAATCGCTGAGATATCTTCTTGTGCGACTGCAACGGCTAGCTGCGACGGCGACATAGCGGAAACTATAGAAAGAGCTACTTTTGGTCCTATGCCACTGACTGTTTGGACTAGTTCAAATAGCGCTCGATCTCCATCTTCTAGAAAACCATAGAGAGTTAAGGCATCTTCACGAACAATTAACGTAGTGAAGAACTGTGTTGACACTCCCAGGTTTAATTGCGCGGATGTCTTCTGTGTAATCGAAAGTGAGAGTCCGATTCCACCAACTTCAACGATAGTTTTCTCTAAGGAAATGGAACGTACTGTTCCGGTTAAAAGTGAAATCATTTACGAACCAACTTAGCCAAACGTAATTTCTCTGCAGCGAGAGCGCCGGCAATTTTATTATTTCCTCCACCACGCCAAATGTGGCAAATCGCAAGCGCTAGGGCATCGGTACTATCTACGGGCTTTGGAATTTCAGACAGTCCAAGTAACCGTTTGACCATCTCAGCTACTTGAATTTTATTAGCCCGCCCAGAACCTGTAACGGCAGCTTTAACTTCGCTGGGAGTGTGCATTACGACCGGTATTCCTGATCGGGCGGCGACAAGAAGTGCAATACCCGCCGCTTGGCCTGTTCCCATAACCGTACGAACGTTATGTTGAGAGAAAACTCTCTCTACGGCGATGCGATCTGGTTTATATTCTTCAACCCAACTAGTTAATTCGCCTTCGAGTTGAAGTAAACGTTCTTCTAATGGATCTTCGCTTGGAGTTTTTATTACACCAACGCTGATCAATTTAAGTGTTGATCCAGGTAGCCCTTCGATTACTCCGATACCGCAACGGGTAAGTCCAGGATCGACTCCCAGCACTCGCAGCAACGGTTGGCTCATAACTTCAAAGCCTATGGCGACGGGGTCAAAGAGTTAGGAAAGGCTCGCCATGACTTCATCAGATACATCGAAGTTGCTGTAGACATTCTGTACGTCATCCAACTCTTCAATCGCGTCAATGAGTTCAAATACCTTGGTTGCCCCCTCGGCATCTAATGGAATCGACATGGAAGGCAAAAATGATGAATCCGCAGATTCGTAATCAATACCTGAGCTTTGTAACGCTGTGCGAACTGCAACTAAATCGCTCGCCTCGCAAATAACTTCAAAAGATTCACCAAGATCGTTTACTTCTTCCGCTCCCGCTTCAAGAACGGATTCAAGAATCTTCTCTTCAGTAACCCCGCCACTCTTGGCAACAATAATCACTCCTTTACGGTTGAAGAGATACGAGACTGATCCGGGATCAGCCATAGATCCACCATTACGTGTGACCGCTACGCGAACTTCGGAAGCGGCACGATTGCGATTATCAGATAAACATTCGATCATGATTGCTACGCCATTTGGCCCATAACCTTCATACATAATCGTTTGCCAATCGGATCCGCCTGATTCGAGGCCAGCGCCACGTTTTACCGCACGTTCGATGTTGTCGGCGGGCATGGAATTCTTTTTAGCTTTCGCGATTGCGTCGAAGAGAGTTGGATTGCCATCAACATCTGGACCACCGTTACGGGCCGCAACTTCGATCGCCTTGATCAACTTAGCGAAGTTCTTTGCACGTCGGCTATCGATTACTGCCTTCTTGTGCTTTGTAGTTGCCCACTTGGAATGGCCTGACATGGCGAACCCTCAAACTTTCATGCTCGAAAATGATCTTACGACCACTTAAATATGGAGTTACTTTATCGCGCCAACGCAGACTTGTTCAAAGAAGTATCGATGCACGCGTAAATCTCCGGTTAGTTCTGGGTGAAAAGAGGTCGCAAGTAGGCGGCCTTGGCGAACCGCAACGGCGTGCGGTCCTTTTGCCGTATTTACTTGCGCGAGAACTTGCACCTTCTCCCCCATTTTCTCCACCCATGGAGCGCGAATAAAAACTGCATGCAGTTGCGACCCTTCAAAATCTAAATTGCTTTCAAAGGAATCCACCTGTCGGCCAAATGCATTTCGTCGGACAGTCATATCGATTCCGCCAAAGGTTTCTTGTCCTTGCGCGCCATCGATGATCCGATCAGCCAGAAGAATCATCCCTGCGCAGGAACCATATGCGGGCATGCCTTCGGCGATTCGCTTCTTAATCGGTTCGAATAACTCAAAGGTGCGCGCCAGTTGCGCAATCGTGGTCGATTCACCTCCAGGCAGAATCAGCGCATCGATTTCGGCGAGCTCTTCTGGTCGGCGAACTGTTAGAGCAGCATGCCCGGCGGTTTTCGCTGCAACTAGGTGTTCGCGAAAATCACCTTGTAGAGCGAGGACGCCGATCTTCATTGGTAGAAAGAATTACCAACCGCGTTCGGCAAGGCGATGTGGTGCAGGAAGATCTGCAACATTTATTCCTACCATCGCTTCACCAAGCCCGCGAGAGGCATCTGCAATTACCTTGGCATCTTCAAAAAATGTCGTTGCTTTAACACATGCTGCCGCACGAGTTGCTGGGTCGCCTGACTTAAAGATTCCAGAACCGATGAATACGCCATCTGCGCCCATTTGCATCATAAGCGCTGCATCTGCTGGTGTTGCAATTCCACCCGCAGTAAAGAGTACGACTGGAAGTTTTCCAGATTCGGCAACTTCCTTAACGAGTGCGTAAGGAGCTTGTAGATCTTTCGCTGCAACGTAAAGTTCATCTTCGCGCATCGAGGATAGGCGGCGGATTTCCGCACCGATTTTGCGCATATGCATCATGGCATTTGAGACATCGCCTGTGCCGGCTTCCCCCTTGGAACGGATCATTGCCGCGCCTTCGTTAATCCGTCGTAGCGCTTCACCTAAATTAGTCGCTCCACAAACGAATGGAACTTTGAAATCCCACTTATCAATATGGTTTTCGAAATCTGCAGGAGTTAGCACCTCAGATTCATCGATGTAATCCACACCGAGTGATTCGAGAATACGTGCTTCAACGAAATGACCAATACGCGCTTTTGCCATTACCGGAATGGTTACGGCGGCTTTAATTTTTTCGATCATATCTGGATCAGACATGCGCGCGACTCCACCTTGGGCGCGAATGTCAGCAGGTACACGTTCTAAAGCCATTACAGCGCAGGCGCCAGCATCTTGGGCGATCTTGGCTTGTTCAACGTTGACAACATCCATGATGACGCCACCCTTGAGCATTTCTGCCATTCCGCGTTTAACGCGTGCTGTTCCGACTGCCTCTGACATCACAAACTCCCTAGATAAATATCGCTTAAAGATCAGGGTTGAATACTACTTTGATGTTGTAGAAGGCGCATCTGCGGGAAGTGCTGTTGAAACAGGCGTAAAAGTAGGTTCTTTATCGGTTAGAGCAATCCAGACCTGACCTGCAGCGAAAGGTATCTCAACGCCATTACCAGTTGTCCAAGTTGTTCCATCTACTCCAGTGGGTCGATTCCAAATTGCAGGAATGAACCTTCCATCTCGAAGAATGTACCCACGTCCGCTTCCAACCGTCGCAGAATAAGGAGTAACCCCGCCAACCTTGTCGTGATATTCGGATGGTGTAATAGAAACTATTTGGATAACAAAAGTAGTCGGACCTAAGTGCACACCGCTCGCTGCCAAATCCGCGCTTCCATTGTTTGACAGGAGCCATCGTTGCTCGACTTTGGACCAATTGGCGATGTACGAGTTCGCAGGCCAAGAAACTTTGACTGACGAAATCATTGTTCCAGTTTCGACGGCGTCAGAAAAACGCCATCCTTGGTTCTTCGAAATTGCAATCGGCATCTTTTGCTCGGCGACTTTATTCATCAACTTCTGCGCTTGCAGCATCATCGCTGTGGGCGGTGTGCGAAGCGGATCATTGGCATAGATCTCGCGCGACTGACGCTGCGCACCTAAATCTTCTAAATTGGCTGCGGCAATCACGGGTAAAAGTTTTCTTTGCGCGCCACTGTAGGCAAAAGCAACTCGTCCATACTGTTCCAATATTTCAATATCGGAAATACGGGCGCTTCTTACCGGTCCGACAACGTTGGGAATTTTTGAAGAGAATATTGCGGCTAGTCGAGTTAACCCACCTTCTACCTGCTCTATATAAACAATGTCCGCATCCTCCAACCCTGCTTGTGGGTGCGCCGCAGGCGTATCATCAATCTTGACCGCAAGTATCGGGCCATCGCTAGCAACTCTGCCGCTAAGCGAATTGGTTTGTACCTGGGATTCAAACTTTTTCGAAAATTTATCTAACCGTTGCAGACTCGTTGGAGAGAGAACGCCAATAACAACCACAGCGATAGAAGAGATTGCGAGCAGGAAAGTTGCAAACTTCTTAAAGAACATCGGCTTCGAATTCATAAGTCACTGGAAGTGGTGCCCTACCTGCAAGTCGAAAGATTCGAAAAACGGACTTTGCTCTCACCATTTGCGTCCGATTTACCGCATCTACATGGAGTGCGATTGCAATTCGAATTTTATCCGTTAACTCACTTAATTCTCGCAATAAATCTTTCTCAATTGAACCACTTACTAAGTGACCATCTTGAAGAAGCAATCCAAGCGTTCCTGAAAGTCCACTCTCAGCTTGTGAACGCGCCTTCATCTGGGCATCTCGCGCTTGATGCGCAGCAGCGGTTAATAGCAGCGAAGATGCTGGATCGGCGATATCACTCTTAGCAATTTCTAGCGCAACTGCTGCTCGCCTTTGCAATAGTCCATCTAGATTTGCCCAACTAGTTTCAACGCGATGGTGCAAGCGATCGAGCCTGGTTGCAGAATAAGATAAATACCAGATTGCGAAAATTACGACAAAGATAATTGCAAAATATTTCTCCATCTAGTTTCCATCCCTTCCCAAGAAGCGGTTCCAAGCCCGATTCTCTGAGGAGAGCGTCACACCCGAACTCCCGACTAGCGACATTTCGTAAATTGAGAAAATATCTTCAGCGACGACATCCCAATCAAATCGTTGTGCATATTCCTTGCCTTTTCGGGAAAGATTTTTTCGCTTTTCTTCATCACGTAATAATTCAATTGCAATCTTTGCCAAATTTTGAGGATTTTCAGATTCAAAGAGCGCTCCATACTCTCCATGTCCAAGCAGTGAATCAAATGCTGGAATATCACTGGCCAGTACTGTCGCTCCTCCAGCCAAAGCTTCAGCCAAAATAATTCCAAATGATTCGCCGCCAGTATTCGGTGCTACATAAATGGCTACAGATGCCAGGAAATCGGCCTTCTCTTTCTCGGAGATGCGACCCAAAAATTCGAAGCGATTACGCAGTTGCGAATCTATGTTTTCGTAGACTTCTTTATGATCTCCAGGTCCAGCAACTAAAACACGAACATCTGGAGCAAAGCGAGCAATAACTGGTAGCGCGTCCACGAGAATCGCAAGCCCCTTTCGAGGTTCTTCGAATCGACCTATGAATCCGATGGTATTCCCGCTCCATTTATCGACCACTTCACCGTCACGGTATCGGTCGGCGTAAATACCATTTGGGATTACAACGGCATCAGTTTCTAGATGCTCGGTTAAGGTCTCCCGCGCAGCCTCACTAACGGCAATGCGTGCTGTAAGTTTTTCAATTACCGGTTCCAGGATTGGCCCAATTGCAAAAATGGCCTTCTGTCGTTTTGCAGCAGCATGAAATGTGCCAACCATGGGCCCTTCTGCCGCCCAACAGGCGAGTAATGAGATTGAAGGAATTGCTGGCTCGTGAAGGTGTAAGAGATCGAAGTTCCCATTTGAAATCCATTGCCTTACTCGTGCAAAAGCAATTGGACCAAAAAGTACTCTGGCGACTGCGCCGTTGTAAGGAATGGCGATTGGTTTTCCCGCGCTCGTTACATATTCGGGAACAGCGTCCTCATTTATCACTGGCGCCAACACCGAAACGAAGTGGCCTTTTGAACTCAAATATTCGGCTAAATCTCGGATATGGCTCTGTACTCCACCGGGAGTATCCCAACCGTAAGGGCAAACCAAACCAATTCTAAGTTTCTTCATGATCATGCACTTCGTTCCTGAAAGTCGCCATCGATCCAAATCCGTTGCAACATATGCCAATCTTGTGGTGCCGACTTGATACCTGCTGCAAATAGATTCGCACATTTCTGAACTACTGCAGCGATGCGCTCGGATTCAGTTCCATTACTTGGAATCTCAACCGCGCTAAATTTGATATGAATTCCTGCTTCAGTGTAGGAAACGTAAGCAACGATTAATGGGACTCCGGTACGAACCGCCAGAAGTGCGGGACCGGCCGGCATTCGGGATGGATGACCAAAGAATGAAACATCGACGCCACTCTTAGATAAATCTCGATCGGCGACTAAAGCAATCAACGCACCTTCACGAGCGCGCTTAAGTAAGGTAGCCATAGATCTGGAATCAAGAGCCAGCACTTCCATACCAATATTTTGGCGATACTCTAGAAATTTATTAAATAACGCTTCAGGCTTCAAGCGCTCAGCAACTGTGACCAGCGGAAAACCCATCGCACAAAAGTACGAACCTGCGTGATCCCAATTGCCCGCGTGAGGAAGGGCGACAATTACTCCGGTGCCACTTTTCATAGGCCCGGTTAATAACTCTTCACCGTCCACGGTGACTGTCTGCGAAATCCTTTCGCGTGACCAATCCGGAGACCGAAACGTGTCACACCAATAACGCATATATGAGCTCATCGCCTGGGTCATCAAAAGATCCATTTCATGTTCGCTCTTCTCTGGACAAACGCGAGACAAATTTGAACGCAATCGCTGGATTCTTGCTCCATTTCGGGAGAGCGCAAATTTTCCTATCTGCTCAAAGCAGCGGTATGCAAATTTTTCGGGTAGCGATCGGACAAGTCGCCAACCTGCGAAATAGCCCCCAGCAACAGCAAAATCTAAATTCATTGGGTTAAAGCGCCGCCTTCACAATCAAGATGCGTTGGATGACAGTTACAGCAGCCAAGATTAAGAGCGCCCACATTCCAACCGCTAAAGAAAAAGGAACGCCTAACCCTTCAAATCCAATAGCGGTTAGTGCAATGATCAATCGTTCCGTTCGCTCTGCAATCCCACCAGAACATTCAATCTGCATACTCTCTGCCTTGGCACGGATATACGGAACGAGTGAACCAAGAACAAGCGCGCCGAGAGCGACTGAAACTAGGGCGTCGCTTTCAGAGATCAGATAGAGAGAAACTCCAATCAAGATTGCAGAATCTGTCAAACGATCGATAGTCGAATCTAGAAATCCACCCCAAGCGCTGGCACCTTTTTGAGAAATTCGCGCCATTGCACCATCGAACAAATCGCTCAATGCGAAAATGGCGATAACTAGCGTTCCGCCAAATAGATGTCCGCTGGGATAGAGAACAAGCGCAGCCGCGATTAGACCAATTGCTCCGATAAGGGTTACCGCATTTGGCGTTAAACCAATACGAAGCCCAGCCCGCGCGATCGGATTGATGGCGCGAGTGACTGCCGGTTTTAAAGAAGCGCTTAACATCAGGTCCATCGTAGGCTCCACTGTTGATTTTCACCTATTCTGACGCCTGTGAATTCCATCGGAGATCAGCGCCTTCCACGCGTGCATGTCTATGGCCATGTCTCTGCCCAGCCAAAGACAATCGCCGAGATTTTCGACGGACAGCACACAAAAGAAGCCATCGCTGAAAGTGATCTAGCCATATTCGCAATCAATCCAGCTGCGGGTATTGATCAAGAAACTATTCAACTTTGGAGCACTCTCTCGGACTATCAACTACCCAGACTTGTAGTTGTTAACGAATTAGATGGGAGCGATTCAGACTTTGATGACGCCGTGCTGTTAGCCAATCGTGTTTTTGATCAATTGGTTACTCCGTACCTCGTGCTACATAACGATGCTGGTGATCCAACCGCTCTCATAGATCTGGAAACTCTAGAAATTATCGATTACACATCAAATCCACCAAGCACGCACGATAGTGAATCAGAACATAAAGATTTAGTTGCAGATTTTCGGCAAGAGTATTTAGAAGCCATTGCAGATGCAGGAGAAGACGCCTTTGAAGCCGGTTTACTTTTCCCAGCAATCCCTGTGGTAATCACCAAAGGCATTGGTATAGATATTGTAAAAAGTTTTATCGAGAAAGTGGCAAGACCTTAGTTACCAGGCCTGTGCAAGATCAGATCTAGTCTGTGTCAGCAGAACTGGCAGAACCTTTGTCTGTCCAATGATGGGCATGAAATTAACATCACCCGACCAACGCGGAACTATATGTTGATGGATGTGTTCGGCAACTCCTGCACCCGAAATTGCTCCTTGATTCATGCCTAAATTAAATCCTGCCGGTGAAGAAACTTTACGAAGCGTCTTCATTGCATGTGCGCTCATTTCAAAAATCTCATCACGTTCTTCTTTAGTGAGTTCTGTTAAATCAGCGACATGGCGATAGGCGCAGATAAGTAGATGTCCAGCGTTATACGGATAAAGATTGAGCACAACGTAAGCGCTGGTTCCGCGCGCAACAATTAATCCCTCCTCATCGCTCAGCGAAGGAATGCGACAGAACGGACATTGCACTTCATTGCCAGACAATGGACGATTTTCGCCCTTTAAATACTCCATGCGGTGGGGCGCCCAAAGTCTTTCCCAACGATCGGGCATGCCCGCTCCGCCTGGCATTATTTGATCGCCTTCTCGCATTTCTTAAACCTGCTTGCGCTCGGAGATCGCACTTTTGATTTCCGCAATTGCATCCGCGATGGTGATTGAGTTCCTCTGTTCCCCATTGCGATAGCGAATAGAAACTTTGCCAGCTTTTTGGTCTTCTTCACCAGCAATTAGCATGTATGGAACCTTTTGCATTTGGGCATTTCTAATCTTCTTCTGCATACGATCATCCGAAGCATCCAGATCAATACGAATTCCGGCAGATTTAAACTCTTTCACGACATCGAATAAATATCCAGAAAAAGCCTCGGCAACTGGAATCGCGGTTACTTGAACCGGCGCCAGCCATGGAGGGAAAGCGCCAGAATAATGCTCTGTTAGAACCCCAAAGAAACGTTCGATCGAACCGAATAGCGCGCGGTGAATCATCACGGGACGTTGACGAGTGCCATCCGTTGCGGAATATTCGAGTTCAAATCGCTGTGGCAATTGGAAATCTACTTGAATAGTGGACATCTGCCAGGTGCGACCGATTGCATCTTTTGCTTGCACTGAAATCTTTGGTCCGTAGAAGGCCGCTCCACCTTCGTCAAGCACTAATTCGAGATTCTGTGCCACTGCCGCTTTTCGTAAAGCTTCGGTTGCCTCTGTCCAATCCGCATCTTCACCAACTGATTTCTCAGGGTTTCTTGTAGATAGTTCAAGATAGAAATCTTCTAGCCCATAATCGCGCAATAAATTTAGGACGAAGGTAAGAAGTGAATCAAGTTCCCCAACCATCTGCTCTTTGGTGCAGTAAATATGAGCATCATCCTGGGTAAATCCACGGGCGCGTGTTAGGCCATGGATAACTCCAGATTTCTCGTAACGGTAAACGGTTCCAAATTCGAAAAGGCGAAGTGGGAGCTCGCGATATGAACGACCTCGTGAGGCAAAAATCAAATTATGGAACGGGCAGTTCATGGGTTTCATGTAGTACTGCTGGCCGGCGCGCTTTATCGTGCCATCACCATGTAACTCTTCATCCATAACCATTGGTGGATACATGCCTTCGGAATACCACTGCAAGTGACCTGACTTTTCAAAGAGCGCCGCTTTAGTTAAATGTGGTGAGTAAACAAACTCATAACCTTCATCTTCGTGGCGCTTGCGTGAATAATCTTCCATTGCGCGACGAACAATTCCGCCTTTGGGATGGAATACCGCCAATCCCGAACCAATTTCCTCTGGGAATGAAAACAAATCAAGTTCAGTACCAAGGCGACGATGATCGCGTTTTTCTGCTTCTGCGAGTAATTCGAGGTAAGCGCTTAACTCATCCGGTGATGGCCAGGCAGTTCCATAAATTCTTTGGAGCATTGGATTTTTTTCGGAACCGCGCCAGTATGCGGCTGCGCTGCGCATCAATTTGAAGGCAGGAATGTGTTTTGTCGACGGCAAGTGCGGACCGCGACAGAGGTCTGACCAAACAGGTTGACCGTCGCGACCTAAATTGTCATAGATCGTTAGCTCAGCTCCGCCGACTTCGACGCTGGCTTCTTCTCCTGCGCCGGATTTGATTCCGATGAGTTCGCATTTGTATGGCTCATGGGCTAATTCTTTAAGCGCATCTGATTCATCAGTAACGCGACGACGAAAACGTTGCCCTTCCTTAACTATCTTGCGCATCGCGCTTTCAATCTTCTCTAAATCTTCTGGGTTAAATGGTCTTTCTGGATCGAAGTCGTAATAAAAGCCATCTGTTATTGGTGGACCAATACCAAGACGTGTTTGGGAGAAAACTTGCTGCACCGCTTGTGCCATTACGTGCGCAGTTGAGTGGCGCAACACCGAAAGCCCTTCAGGAGAAGAGATAGAAATTCCTTCAACCTGGTCACCCTCTTTAAGTTCCGTCCAGAGATCCTTCAATTCACCGTTTACTTTGCAGACCACAATTTCTTTCGCCTCAGCAAATATATGGGTGGGACGCTGGTCGGCGGCAATAGTTTCGGCACGACCATCGACGGTGATCGAAATCTGGGACATGTTCCTAGCCTACCGAATGTACTTGGGTCTGGGAGCGAATTAACGCTACGAATGATGCAACGCCTTCATCCATCGTTAGTACTCGACCATCAATTGATGATGCACTCAGGGCGATCTTTAGACTTGAAATTACAATCGCCGAAGTCACTCTAGCGAGATCCGCTCTTCTTATAGATCTAACTACTACCCCACATCTTTCTATAACAATTGCTCTCTGCACGCCCGGCAGAACTCCAGCGGTTAAAGGGGTTGTAATCCAAACCCCGTCGATTAAGAAGATGAAGTTCGAAACAGCGCCTTCTGTAACTTCTCCACTTTCGTTCACGCATATAACTTCATCAAATCCTTCACTCTGGGCCATATGCAATAACGAAGTGCGATGGTCATAGGGAAAGGTCTTGTATGAAATCGACGAAACTTCTTCCGTCGCGGACGCGATTTTCAACTTTGCTGGTGATGCAATTTCTTCATAGCTCTGATGCACCGCTACGAATCTATCTTTAGAGAAGAGCAACCTGAGACGACCTAATGAGTGCGGCTCTTCACGAAGTAGTTGTCTTATTGCGCCTCGAATTGTCTCTTCCCCAGGTAAAACAATATTAAATTTTTTGGCCGCTGTTCCGGCACGGCGCATGTGCCGCGCCAACTCATACACCTGGCCATTTTCAGTCCTAATTGTTTCGAAAACACCAGAGCCGATCGGCCAACCATCCTGATCAATTTCGATCTCGCCAGATCCGCAGATTTGATCGTTTAGCCAGATCTTCACTTTTTGACCCCACCAGCGATGCTAATTAATCGTTCTGCCTTCAACTCAGTTTCATTCCATTCGGCTAGCGCATCACTGCTAAATGTTATTCCCGCACCAGTTCCGAACTTTAATAAACCATCGCCTTCTTGCCAGAAAATACGAATAGCGACGGAGATTTCGGCGCGATCGCCTTCTACCCAACCCAGAACACCGCAATAAGGCCCACGTTTTACACTTTCATTTTGAGTTATTACAGAAAGTGCTGAGCTCTTCGGTGCACCGCTAATAGACCCACCCGGTAATAGCGCCGCGAAAATTTCCTCCCAGGAAACTCCTTCGCGAAGTTCGCCCACGACATCGGAAACTAAATGTCGCAGTCCTGGATGATCCTCACTTCTCAGCAATTCAGATACTTCTACCGATCCAGGTAGGCAAATTTGCCCAAGATCATTACGCATCAAATCTACGATCATGACATTTTCGGATTCATCCTTGCTCCCAAATCCCGTTTGGTCCAAAGGCTGAGTTCCTTTAATCGGAGATGTTTTGATCTTTGAACCCAATCTCGAAAGGAAGAGTTCCGGTGATGCAGAAGCGATCTTCAAATCGGGCAGAGAGAGATAGGAAGCGTATGGGGCGGGGTTTTCGGCTATTAACTTTCCAAAGAGTGAGGCCAACTCTTCACGATCGGATTTGATACTTAATTGACGGCAAGCATTAACTTGATAAACCCAACCATCGGCTATCTTTTCGCGAATTCTTTCTACATATGCGCAATAAACTTTCTGATCAACCGACGAAATCCATTCGCCATCAAGCGGTTTCCAGTTAGTACCATTAAATGGAAAGGCAGCGTCTAAATTGGATTGAAATCTCGCCAGAGTGATTTCTCCCTCAAAAGAGATTGCCACTGCCCATAAATTTCCATCATCTAATCGAGATAAATCATTTGAAATTTCCAAAACGGTCCGCGAATACCTTCCACCCATCCAGAAGGAGTCATCACGCAGATCCATGCCCCTAACGCTACGGCGAAAGGGCTCACTTTGGCGGTTGGGGCCTTGCTGCGCTAGATTTGCCCCCGCACGAAATGCGGACGTAGCGCAGCTGGTAGCGCGGAACCTTGCCAAGGTTCAGGTCGCGGGTTCGAACCCCGTCGTCCGCTCGGAACATCCGCCGCTTTGGAATTAATTTTTCAAGTGGCGGTTTTTCTATAGAAGTAAGTTTGGTCGGATGGCCGAGAGGCGAGGCAAGGGACTGCAAATCCCTCTACACGGGTTCAAATCCCGTTCCGACCTCCAAGAACAGAACGCAAATTAAAAGTTCTACTGGAGAAGATTATGAGCGAAGATCAATCACAACGTCCTTGGGGACGCTATGAAATCTTGCAGGAAAGTGAAGCTCATAAAGTAAAAACTATCTGGGTGAATCCAGGTAAGCGCCTTTCCTACCAACGCCATCAAAAGCGCGCTGAACATTGGTTCATTGTGCAGGGTTCGGCAAAGATAACTTTGAATGGTGACTCATTCGAGATGTCTGCTGGCGATTCGATAGATATCGAATTTGGGGATCTCCACCGTATCGAAAATATTGGATCAAACGATCTCATTTTTGTAGAAGTCCAAACAGGAAAGTACTTCGGCGAAGATGATATTGAGCGTATTGAAGACGATTTCGGTCGCTAAATACCCTCGGCTATACTTTTCTCAACAACTTAATAAATACCGAAGTTTTAGACCCGGACGATTGGCTCAGCGGTAGAGCACCACATTGACATTGTGGGGGTCACTGGTTCGATCCCAGTATCGTCCACGTAACGAAGTGAAGTGGCGCGGTTATATAGTCCACTAGCGAGATTGAGAGAGTGGCTGATATGGAGAAGCAACCGCGCAAAGGATTCTTAGGTGAATGGGATCAGCTCTCTTCAAAGATGAAATTGATTGCAGTCATTCTTGTAATTGTCCCGATTTATCTTTATCCGCCATCTGTAATTCTCTTTCTAGCCTACTTTGCAATCTATAACATTAGAGATAAACGGAAGAAATAAATGGCGTCAAAAGATCCCTCACGCGAATCTCATTTCCCGGCTATTGAAAAACGCTATGGCGAACCGATGAAATATTGGTTCGCTGTCATGAAGAAATTGGATGGGAAAAAATACCCAGAACAGATCGCGCATTTACGTGAGAATTTCGGATTTTCACAGGCTCACGCCAATGCCCTAGTTATGTATTCCAGAGGTTCTACATCTGCATCAAGATTTAACACTTTAGCCGAGTACTACAAATCGATTACTCCCGAGCAAGCCAAAACTGTTAGAGCGATATTTAAGGCGATTCAAGGCAAGTTTCCAAAACTCGAACTTGTAATAGCTTGGAATCAACCCATGCTGCGTGAAGGTACGAAATATGTATTCGGCATTTCTGCCACCAAGGGTTATCTTCTAATGGCCCCATGGAGCAAGGATGTTCTGGAGGATTTTCTGCCGAAGCTAGAAGGCTATAAAGTCAATAAAAAGACGATTCAAATCCCGAGTGACTGGGATGTAGATGTAAAACTTATCAATCAAATGGTTAAGGCCCGACTCGCAGAATAATTGTGAGAAGATCCGCCTATGACTAGAGCCAAACTTGAATCATTTGCAAAAGAAAAACTAACCTTCGGCGCTTCTCCTCTACAACGCCTTGATCGACTAACCGAACATCTCGGTGGCAAAGTAGAAATTTGGGCTAAGCGCGAAGATGTTAACTCTGGTTTGGCATACGGCGGAAATAAAACTCGCAAACTTGAATATCTAGCTGCCGAGGCGTTAGCCACTGGTTGTGACACCTTGGTTTCCATTGGCGGAGTTCAGTCAAACCACACGCGTCAGGTAGCAGCCGTTGCGGCACACCTTGGATTGAAATGTGTGCTTGTTCAAGAGCATTGGGTTGATTGGGAAGAAGTAAATTACGAAAAAACCGGAAACATTCTCCTGAGTCGAATCATGGGGGCAGAAGTTCGATTAGATCCAGCCGGCTTTGATATCGGTTTTAGAAAATCTTGGGAAGAAGCCATTTCCGATGTAAAGGCGCGTGGCGGTAAACCCTATGCAATCCCTGCAGGTGCATCAGATCACCCGCTAGGTGGTCACGGATTCGCCGGTTGGGCATTTGAGGTAGAAGATCAAGAAAAAGATCTTGGGTTCAAATTCGATAATGTAATTGTTTGCTCAGTAACTGGATCGACACAGGGTGGAATGATTGCGGGATTTGCGCATTCAAACCGGGCTGAAAGCGTTATCGGAATTGATGCGTCAGCTACTGTAGAAAAAACTTGGGACCAGATTAAACGAATCGCATCTCGCACTGCCGCTGCAATTGATCTAGGGCGTGAGTTAAAGGATTCGGAAATCGTTTTGTTGGATCGTTGGCATGACGGAATCTATGGCGTTGCTGGTCCACGAACCATCGAAGCGATTCGCTTAGCTGGCAGCCTCGAAGGCATGATTACCGATCCTGTATATGAAGGTAAATCTATGGCGGCAATGATTGATCTGGTTCGCGAGGGTTACTTTAAAGAAGGTTCCAGAATCCTTTACGCACACCTCGGCGGACAACCTGCCATTAATGGATATACCGGCGCCTTTTAAATAGGAAAAGCTGGGTGAGCCCTCGACCTCTCACCCAGCCTCTTTCCTGTCCGGTTAGCTAGAAAATACTGCGTTCCAATCGTTGATTGTTAGCAAGTAGTAAGCGCCACCTTCAATCGTTGCCTTATCAATGGCAAGTTTGCGAGGAGCGCTCTTTGATGGAATATCTGGTCGCGCAGCCGCGCCACCGACTGTGTGCACCTGTGCGTTAAAGAAGAAGTAGGTCTTCTTATCATCGCCACTTGCAAGCAGATTAGTAACATTGATAATTCCTGAAGATTCTTCGTCAATCGTCATGAACTGAGCTGCACCAGTTGCGAAGTATTCTTTATTGAATTCTGCAACGATCGCAATCTTTGAATCTGATGGTCGGAAGGCGACGATTCTGGAAAGATGTGCGTTATTGCCTGGATCTTCCTGAATCATAACGATGCCGTTTGCAGTGATAGCCATATTGTCTGGCTTGCTCAAATATGGAACTTCAGAACCATCCAACATCAACTCTAATTTCGCACCGAGTTCAGGCTTTTGGCCATCAACAAAAGTAAGTCTCCAGAGCGCTCCACCATCGCGAGAAATCGTTGGTTCGCTTGGGTTTGGCTTAGTTGCTCCAGCGTCTTTATTTGATTCGGTTGTGATGAAGTAGAAGACATTTGGATTTGATGGATCCCACTCACCATCTTCAACGCGGGTCATCTCAGTGCCTTGCGCTGCATGGTCTTTCTGTTGGGTTGTCATATCTGCGTTCCAGATGGTCTTTTTGAATTCAACATCCACGGCCTTGTTCTTGCCGTACTTAGCACGGAATGCGTTGTCATTTGCAATATCTGGAATGCTCATTACGTGGACATCACCGTTAGTTAGACCTGCCTTGTCGGCAAAAGTTCCGGAGGAAGTCTTCTTGCCAACATACATGAAAAGTTGGCTATCAGTTGCTGCGCCATCTTCGTTACCCATCACTACAGTGTTGATTCCTGGCTTTAGGTTTGGCATGAGGTTTTCCCATGAGGCAAGTCCCATGCGTGGCAATTGAATTCCATGTCCATCCATATCGAAGGCGAAACCGCGGCCATAACCGCTATCGCCGTCTTCTTCACCGCTTAGGAATACTGGACCTTCATAACCATATGTAGTTGCACCATCTTTGTATAGAAGATTTCCGGCCTGAACCAAAGTCGCTGAACAGAAGCGAGATATGTTCCAATCTAGACCTTTGGTTGTTCCAGCTGGAGCGCCCCCAATAGGCGTATCTCCATATGTTCCAGTGTTGTAGTTGTAATACTTAATATCCTTGATGAAATTCTTCGCAGAGTTTATTTTCCCGCTCTTCGTTGAATAATTAAACTCAGTGATTGAAACACCCCACTGCGAAGTTGAGGACTTAGATAGTTGAGCAAGTGGTGAGTATGAAGGAATTTCATGAACCGATAGCAGGGTTACATCACCGGCGGCGTTCTTATATGCGCCCATGCCATCTGGAATACCTCTAACAACGGTGCTAGTGATTTTATCTGCAGTGTATGCAAGAGGCTTAATTTCTACGCCAGAAGCGACTGGCAAGATGTATTGCGGCTTTAGGGAAGCTGAATATGCAACGCCGCTAACCGCAGCAACTGCTATTCCTGCGATGATCGCAGCAATTTTATTTCTATTGCGCATGATTAACCAATCTAGGTACCCCTACAGGGGGTGAGACCAATTCCCACGAGTGCAAGTTATTTTGATGATTAAAATTTCTCGTAAACTGCCGAGGCCATTTCCATTAACAGATGGCGTCTAATAGTTAACTCTTGGTAAACGTGGGGCGCAAAACGCCGAGATCGAGAGTTCGTTCAATAAACGACATCGCCTGTATGAGACGCTCTTCTTGATTTGCTCGACAAACCAGTCCTACGGCTACCGGGAGTCCGTTAACTAAACCCATTGGCAGTGCACCAATTGGTGTGCCCGCGATTGCAGGAGCCATAGAAATCCAAGAGGCAGATCCAAAGTCATCTCCCCCGCCTAAGTTGCTCTTCCAAGCAGGCGCGTAGGTTTCGCCAATTAAAATATCGAAATTTTCGAATCCAGGCGTTAATACTCGATTTGTGGCCCAATCTAAATTTTCAGCGCGCAACTTCTTGTAATCATCGTTACGCCCACCGAGCTGTAAGGCTAAATCGAAATATTCTTGGCCGAAGTGCTGCAATTCAACCGCTGAATTAATTAAATTGAAATCGACAATGTCTTGTAAAGATTTAACCTTGGTTCCTGCGCGGTTTTGCAAATAGTTCGCTAGGTCCTCATTTAACTCATGCAATAAGACTTTAAATTCAGACTCGCCATCTGCTTCTTGTGGTTCAGGAAGTGATATCTCCGAAACTTTTATCTGCTTTCCTAATTTATTAAGTAACTCTTGAAAAAGAGAGTTTGTGCCTGGATCTTTAGTAATCCACTCTTTCACAACACCGATTCTTAACTCAGAGCCGCCATCTATAGCTTTGGAGAACTTATTTTGGTTTGTTAAAACATCCAGGAGCAGCGCCGCTTGTGAAACAGTTTGCGCCATAGGTCCAGGCGTGTCTTGGCTAGCGCTAATTGGAATCATCGCATCGCGTGGAATCGCACCAACTGTTGGCTTGATTCCAACACATCCATTCAGTGATGAGGGACAAACGATTGAACCGTCGGTTTCGCTGCCGACTGCCATTGAAACTATTCCTGCGCCAACTGCCGCGCCCGAGCCAGAGGATGATCCGCCAGCGCTATGTCCATGTTTCCAAGGGTTGGCCGTCAATTCGCCAACTGCCGACCAACCACTAGTTGATTTACTCGAACGAATATTTGCCCATTCTGAAAGATTGGTGGAACCGATGATTGTCGCTCCAGCATCGCGCAATCGTTTTGCGATAGTTGAATCGCGCACAACTGGGACATCGGCTAGCGCAAGAGAACCTGCCGTCGCAGGTAACCCAAGCGCCTCAATATTGTCTTTAATCACAATTGGAACGCCTGCGAGTGGTCCAGGTTTTTCGTTAAAAGTTAAACCTTCAGTAATCGCCAAGATGGAATTAAGTTGATAGCCCGATTTATCCACGTTAGCAACCTTGTCCATCGCAGACTCGAAGAGTTTTCTATCGGCCATGCGAATTACTTCCCAGACTGCGTCTCGATAAATACTCTGGAATTTTCAAAAATCAACTCGGCATCGTAATCAAGGGTGGCAACGTGATAACTGTTGGTCAGTTCGATGCGCTCCTTGATTCGAGAGCCAACGCCCTTCATGATTATTTCGGTATTAGAAACGGGCAGAGTGTGGTCATCCACGCTATGAAAAAGCTGAATCGGTGTTGTCACATCGTGAAGTCGACTTCTGGTGTATTTAAGCATTTTCAAAAGTTGGTAAACACCGCGCGTTGGGAGCGCGTCATAACCCCACTCGGTAACTCCCGGACGCTTAATGTCATCGCCAACTGATTTACGGAGTTTCTGAAAGCGCGAGAGAAAAAAGGCTACTTCAGGACCTATAAATGCGACGTGAATCATGGGGTTGACCAGGATTATTCCGCTCAATTTTTTCGAATGTCGGGTTGCCACATTTAATGTGGTGCCACCACCCATCGATAAACCACAAATAAATATTTTTGAACAAGACTTAGCCAGTTCTGCCAATTCCTCTTCAACCTTTTTTGGCCATTCTTCCCATGTGACTTCATTTAAATCTTCTGGTTTTGTTCCGTGCCCAGGTAAAAGTGGCACCCGAACGCTGTAACCCTTTTGGTTTAAATACTCCGCCCACGGACGCATTGATGCAGGAGAACCAGTGAAACCATGTACTAATAGAATTCCAATATCTTTCTTTGAACCACTTCCAACAGCAGACCAATCTGCTAACAACCCTGCTGGTGCGCCAATAACTCCCATCTGGTTAGCGTAGCGAGAAGCCGCTGTCAGATCCATGGATTAGCCTTACTTTTATGTCATTCCACGAAATCTCGTTAGCCGAAACGACATTCGTAGTTCTTGATTTAGAAACCTCTGGCGCGGCGCCTTCATCCGGTGCAGGAATAACGGAAATAGGCGCCTTGAAAGTGCGCGGCGGCCAAATCATTGGAGAATTTCAAAGTTTCGTAAACCCCGGTCATATCCTCCCAAGTTTTATCACCTCGCTAACCGGAATCACTGACGCAATGCTTAGCGATGCTCCAAAGGTCGATGAAATCCTTCCCACTTTTTTCGAGTTTTTAGGTTCACACCGAGAGACCGTTCTTGTCGCCCATAACGCGCCATTCGATATTGGATTTTTAAAAGCTGCCGCTCAAAGCACGGATTTTGATTGGCCCGAATACATTGTTGTTGACACAGTGCGCATCGCTCGATCTGCGCTTGGTCGAGATGAGGTACGAGATTGCAAACTTTCCACACTGGCTGAGTTCTTCGGCGCCTCCGTAGAACCCAATCACCGCGCTCTCGATGATGCTCGCGCGACAGTTGATGTCCTACACGGAATCTTTGAACGTCTCGGCACTTTTGGAGTTTCAACTCTGGGCGAACTCACCACCTTTAAGCGAAAACGTGAGCGCAAACCGCTCGATTAATTCTCAATCAATTTATTGCTAAGCAATATCCAAGAATCTAATAGCTCTTTCGCTTTTCCAGAATCAACGGCTTGTGAAGCCTTGACCAGAGAACTACTAATTCGCTCATGAACAGTTAAATCAAAATCACCATCAAAGGCTGCAATCGCGGCGGCGGCATTGAGTAAAACCGCATCGCGTGGTGCTCCTCGTTCCCCTTCGAATATCGCCCGAGTAATCCGTGCATTCTCATGGGCATCCCCACCCACTAAAGCCGAGATGGGGGCGTTGGCTAAAGCAAAATCTTTGGCATCGACGCGATCGCTGGCGATTTCGCCATTGCCGATCGTTAATACCGAAGTAGTAGTTGCCAAAGTAATTTCATCTAAGCCATCATCGCCGCGGAATACAAAACCTTCAACGCCACGTTCGGCTAATACTTGTGCCATCACCAAATGCATTCGTTCATTCGCTACGCCGATTGCGGCCGCCTTTGGCTTTGCTGGATTTGCCAGCGGACCCAAAATATTAAAGACCGTTGCTACCCCCAGCTCTTTTCGAGCGGGCGCAGCAAAACGCATTGCTGGGTGGAAGACAGGGGCGAAACAAAATCCGATTCCGAGTTCTGCCACAGTTTTGGCAACTTTTTCGCCATCAAGATTGATAGCCACACCAAGGGCTTCTAAAAGATCGCCAGCTCCAGATTTAGAAGATGCCGCGCGGTTGCCATGCTTTACGACGCGCGCTCCAGCGGCGGCAGCGATGATCGCCGCCGTTGTTGAAATATTAATTGTGTGTGCGCCATCTCCGCCAGTACCGACTGTATCCACGGCTCTTTCAGTGATGGAAATTGGAGAACAGAATTGATACATCTGCTCAACTAACGCGCCAACTTCTTCTGGCGTTTCACCCTTATTTTTTAAGGCAATTAAAAATGATTTTAAAATTTCCTTTTCGGCGCGATCTTCAAGCACTTCGCGCATCACCGCTTGGGCTTCTGGCGGTTCTAAATCAAGGCCACTTTCCAACTTAGCGATGTAACCAGCCCAATCAAGTGAGCTCATAATTAATTTCGATCTGCAGAAAGTTAAGCGGTCGCAACTGTGCGGGCGCGCATTAACCCAGCAACTGTGTTGGCCAATGTAAATGGATCGATTGGGTGAATCACGCTGGCTTCTGCTCGAGACCACGCGGCCAGCCAAGCATCTTCGCGACGGCCGGTGATTAGAAGAACCGGCGGACAGTTAAAGACTTCGTCTTTTAGCTGACGAGCAATACCCATGCCACCTTCAGGAACAGCTTCTCCATCTAGGATAAAAAGATCAGCGGGCGAATTGCCACTTGCGACCTTGCGATCCACAAATGCTCTAAGGGCAGGTCCGGTCGCAAACTCTTCGATCTGGTGCTCAGGCAGATCCCCCGAAACTTTTTTTCCAAGCGCCGAAACGATCGATTGGCGGACTGCAGAATCATCTGAGTAAACGATGATTGTTGGCTTGCCAGTTGAACTCATGTCTCCCATTCTAATCAAAGCCCTGGCAATTGCCGACCCTAATTCAGGTGCGGAAATGGGTGACCCGTTTCACCTCCCTGCTGGCGAAAATCTGGCCTGGAACCGAGCCTAGAAATAGGTAGGTAAGCGTGTTTTCAGGGATACTTGCCCACATGACCAGCTCAACTCTCGCCGCCCATCACAAGATAAATCGCCCCAATATGGTGGCGGTCGGAACGATCGTCTGGCTCTCCAGCGAATTAATGTTTTTCGCAGCGCTCTTTGCAATGTATTTCACGACTCGCGCAGTTCAAGGTCCCGCAATTTGGCTTGAGTCCACTGAAGTTCTAAATATTCCTTTTGCAGCGCTAAACACGACGGTGCTCGTGCTTTCCTCAGTAACCTGTCAATTCGGCGTCTTCGCCGCAGAACGTTTTCAAGCCAAGCGCACCGGGTCGTTACTTAATGTGAAGTCTTGGGGAATGCGTGAATGGTTTGCACTTACATTCTTAATGGGCGCATTCTTTATCGCCGGTCAAATTTTTGAATATGCAAGCCTGACTCAAGAAGGCTTGGCACTTTCTACCAACGCCTACACATCTGTTTTCTACATCGCAACTGGATTCCACGGTCTCCACGTAACCGGCGGATTAATTGCATTCTTGATCGTCATGGTTCGCGTAGCCAAGGCCCGTCGCTTTACTCACAATCAAGCAACAACCGCGATAGTTGTTTCTTATTACTGGCACTTCGTTGACGTTGTTTGGATCGCGCTCTTCGCCGCGATTTACCTCATTAAGTAATTTAAACTAGGCAGAAATGGAAAATAACTTGAAGCGTCTCTCACGTTTTCGCAGACACCGCGCAGTAGCCCCACTTCTCTTGGTCTTAGCGTTGCTTTCTATCGGCACCACTTTTTCGGTAGCTGGCGCTGCGACTAGCACTCCATTGTCGGCTGCAGAGAAAAGTGCACTCATCGATGAGGGAAAACAACTCTTTCTTAAAGGTTGCTCTTCCTGCCACGGATTAAACGCGGAAGGTGGAGCGATTGCTCCGTCACTTATTGGCGTTGGCGCGGCCTCAGTCGATTTCCAAGTTGCAACAGGTCGCATGCCAATGGCAGATATGAGCGTTCAGGCGATGCGTAAAAAACCGGTTTACAACGAAAAGCAGGTAGAAGCGCTAGCTGCTTATGTCGCTTCTCTTGCACCTGGCCCAGAGGTTCCAGGTGAAGAACACTTAAATTATGAGCGCGATGGTTCAACTGCAGAAGGTGGCGAGTTATTCCGCACCAACTGCGCCATGTGCCACAACTTTGCAGCACAAGGTGGAGCGCTTACACAAGGTAAATACGCGCCAACTCTAATGGGAGTTGAACCACGTCATATTTACGAAGCGATGATCACCGGACCACAATCAATGCCGGTCTTCTCGGATAAAACAATTACACCTGAAGAAAAATTATCGATTATTAAGTGGATCAAATCTGCAGAATCAGAGCCACAGTTGGGTGGAGCTGCGCTGGGACGTGTAGGTCCAGTTACTGAAGGTTTGTTGGTATGGACACTTGGACTCGGACTGCTAGTTGGTGTTGCAGTCTGGCTAGCGATGAAGGCGAGATAACTAAATCATGTCGAACGAAATCGAAACGATAAAAGATCCCGGTCTTCCTGCCCACGTCCATCGCCGTACCGATACCGATCCAAAGGCGGCACAAAGAGCAGAGCGCCAAGTTGCGATTCTTTTCGTGCTCTCCGCTCTCGGAACCGTACTTTTAATCGGTTCATACATTTTTGTCCCGCAAGATCTTTTCATTTTCTTGCCGGTGCTCGGAAATACCAATGCCCACCAACTTTTCTTGGGGCTTGGAATGGCGTTCTCACTCTTCTTTATCGGAATGGGCGCAATTCACTGGGCTAAGACATTGATGCCAGATGAAGAAGTAGTCATCCAGCGCCATGAATTTCGTTCACCAGATGAAGATCGTGCCGAATTTGTAAAAGCTGCCAAAGATGGCGCAGCGGCGGCAGGGCTTGGGCGTCGTTCACTAATCAAGCGCACACTTGGACTAGCGCTCGGATTAGCCGGACTTTCACCAATAATCTTGCTGCGCGATCTTGGCCCACTTCCAGGCGATGAACTTTCTAAAACTTCTTGGAAAGCCGGAACTCGTCTAGTCACCGATCCCGGTGATCGTCCAATTCGCCCCGAAGATCTAGAAGTTGGCGCTGTTGCACAAACACTTCCAGCCCTTGCGGCAGGTCAACATCGCACTCTGGCTGATATTGGAAAAGATGCAGTTCTTCTGATTCGCCTACGCCCCGAAGAGTTTAATTTAGATGCAGAACGCCTTTCCTGGACTCATGAAGGCATCATCGCCTTCTCCAAGATTTGTTCACACATGGGATGTGCGGTTGCTCTATATGAACAACAGACGAAGCACCTGCTCTGCCCATGCCACCAATCAACATTTGATGTGACTCGCGCCGCAAAGGTTATCTTCGGCCCAGCTGCTCGCCCACTGCCTCAACTCGCGATAACTGTTGATTCCGAGGGATACTTAGTCGCACAACAACCATTTAACGAACCTGTTGGACCTAGCTTCTGGGAGCGCTCATCATGACAGCACGTGAAAGAATCGCAGGCAACGTAGCAAATTACGTTGATGAAAGAACTGGCGCTGCCAAATGGATGAAGAAGAACCTAACTAAGGTCTTCCCTGATCACTGGTCATTCCTTCTTGGAGAAATCGCTCTCTACTCATTTATTATTCTGCTCCTATCTGGAACATTTCTAACTTTCTGGTTCGATCCTTCACAACGTGAAGTTATTTACGATGGCGGATATCAACCTCTCTCGGGTTTGAAGATGTCGGCGGCATACGCATCTACCCTTCATATCTCCTTTGAAGTTCGCGGCGGACTATTAATGCGCCAAGTTCACCACTGGGCTGCGCTTATCTTTATGGCCGCAATCGTTGTTCACTTGATGCGCGTTTATTTCACCGGTGCATTTCGCAAGCCACGCGAATTCAACTGGATCATCGGCGTTGGTCTATTAACACTTGGCATCGTCGAAGGATTCTTGGGTTACTCACTTCCAGATGACTTGCTATCCGGAACTGGTATTCGAATTGCAGAAGCAATCATTCAAGCGCTGCCCGTTGTAGGTTCATATCTGGCCTTCTTCGCCTTCGGTGGAGCTTTTCCTGGTGAAGCATTTATTCCACGTATCTACACTGTGCACGTATTGCTCTTGCCAGGTGCATTCTTGGCGTTAATTACAGTTCACTTGATGTTGGTTTGGTACCAGAAGCACACCCAATACCCGGGTCCAGGTCGTACCGAGAAGAACGTTGTTGGATATCCACTGCTACCTGTCTACATGGCCAAGGCTGGTGGATTCTTCTTCATCGTCTTCGGTGTAACCGCATTCCTTGGAGCTGTTGCTTCGATCAACCCAATTTGGCTTTACGGGCCGTATACACCGGGTCAGATTTCCGCTGGATCACAACCTGACTGGTATATGGGCTGGCTTGATGGATTGGTACGTATGTCTCCCCCAATCGAGACGCACGCATTTGGCCACACAATCTCTTGGAATATTTTGATTCCAGGTTTGATCGTTCCAGGAATTCTCTTTACCGGAATGGCGCTCTATCCATTTATTGAAAGTTGGATCACTGGTGATAAGCGGGAACATCACCTCCTTGATCGTCCTCGCAATGCACCGAACCGCACAGCGCTTGGAGTCATGTCGCTAACCTTTATGTTAGTTGCCTTGATAAACGGTGGTAACGACATCATCGCAACAACATTCCACTTAACGATCAATCAGATTATGTGGTTCTCACGTATCGCGATCTTTGTGCTTCCACCAATCGCATTTGTGATCACCAAACGCCTCTGCTTGTCGCTACAACGCGCAGATCGCGATTTAGTCCTACATGGTCGCGAGACCGGTCGACTAGTCATGATGCCTCACGGGGAATTTGTTGAAGTTCACGAACCAATCTCTGCTGAGAAGGCATGGTTGCTCACACAACACGAACAGAATCCGGCCCTTGCTCTCGAAGAGCACGATGCCAGTGGAGTTCGTCGTCCAAAGGCAATTAAGAATAAATTGCGTGCACGTATGAGTAAAGCGCATGCAGTTGCGGTTCCAAAGGCAACTGCTGAAGATCTAAAGCAGATCGAGCACCACTAATTACTCTCGCAGATCGCCTTTAATCGAACCAAGCTCTTCGCCATCCATTTTGGGTTGTGCTGTAGCGCGCCGGTGAAGTTCAACCACTTTCGCGCAAACCAAGGGATATTTACTGCATTAAATGTTTCTGTTACCTGAGTCTGTTCATCACCTAAATCGACTAACTCATAACTCCAGGTCCACTTCATTAAATGGCACCAGGAAATCTTTCGTCCTTCCTCAAATGCGACGACCGTATTTGTAATCCGATACGGAACCTTAATCTTCATCGCCATTCCAAACTTGGCACCGAGATGCAGGCGCACCGGTCCAGAAATATTTCCTTGAATTGTGCCTGAACCATCAAAGAGAGAATGACATCTTGGATCAGCTAATAAATCGAAGATCTGGGCCGCAGGCGCCTTAATGTTGATTCGCGCAGACGCAACGACTGGGGATGCTGATTTGAGTATTTCGGCTCGAGCAGATTCCATGGCCCTAACCTAAGGTAAGAGTTGTTGAAAAGTTGTTAGTGAGTGATGTTCTCGGAAAGTGGCTTTTCATATTCGGTGACAAAGCCGATGATGCTGATTACGAGCGCACCAAGCGAGATAAGCGTTAACCACCAACCGATAACCAACGAGATTCCCATCGCCATTGCGCTCAGCGCAACTGGTAGCGGCCACCAAGAGTGCGGGCTGTAGAAACCAAGTTCTCCAGCGCCATCAGCGATCTCGGCGGTTGGACGATCTTCCGGCAGCACCTGACCTATCCGTTTTTGTGTGAACCAGACATAGAAACCGACCATGCCAGCAAGGCAAGCGGCCAAGATCATGCCGGTAATTCCCACCGCTTCGCCGCCAACATAGAAGTAAACAATTGCCATTATTACGTAGAAGACGCTGAGGCCAGAGAAGAGCTGCCAATTAGTTTTCATATCAATTAGTGCCCTTCTGTAGTGATGTGTGGATGGTGAAGATCAAAGGCCGGACGCTCCGAGCGGATACGTGGCATAGTCAAGAAGTTGTGGCGCGGTGGTGGGCAAGAAGTGGCCCACTCAAGTGATGAACCATAACCCCAAGGATCGTCGCAGTTAACGAGAGGAGATTTGCGAGTGATCCAAACATTTACAAAGAACGGGATCATCGAGAGTGCAAGCAAAGCTGCACCAATCGTTGAGATCATATTCATTCCGGTAAAACCATCCGTAGCTAAGTAATCAGCGTAACGACGAGGGAATCCCTTGATGCCGAGCCAGTGCTGAATCAAAAATGTTGTATGGAAGCCAAAGAAAAGCGTCCAGAAGTGAATCTTGCCAAGTCGTTCATTGAGCATACGACCTGTCATCTTTGGCCACCAGAAATAGAAACCAGCAAACATTGCAAAGACAACCGTTCCGAAAAGAACATAATGGAAGTGAGCCACAACGAAGTAAGAGGCTGAAACCGCAAAGTCCATAGGAGGTGAAGCGAGAATAATTCCAGTAAGGCCGCCGAAGAGGAAGGTTACGAGAAAGCCCATAACCCACAACATTGGCGTCTCAAAAGTTACGTGGCCACGCCACATCGTGCCAATCCAGTTGAAGAACTTAACACCGGTTGGCACACCAATAAGGAATGTCATAAACGAGAAGAACGGCAAGAGAACCTGACCACTGGCAAACATGTGGTGCGCCCAGACAGCAACGGAAAGTGCAGAAATTGCAATCGTTGCTGCGATTAGACCTTTGTAACCAAAGATTGGTTTGCGGCTAAAGACCGGAAGAATTTCTGTTGCGATTCCAAAGAATGGCAGCGCAAGGATGTAAACCTCTGGATGTCCAAAGAACCAGAACAGGTGTTGCCACAACATCGCTCCACCATTGGCTGGATCGAACAAATGAGTTCCGAATAAGCGATCTGATTCGAGACCAAGCAGAGCAGCTGCTAGCGGTGGGAAAGCTAGCAGAACCAAAATTGATGTGAGCAGAACGTTCCAGGAGAAGATCGACATGCGGAACATGGTCATACCTGGTGCGCGCATAGTGAAAATAGTCGTAATGAAGTTAACGCCACCAAGAATTGTTCCGAGACCAGATACCGCAAGACCGATTACCCAAAGGTCTCCACCAATTCCCGGTGAATAAGTCGAGTTCGCTAGCGGTGCATAAGCGGTCCAACCGAATGATGCCGCTCCCCCTGGAGTTAAGAATCCAGCGACGGCGGTAACGCTACCGAAGGTAAAAAGCCAGAACGAGAGCATGTTTAAGCGCGGGAAAGCCACATCTGCAGCGCCGATCTGCAGTGGCATGATCACATTTGCGAAACCAACGAAGAGTGGCGTTGCAAACATAAGCAACATAATTGTTCCGTGCATTGTGAAGATCTGGTTGTACTGCTCGTTGCTCAAGAATTGCATTCCTGGACGAGTTAGTTCGGCGCGGAGGAAGAGAGCCAAAAGGCCACCAATCAGGAACCACATAAACGTGGTCATTAGGTAGAGATAGCCGATCGTCTTGTGGTCAGTTGAGGTAATCCACTTTACAAAGTTCTTACCTTTACTCGATGGCGCCGCCACCTGGGGTGCAATCGTTGGACGTTCTGCATATGTTGTCATGCTGCGCTCGCCTTCAGAGTTTCTAGATAAGTCTTATATTCGGATGCGGTTACCACTTTTACTGTAAAGAGCATTTGCGCGTGATTTCGTCCGCAGAGAATGTTGCATCGACCTGGGAATGTTCCTACTTTATTTGCAGTAAATTCCAGGTGGTTGGTTACTCCCGGAAGGTTTTGCATCTGAATCATGAACGCTGGAATCCAAAATCCATGAACGACATCATTTGAGGTAATTGTGTAGCGAACCTTTTCTCCAACAGGTACCACCAAAGTTGGAGGCTGTGCTGGTGTTCCGGTTACGACAGCTTTAGGGCCAGCTTCAGGGTAGATAAACTGCCAAGACCACTGAATGCCCTTAACTTCGATTTCATGTGCGTATGTAGTTGTCTTCTCGGTAATCTTTGCCTCTTTGGTGGCAGTGAAATAGAAAAGTACGGCAACGATAATAAATGGAATAATTGTGTAGGCAATTTCAACAGGAATGTTGTACTGAGTCTGCTTTGGAAATTCGCCTTTATCGGCCTTGGCGCGGTGGAAAATTGCCGGCCAAATAATCAGGATAAAAGTAATGACGCCAACTACGCCTGCTGCAATCCAGGCGCCTTGCCAGAGAGATAGTGATGTGTCGTTAACGCTCGAAAGTCCCTCTTCAAAACCAAGTCCAGATACTTTGGCGCAGCCGCTCAAAAGTAAGGTCAGAGGAGTTAAGACGATTACGAGAGCGCGCAAGCGGCGCGAGCGGTGTTGAGCAGACATGAGCCAAGGATAGTCGTCAAATTCGGTCTAAGTCGCATTGGCTAGTAGCGTTCTCTAGGTGGTTCGAGTCACAGGCAACTTTCAATCAGAGACAGCACTCAATCCCCTTGCCCAAGAAGCGCTATTGGCTGCGATGGAGAGCGGGTGGGCTGACCCAAAAAAGATCGGACAGGTTGCAAGTAAGGCGGCGGCACTCCGTGCAAACGCTACAGAGTCAATCGCTGCAAACCTTGGTCTCCAGGCGGATCAAATTGAGGTTTCAGGTGAAGTCGGACTTGGATATTTCATAGCCCTCGGCGGATTTCTATCTGCAGAACGACAACTTTTCTATGGCGCTGGTGACCGTTCCGGGATGATTGCAACTTCGAGATCGCACCTAGGAAAATCAGAAATCATTCCACTCTCTCGAAACGGCCGTTTGGATTTTTCAAATACTAATTTTTCAAGCAATTCAATCCTTTCCCTGCAACTAGCTAACGGTGAAACTGGCGCCATCAACCACCTTCCCGATTCTTTGCCTAATGATTTATTGATAGCGATTGATGCAACCGCGAGTGGAAGTCGCGTTCGGCTTCCTCAAAATTGGAGTAGCGCAGTCTTCGATTCGCGTGCTTGGGAGGGTCCATCTGGTCTTGCGATAGTTGCGATTTCAGATTCTGCCAATTGGAAGAATCCGCTCCCACATATCTCGGCGGTTCGTAGAACGTACGGAACTTTTTCACTACCGCTTTTGATCGCCAGCGCCGTTGCCCTGGAAAACTTCACCCCCGATGATGCAAAAATTAAAACGCTAAACAAAAAGCTTCGTACCAAAGTGGTGCAAGAGATACCGGCAACGCTCGTTGCCGGCGATCTAGAGAATTCATTGCCCCATCTCACGTCATTTATTTTCTCTGACTGTAATGGTGAAGAAATTCTGCGTGGATTAAACGCTCGTGGAATTGCAGTTGATTCTGGGTCGGCTTGTACTGCGATGAATCTGCAACCCAGCCATGTTTTAGCGGCAATGGGACTGGCAACTGATGGGAATATTCGAATTACCTTGCACGCAGAAACGACGTCAGAAGAATTAGATTTACTCGCTAATTCTTTGGTAGATGAGGTTCGATCTCAGCAGCAGCGCTAGCGCCGTAAGCATCTTTAAAGCGCGCCAAGAATTCGGCTGCCGTAAATCGATATTCTTGAGTGCCCGTGGTTTCAATTACATAGGTTGCAATCATTGAACCAAGCTGCGCACATCTTTCATGGCCAAGGCCCCAAGCCAGACCAGCGACAAAACCTGATCTAAATGAATCACCTACGCCAGTTGGGTCAGTCTTAGATTTTTCTTTTGCACAACTAACTTTGATCGTTTCACCGTGGAGAGATTCAACTCGCGCTCCTTCAGAACCTAGAGTCACGACTCGATATTTAACTTGCTCCAGAATTTCACGGTCACTCCATCCGGTCTTCTGAATGGCAAGTGCTAATTCGTATTCATTTAGGAAAAGATAAGTTGCCCCAGTAATCAGTTTCTTAATATCTTCTCCGCTCATACGGGCCATTTGTTGTGATGGATCGGCAGCGATTGGTATTCCAGTTTGGCGCGCGACTTCAGAATGGCGGAGCATCGCTTCTGGATCATCTGGAGAAATAACGAGTATGTCTAACTTTCCGGTCTTTTCCATGATGGGAGCTAGTTCGATATTCCGGGCTTCAGACATTGCACCTGGGAAGAAGGATGCAATCTGATTTAACTCGGTATCTGTAGTAACCATGAAGTGTGCTGTGTGTAGCGACTTTGAAATCCAGACGTGTGATGTGTCGACGCCATGGCGCTTGAGCCAAGCATCGTAATCTGGCCAATCGATACCTACTGCGGCGATGAGAATTGGGTTTAGACCAAGTGAGCCCATTCCAAATGCGATATTTGCAGCACACCCACCGCGGCGAACTTCTAATCCGTCAACGAGAAAGGATAGAGAAACTTTTTCGAGCGAACCGGCAACAAGTGAATCGGTGAACTTGCCGGAGAAAGTCATTAAGTGGTCAAGGCCTACAGATCCCGCCACGCCGATTTTCATCTATGAACCAAATATCTGTTTTGAGCTAATCAGCGCAGATTAGTTAA
>JAHECV010000120.1 GCA_024641555.1 Candidatus Planktophila sp.
CAGACTTCGCATTGGGATTACGTTTTAACTCCTGATCTCGAACCAGATTTTCATCTATTTGCTTACGATCGAACTGGCCATGGTTACACCGGTGACCGCGAAGGTTCATTTCACTTTAGCCACCAGACTGCTGAAGCCATTACTTATCTGGAAGATGTGGTTAAAGAACCTGCACATTTAATTGGTTGGTCAGATGGTGGAATCATTGCGATGTCGGTTGCTATCGCTCGCCCAGAGTTAGTTAAATCGCTAGTACTAATCGGGGCGAATTATCATCACTCAGGTACCAGTATTGAACTTCCATTTTCTGAGCCAAGTGATGAAGATAAAGCGGAATACGCAATAACTTCACCGGATGCTCCGCATACTTTGGTCGAAAAGATCAAGAAGATGTTACGAATCTGGGAGACCGAACCTGATATTTCATTGAGCGATTTAGGAAAGATTCAATGTCCGACTTTGATTGTTGCTGGGGATGATGACGTAATCTCGCATGAACATACGCTCGAGATGTATCGAGCTATAGATTTAAGCCAATTAGCGATTATTCCTGGAACGTCTCACATCGCTCCTAAGGAAAAGCCTGCGCTATTTAGTGCGATTGTGCACCAGTTTTTAACGGATTTAACTTATCCAGTTACGAAGATGCCGATTCGGCGAGTTAGCAATCAACCGGAACAATAGTTCCAGTTGTAACATCGTAAATCGCACCAGCAACAGTTACACCTTCACGTAGCAATGGGTAGGCGCGGATGCGGTTAACGTCGATTGCCAGCGCCGCCTTTTGATCGCGTGTGGTGCGGAATTCAAGTGAGCGAGTGTCGACGCCAAATTTTTCATCAATCAAAGCGTGGATATCGGCTTCATCACCGCGCGCCATTGCGCAATCGGTATGTGGCATAACCAAGATGCGATCAACGTTTAAGAGATAGGTGGCAAGTACCAAGGTGCGGATTACATCCTCAGTTACACGCGCTCCGGCGTTACGTAAAATCTTGGCATCGCCAGAGCGCATTCCCACAACGGAAAGCGGGTTGATACGTGAATCCATGCAAGTTACGACTGCAAGGCCTTTAGCCGCACGGCCAGTGAGCTCGGAATATTTGAAGTTCTTTATATATTCGGCATTTGCTGCAAGTAGATCATCAAATCGATCATGTGGAAACGAATAATTTTTCATCGTCACCCCTTCTGATCTGGGTTTAGTTACAGAGAGCCCCCCGTCAGGATTGAACTGACGACCTGCGCATTACAAGTGCGCTGCTCTACCACTGAGCTAGAGAGGCCTGTTACCCCTAAAGGCAACGGGCGTAATTATGGCAGTTTTAGCCGTAATCTAAAAATCGTACGAGTTAAGGCAGCGGCCACGCGGTAGGAGTTGGGTATTTTGCGGTGCGCCCATCACCGGATGATTTTCCACGCAGACGTCGCCAGATCCATGGCAGTGCAAAAGTGAAGAACCAGATCGCAGATATCGCGCGCTTTTTCAGCCAAGGAGTTGGTTGTGCAGGTGGCAATGGAATTCGCCATGCTGGATCAAATTTATAACCCAGACGTTCAAGCAAAGCTTGGGCAACTCGATTATGACCTTCAGCATTTAAATGAAGACGATCAAAAGCTAAGAAACGATTATCGCTAAAGAATGTCTCGTTATTGGCATCGATAATAATGGCACCAACTTCTGCGCCAACTTTGCGTACGATTTTATTGAATTGCCCAAAACGTGCTGCCCAGACATCCGAGCCGCGACCAGTATTTCCAGTGCGTTCTAGAACGGTAAATAACATAACTGTTGCACCGGTTGCGGCAACGCGGCGCACCGCATCTTCATATAAACCGATTGCGACTTCGGGTTTGTAATTTGGACGAAGCGCATCATTGGCGCCAGCGTGAAATGAGAAAAGGGTATCGGGGCCAGTAACAAAAGAAATTGCTGCGGGAAGTTGGTCGTCAATTACCTGCTTAAGTAATTTCCCGCGTACTGCCAAATTTACATAGCTAAAGCCTTCGGTTTCACTAGCCATGACATCGGCGATGCGATCAGCCCAACCGCGATATTGGCCGTCAATAATTTCATCAGACATTCCCTCGGAGTAAGAATCTCCGCAGACAATAAGCCTTTTGTACTTCATCTATCTTTAATCCTTAACTTTTATTTGCGACGCTGCTCGTCTACCCAGAAGAGCGCGATCGAAGTTGCAACGCTAGCGTTTAGAGATTCGGTAGTAGC
>JAHECV010000027.1 GCA_024641555.1 Candidatus Planktophila sp.
CCATTCCCTCGGTCTGTGAGCCGTCATTTCACACGGGGTCGCAAACACCCCCGTTAACAAAATTAGAAAGGTACGTCATGCTCGATAGTTATTTCAAAATATCGCAACGTGGCTCCACTGTAGCTCGCGAAGTACGTGGCGGAATAGTCACATTCTTCACAATGGCCTACATCGTTGCCCTCAACCCGCTCATCATCGGCCTTGCCAAAGATGCCGATGGAAAATTCATTGGTGGCGGAGATGCTCCGAATCTCGCACTTGTAGCTGCTATGACTGCGCTTATGGCTGGTCTTCTAACAATACTTATGGGAGTTGTTGGAAATTATCCGCTTGCGCTAGCTACCGGTCTCGGTCTAAATACCTTTGTTGCAGTTGGGATCGCATCCAAGATGACCTGGGCTGACGCAATGGGGCTAGTAGTCCTCGAAGGTTTAATCATTACAGTTTTAGTTTTGACTGGATTTAGAACCGCGGTCTTCAAGGCAGTTCCTTCTCAATTAAAGATCGCGATATCTGTAGGTATCGGTCTCTTTATCGCGCTAATCGGTTTGGTAGATGCCGGCTTCGTCCGTCGCACTGGATCCGGACCGGTTCCGGTAACGCTCGGCGATGGTGGAACTCTCGTCGGATGGCCAATTATCGTATTCGCACTTGGACTCTTCTTAACTATTGGTCTAATGGTTAAGAAAGTTAAGGGTGCGATACTAATCGGAATCATCGTAGCCACCATTGCTGCAGTGATTATTGAAACATCACTGAAGATCGGCCCAAATTTCAACGGCGCAACCGGTGAAGTAAATCCAAAAGGCTGGGGTTTAAATGTTCCTGCAATGCCAGATCAAATCACCGCAACCCCAGATTTCGGTCTCTTCGGGCAGTTCAACCTCTTCGGATCACTCGATCGAGTTCCGGTTATTACAGTAATCCTCTTCGTCTTTACTCTTCTACTCTCAGATTTCTTTGACACAGTAGGAACTGTCACAGCAATCGGACACGAAGCAGGATTGATCGATAAAGATGGAAACGTCCCAAATAACGATCGCATCCTTTTAGTTGACTCTATTGCAGCAGTAGCTGGTGGCGCAGGAAGCATCTCTTCCAACACTAGCTACATTGAATCAGCATCAGGAGTTGGAGAAGGCGCCCGTACCGGTTTGGCTTCAGTCGTTACTGGTATCTGCTTCTTGTTAACAACATTCCTAGCGCCACTTGTAGCGATAATTCCCTACGAAGCGGCCACACCTGCCCTAGTTATCGTTGGTTTCTTGATGATGACTCAGATTAAATCAATAGATTGGGAAGACTACGGAATCGCAATTCCAGCTTTCTTAACAATCATTTTGATGCCATTTACCTACAATATTTCCGTAGGTATTGGTGCCGGTTTTGTTACCCATGTTGTGATCCGATTCATCCAAGGTCGAGGCAAAGAAGTCCATTCATTGCTTCTCTTGGTTTCTGGTCTCTTCATGATCTACTTCTTATCATCACCAATTAATAGTTGGGTTGGATAAGAGACTTCTAATAGGAAATGGCCCCTGGAGAAAAACAGCGGGGGCCATTTCCTATTTCTCACAAACTCCAATTTATAGGCGTTCGCCCACTCTCAATCAGGGCGCTATTTGCCCTGCTAAATGGTTTAGATCCAAAGAAGCCGCGATAGGCAGATAATGGGCTGGGATGTGGCGAGGTAATTCTTCGATTCTCTTCAAAAAGATGAGCAACCTCTTGAGCCGAATTTCCCCAAAGGATCGCTACTGCATCTAGCGCCGCTAGCGCCTTAACAACTTCTAGCGTGAAATCTCGCCAACCTAGATCGCTATGCGAATCGCTCTCCCCAACACGGCAGGTCAGCGTTCGATTAAGTAAGACGACACCGCTCTCGCACCAAGGAGATAAATCGCCTGTCGTTGGAGGATCGATTCCTAAATCAGTACTTAATTCGGAAAAAATATTTTTAAGCGACGCTGGGAGTTTTCCACTAACCCGAGCAGTTGAAAAAGCCAAACCCATCGCATCTTCAAAGTTTGGATAAGGATCCTGACCAAGAATTAGAACTTTAGACAGTAATGGGTCGTAGGTCAGCGCTTTGAGAATCTGGTCACGCGCCGGTAAAAAATTCTGCTCCTGCAACTTTTTTTCAATTCCATTGAGCAATTGGATTTTCTCTCCCAATAGCTCTCTCCAATTGGGATGGAGCTGGCTACTTAAATCCTTCATCTACTGCGCGCGAAGAAGCGAGAACCCTCAGAAGTAACATCAATATTTATACCGAATACTGCGCTCATGTGCTCCGAAGTAATTACCTCTGATACAGGACCAGATATTGCAATCACTCCATCTTTGATTATCAAAGCGTGTGTCGTTCCGGCAGGAATTTCTTCTATATGGTGAGTGACCACAATACTCGCTGGTGAAGATGGGTCGAGTGAGAATTCTGCAAATCTGCGAAGCAAATCTTCGCGCCCTCCAAGATCAAGCCCTGCCGTAGGTTCATCAAGTAGTAGCAGTTCCGGATCTGCCATCAAAGCTCGAGCAATCTGAACCCGCTTTTTTTCACCATCGCTGAGTGTGTAGTAACGGCGATCTGCGAGAGAACGAACTCCAAATGTCGTCAAAAGTGCAACGGCGCGTGATTCATCCCAAAGATCGTAAACTTCATTCCATCGACCAATTACGGCATATGCGGCCGTCAAAACTACATCTCTGACAAATTCATCATCTGGAATATCTTCTGCCAGAATCGAGGCACAGATTCCAATTCTTGTTCTAAGTTCTGAAAGATCAACCTTTCCCATCTGCTCATCTAGGATCGATACAGTCCCTGAAGTCGGAAAAATTCGAGTGGCTAAAATATTTAAAAGAGTAGATTTTCCCGCACCATTGGGTCCCAAAATAACCCAACGCTCACCACTTAAAATTCTAAAATCGATAGGGCCTAAGATCTGTCTATTTCCGCGCGTAACGCAAACACCTTGCATGGCAAGGACGCTCTGGCTATTGATGGCGCTCATAGATGAAAAAGATAGCGGTAAACGGGTTAAATCACTTGCAATTACACCATCACCAGATGTGATTCACGATAATCTTCTCCATTATGGAGACTAATACTGGTGCAAAAGAGGAACAATTCACCGGTTTGATCTTGGTCTCAGGAGTCGATAACCCAGGCATCACAGAGGCGCTCTTCGAAACCCTTTCTCCATTTGCAGTAACTATCCTTGATATAGAGCAGGTTGTAATCCGTGATCGCCTTATTCTCACAGTTTTGATATCTCTCTCGCCAGCACACGCCAAAGCAATCGATGCGGATCTAGAAGTTTGTGCTACGAAGATCGGTGTAGATATCGCCACAGCTTTTGAAAATAGCGATAGGTTAACAATCGCCGGAAAAAAGAAGCTGCTGCATGTCGTTGTCTTATCTCAGACTATAAAACCTACGGCAATTACTGCAATCGCTTCCGTGATCGCAGACAATCAAGGAAATATCGAAAGAATTCACCGCACCGCAAGTTATCCACTAACTGCGATTGAATTCACCGTCTCGGGTGCGGATCTGAATCTTCTGCGCCCTGCGCTGGCCTTAACTGCCAACGAGCAATCGGTAGATATTGCAGTCTCCCCCGGTGGGTTAATGAGATTTGCCAAGAAGTTAATCGTCATGGATGTTGACTCTACGCTTATTCAACAAGAGGTTATTGAATTGCTTGGGGCCAAGGCCGGAGTTCAATCTGAGATTGCAAAGATTACCGAATCGGCGATGCGGGGCGAATTGGATTTCGAGGCCAGTCTTCGCGCTCGAGTCGCACTTTTAAAAGGTCTGCCCGAAAGTGTATTGACGCAAGTCCAATCTGAAATTTCACTGACTCCCGGTGCCAGAACTTTGGTCCGCACGCTAAGCAAACTCGGCCACCACATTGCTCTTGTCTCAGGAGGTTTCGAACCTGTCATTGCGCCATTGGTCGCTGAACTTGGAATAGATCATATGCGCGCCAACAATCTAGAGATTATTGATGGCAAATTAACTGGCGCATTACTTGGGCCAATTATCGACCGTGCCGGAAAAGCAACGGCGCTAATTGAGTTTGCCAAGGCCCACCAGATCGAACTCGATCAAACAATCGCGATCGGTGATGGGGCAAACGATCTAGATATGATTGCTATCGCAGGAATGGGAATAGCTTTTAATGCAAAGCCAGCGGTTAAGGCCGCCGCGGATAGTTCGGTCTCCGCCCCATATCTTGATTCAGTGCTTTACTTGATGGGAATTTCTCGCGATGAAGTTGAAGAGCTTTAAATCAAAGCCGACAGGCATGGATATCGGTAACTAGGATTCCGCGAGCTCCTAGCGCCCAAAGTTCATCCATCAAGCGGTTAGTATCTTTACGCAAAACCATTGCCCGCACTGCTACCCAATCTTGCTTTTGAAGCGGAGAAATTGTTGGAGATTCAAGCCCTGGAGTGATTGCGCAAGCTTTTTCAACACTCAACTTGGGAACATCGTAATCAAGGAGAACATATTGTCTGGCCGTTACAACCCCTTGCAAGCGGCGTAACAAAATCTCCAAACCTGCAGGTAAATCGCTCGCACTTCTGGTGATGAGAACTGCTTCACTCACCAATATCGGATCTCCAAAAATTTCCAGACCAGCCTGCCGCAGCGTATTTCCAGTACTTACTACATCTGCGATTAAATCTGCAACACCGAGTCGAACGCTAGTCTCAACAGCGCCATCAAGGCGAACTACATCTGCTTTAATAGAATTCTTCTGCAGGTAGTCAAGGACCAAACCAGGGTATGCAGTAGCCACTCGCTTGCCGTCGATCTCACTCAATTTGAGATTCGAACCGGCCGGTCCGGCAAAGCGAAAAGTGGATCCGCCAAAATCTAGCGCCAGAACTTCAACGGCGGCCGCCCCAGAATCGATTAACAAGTCCCGACCTGTAATTCCGGCTTGGAGTTCTCCCGTCCCCACGTATAGGGCGATATCTCGTGGACGTAAGTAATAAAACTCAACGCTATTTTCATTATCGTTCAAAACTAAATCTCGCGAATCCGTGCGTTGGCGATATCCCGCCTCTTTTAAAATGGCGATAGATAGCTCTGCAAGAGATCCTTTATTTGGAATGGCTATTTTCAACATAATTGAGATCTGCTCCTAAAGAAATTTATAGATATCAGTTGGCTTTAGACCACGAGCAAGCATTAGCACCTGCAGGTGGTAGATCAATTGGCTGATCTCTTCAGCCAGCGCGCCATCACTCTCGTGTTCAGATGCGATCCAGACTTCACCGGCTTCCTCCAGAATCTTTTTACCAATCGAATGGACTCCCGCATCTATCGCTGCAACGGTCGCTGAGCCTGGCTCACGGGTAGCCAACTTCTCTGTTAGTTCCTCGAAAAGTTGATCGAAAGATTTCATTGGATGAGTTTACTCGACAGCAGACGCACGATGACGCAAGTTTTTAACCATCTGCGCGGGATCAGGTGAATTAAAGACCGCTGAGCCTGCCACGAATGTATCTGCTCCCGCTTCGCGGGCGATCTCGATAGTTTCGAGGGATATTCCCCCATCGACTTGGAGCCAAATTGGTCTTGAACCTATCGCTTTACGAGTTGTACGGACCTTCTCCATCATCTCATCCATAAATTTTTGTCCACCAAAACCTGGCTCAACTGTCATGATCAAGAACATGTCGACTAAATCTGAATACTCCAGATAAGAATCTATGGGTGTTCCTGGCTTTACAGCTAACCCTGCGTTGGCACCTTTATTTCTAATTCCCTTAAGCGTTTGCGAAATATTAGAAATTGCTTCGGCGTGCACCGTTACGCTCATAGCCCCAGCAATCGCATAATCGATAGCAATTTGATCAGCCTCATTTACCATTAGATGCGCATCGATGCCGATGGGGCAACTCTTAATAATTTCTACAGCCTCTGAGAAATTCCATGTCATATTTGGAACAAAGATGTTATCCATAATGTCTAGATGAATAAGATCTGAGACTTCGGAGACTTTGGAAATCTCCGCCAACAAACTCGAGCGATCTGCGTTTAGAATGCTGGGAGTAATGCGGATATGCGAAGTTGCCATAGAAATACCTTACGCACTCTTCTTGCGAAAAATCGCCATGAACATGGCGTCGCTTTGATGGCGATGCGTCCAGAGCGAGAGTGATTTTCCGCGTAGCGCACCCTGCAATCCCGCAGGTATGAAATCTGCTAAATCAATCTGTTCGAGATCGGGATTGGCTTTAAGAATGTCA
This sequence comes from Candidatus Planktophila sp., assembly GCA_024641555.1. The sequence goes on from JAHECV010000027.1 coordinate 6,271, forward strand.
GCTACCGCCACTGAAGTTTCTGCGAAGTGAGGAGAGCATGTTGCGTAAGCGAAGATTCCTCCTGCCTTCAGGACTGAGATTGCCCCGCTTGATATTTCTCTTTGTATTTGAGTTAACTCTCGCAAATCAGTGACTCTCCGTCGCCAGCGAACTTCTGGGCGTCGGCGAAGTGCGCCCAATCCCGTACAAGGAACATCGGCTAATATCGCATCGAAACTCTCGCCGTGGCTGTGGATCTCACGCCCATCTCCAACCCAAACGCGCGCCTTGCCTACGACTTGTCGAACCAATTCGGCGCGCGCTTGGCTAACTTCATTGGCAGTGAATTCGTGGCCAGTCTCTTGCGCTATCGCAGAAAGTAGCGCTGCCTTGCCTCCTGGACCAGCGCATAGATCGAGCCAACTTGGAGAGTTGGAAGCAACGCTTGCGAAAATCTGTGCCACCAATTGAGATCCTTCATCTTGAACTCCGGCGCGACGGCGACGAATCGGTTCAAGCGAATTAGGAACGCCATCAAAGTTTGCTCCGTAGCGCGAATAAATGGTCGGAACTCCCCCGAGTTCAATCAATTCTTCCTGCGATGAACGCCCCGGCCACCAAACTAAAGTTGGCGCGGCCGGAATGTTATTGGCGATCAACGCCGCTTCAACCTCAGAGAAATCTTTTAGTAGATCGAAATATGCGGAGACAATCCATTCTGGATGAGAATGAAGGATTGATAGGCGCGTGACATCATCTTTAATAGCACGAACTGGTTCCATCCATTCATCTATCGACTTAGCGCTCATCTTACGCAACATGGCATTGACGAAAGAGGCCTTTGATTCTCCAAGTCCCTTGCGAGCCAGTTCAACTGTGGCAGAAACGGCTGCATGTGTGGCAACCCTCATCTCAAAGAGCTGATGTGTGCCCATCCGTATAACGTCAACGATCCCAGTATCAACTTCCGACCATGGCCTATCGGAAATCTGTGCCGCAATATAGTCATGGCGACCTTGCATACGAAGAGTCCCATAAAGCAGTTCGGTCGCGAAACCCTTGTCGCGCTGTTCGAATTTCGAATCTGTGAGCGCACTCGGAAGAAGTAAGTTGGAATAACCGCCTCGCTGATTGACTTCTTGCAGAATGTCGAAGACCAGAAGACGTACCGAATCCGGCTTCGGTGATTTGAAATTACTCTTCATAGAAACTTATCGCCTGGTTCTACTTGAGCACCATTTAGCCAAGCAGACCCTGACATTGTTGATTTACCTGCGGGCTTTAGCGAAGCCACTTTAATCGTCCCTGATCCACATGAAATATAAAGTTCTTTACCTACAACAATTATCTCTCCCGGAAGTGCCGGAGCATGCGATGACAATTCAACGCTCTCTATTTTCAATGTCGAGCCACGAAAAGTTGTCCATGTTCCAGGGTTTGGATAGAAGGCTCTTACCTTACGTTCGATCATCTCTGCCGAAAGGTTCCAATTTATTCGCCCTTCATTTTTAGAGAGTTTCTCAGCCTTACTTGCACCAGAAATGGGTTGTACTCGCGCAGATTCACCGGCAACGATCGCCGCAATAGTCTCAAGCACCAGTGGCGCCCCGAAATCTGCAAGCTCGCTCAAAAGTGATTGCGTTGTGGCACTACTGTCTAAAACAAATTCAGATTGTCTATATATCGGGCCTGTATCCATCCCTTGATCTAACTTAAAGACGGTAACACCAGTGACCGCATCACCTGCTTCGATCGCTCGCTGCACGGGAGCTGCGCCTCTCCATCTTGGCAAGAGTGAGAAATGGAGGTTGATAAATCCAAACTTAGGTAAATCAAGAATACTTTCTTTGATAATCATTCCGAAACCAATGGTGGCGATCAGATCAAAGTCAGCGGCCAATTCTGCTAGTTCGCTTTGCGAATTAGGCTTATGCAAAGTAACGCCATTTGCCGTGGCCCACGTCGCCACAGGTGATTCCTTCATGGACAGACCACGTCCGGAAGGTCGATCTGGCTGAGTAATTACCGCCGCCAACCCATATTCACTTTGGAGAAGGAGATCTAGGGTAGGAATCGCAACTTCGGGTGTGGCGGCAACTGCGATCTGCACTAAATACTCTTACCAAACATACTGTGGGGAGAGACTTTAATGATCGGATCCTTCGCCGTGCCAAACCACTCAGATTCGCGAATCTCCTTCATCGCCAACTTCCGATCTTCCTGAGAAAGGCGATCAATGAAGACGATGCCATCTAGATGGTCAGTCTCATGTTGTAAGCAACGCGCCAGCAGTTCGGTACCTTCTACAGTTACAGGTTCGCCATGCATATTAAAACCTTTCGCCACCGCGCGCAGGGCGCGAGGCGTTTCATAACTTAAAGCCGGAAAAGATAAGCAACCTTCTTCACCATCTTGCATCTCGTCACTTAAATCGAGGCTGGGATTAATCAAATGTCCGAGGGCGTCATCTATATCCCATACGAATACTCGCAAAGGTACGCCAATCTGCGGCGCCGCTAAACCTGCCCCCGGAGCCTCAAGCATTGTCTCGGTTAAATCCTTTACCAAATTCCGTAGCTCTTTATCAAAATCGATCACCGGGGATGCTGGTGTGGTCAGCACGGGATCGCCAAAGAGTCGAATCGGTTGAATTGACATGCATTAAGTCTATCTTAGAGCAAGCAAGATTCAGGAAAGCGAGTACGGATCTATTCGAACTTGAATCGAATCTTTCTTAGTAACGGCCCGATGCTTTACATATTCGCTCAAGAAATTGGTCAGGCGATCAAATTCAGCAATACCCGCAGTCAAAATAATCCTGGCCGTTTCACTGTTGCGAATTGATGGACCCAACACTGTCGTATTTTCCGGAATCCTCTGATCTAGTAGCGCTTTTTTGAATCCATCAACTATCGAACTCGCCTCTTTTACCGAAACATCAAGCGTTGCCGCTCTAGAAAATGGCGGCAGATGCAGTTGATTCAAGTCACTTAATTCGCGTTTATACATATGGGCTGGATTCCAAGTAGATAGAGAAGCGACAATCGGATGGCTGGAATCGATTGCAATTAAGATATCTCCCCCGTTTGCCACTTTGCTAGTTGCATCAAAGAAGGCTTCGCGCGAACGCTCTTGTCCTCTTAAATCTGAATAGGAGAAGAATGCTCCGACTTCGAGCAGAACAACAGCTCTGTAACCTTTTGAATAATGCGGCGCCATTCCAGGAGTGGCCACGACCAGGGTTCGACTGTCGGATAAATCTCTGACAACGCTATCTGCATCGGAATTAATCACTGCATACCCCGGGAAGGCGCGACCAATTTCTTCACCATGACGAATTGCGCCCCTGCCAAGAAGTATCAACTTATCTTCATTGCACCACTGACAGACCCATGGAGTAAATGTCTTGGCACAATGAACGCATTCGGGCGCCGCGCCCTGACTTGTGCGGCAAAGCTTTCCACCGCAAGAACATGTAGCCAAGTTTCTACATTTCTTACACAGCAGAGCGCTTGCGTAACCCTTCTTCGGCACCAGAAAAAGAACTGGACCGTTCTTCAGAGCGTTGCGAATAGGCGTGAAAATTCGATCTGGAAGTAGTTCTGACCCTTTTGGAGTAAAAGAGGAAACTTTCAGGCGAACCTTCTTACTTAAAAATTTAATTTCGCGACTTTCTATCATCTGTGCCATTTCTAACGAGGGTGAATACCCAACGAAGTAAAGGTTTAACTTCTCAAGTGCGCTACGTTGAAGTGCAATATCGCGAACATTCCAGCCCGGATGTCGCGGCTCGTAGAGAGATTGCGAATTTTCACGGAAGACAATCAATGTATGTAGATCTGGCGGAGATGCGAAGATGGAATTGCGGGTACCGACGGTTATAGTTTTTGATGCATTTAATACCGAAAGGTAGTTTGAATACCGTTCGGTTCTGGAAAGGCTGGAAGACAGGGTTATCGCTGTTTTTGGGAGTAGGCCAGATATTTCAGATAGCTCGCGTTCTTCGGCAAAAACGATCAATACCGAACCTTTTTTCGATTCTTTTAGGGCGAAATCGGCGAGTTTTTGTAAAGCATTCTCGTGCGGTTGTAGGTGCAGATATGTTTTCGTCGCTTCTGTGGAAGGTACTGAAGGATTATCTAAGAATGATTCCCGTCTCTTCGCGAAATCTTTGTCAACACTTGCGACACGAGCCGGTATCGCAGATTTTAGCAAATCGTAAGGATGACAAATCCACCGTTTGGAAGCAACTTTAATCAACGAGATTAACGTTGAAGTAGCTACAACTTCAGGTGAAATCACTGACGAAATAAACTTCAGATTTGTAACTGAGGTCGAATCTGAACGTTCTAAGACCAGCGCTTCAACGTCACGACCGGCAAACGGTACGCCGATTCGTATACCTACTTGAACTTGATCAGATAATCGTTCCGGAATGAGATAGTCAAACGTTCCATCTAGGTGACTTACCGAACTATCGACCCACACTTTGACATATGGGTCGGTAATAGCGGCAAGAGAATCGAGCCGCTTGGCCTCTTGCCTCTTTAATCGAAGCGGACTCGCCGTCGACACGGCTTTGCTACCTATTAATTAACAGCCGAGCGAAGCGCATCTACTCGCGAAGTTGATTCCCACGTGAAGTTAGGGAGTTCGCGACCAAAGTGGCCGTATGCAGCAGTTTGTGAATATATCGGACGTAGCAAATTCAGATCGCGGATAATCGCAGCTGGTCGCAGATCAAATACGGTAGTAACCGCATCCTGAATCTTTTGGACTGGAACAGTTTCAGTGCCGAATGTTTCAACAAAGACGCCAACCGGTTGCGCCTTACCAATTGCGTATGCAACCTGAACTTCGCAGCGACGTGCCAGTCCAGCGGCTACTACATTCTTAGCAACCCAACGCATCGCATAAGCCGCTGAGCGATCTACCTTTGAGGGATCTTTGCCAGAGAACGCGCCGCCACCGTGGCGAGCCATTCCGCCATAAGTGTCAACAATAATTTTACGTCCAGTTAGGCCGGCATCACCCATCGGTCCGCCAATAACAAAACGACCCGTTGGGTTTATTAGCGTGC
>JAHECV010000128.1 GCA_024641555.1 Candidatus Planktophila sp.
TATTTTTCTTTTCTCTCTTCCGAAATATTTTACTTTTTTTCAAAAATTACTCGTCATCAAGGGATTTTTCGCGATTTTTCCGAATTTCCCGCTCTCGAACGGCGAATTCGTTCGTTTCTGCGTCATATTTGCGGAATTTCGGCATCAAAATCGCCAAAATTGCGACCACGATCACGCAAATTACCCCTCCAGAAGTTACCGAGAAGGAGAGTGAAGTAGCTGCAGCCATCGAAGCTGCGCGCATCTGGCCGGCGAGTGGGCCGATTGAATAGGACAAGAGTTCGATACCGGCAAGGCGACCGCGCAAGTTATCTGGGATGGTCTGGTTCCAAATAGTCTGACGGAAGAGGGCGCTGATTTGGTCCGAGCCGCCAGCTATTGCAAGACAGATTAAGACCAGAACCAGTGACTTAGTTAATCCGGCAAGTGCGATGGCAACGCCCCAACCGATAGCTGCCCAGATAATCGCTCGACCATGAAATCGGTAATCCTTGGTCCAACCACTAGTCAGCGTTACGACTACAGCGCCCGCGATTCCTGCCGAATAAAAAAGTCCCAGTGCCCATGGTGAACCCAAAAGATCTGCCCAGAATGGAAAGAGCGCATTAGGCATGGCAAAGAACATAGCTGCAAGATCGATGACATACGTTGCCAATAAATCCTGGCGACTAAATGCATAACGTACTCCCTCTAATAACGCTGCCAGAGATGGCTTTTCGGCCTCATTTGAAGGCGGGATATTTCGCACCTTCATCAAGAAAACTAATGAGACGAGATACGTTGCAATATCAACTGCGTACCCCGCGGAGATAGACATCGTTGAAAAAATAATTCCACCGATAGTTGGTCCAACAATGACGCCGAATTGCCAACGAAGTGTCAGCAGGTTTGTCGCACTTGGTAGATCTTCATGGTTGACCAGTCGCGGCAAGATCGCACCCATTGAAGGTCGCTGCAATCCATCGACTACCGCAAAGAGCGCCGCCGATACATAGATGACAAAAGTCTTTGGATCGGGCAGTACCGAATTGGCCAATAGGACGAGAACAATCAAGAGCGCCCCTGCTTCGGTCGCCCAGATCATCTTCTTTCGATCGACGGTATCGGCCAGGACTCCGCCATAGAGGCCGAAGATAATCAGCGGAACAATCTCGATCACGCCCAAGATTCCAACTGCTAGGTATGAACCTGTGATTTCTTTGAGATGGAAGGGGAGCGCGACATAGGTAATCATCGATCCGAGGTAAGAAATCAGCCCGGCGGTCCAGAGATTGCGGAAATCGGGATATTTCTTCAGTGGTGAGAGATCAATCGCGATTTTCGACATCTGGCAAGGGTATCTAACTCACCTGGCTAAAGCGCGAGTGGCTAGTGAAAAGTTTGCGCCTCGGTAGGAAAGGTTCCACCACGGACTTCGTCGGCAAATTCCTTTGTTGCATCCAATAACTCTTGGCGCAGATTTCGATAGGCCTTTGCCAGCTTGGGTGGCTTGGCGGTAAACCCGGCCATATCGGTCCAGACCAAAACCTGGGCATCTGTCACATTTCCGGCACCAATACCCACCGTTGGAATTGATAGCGATGCCGTGATGTCGCGAGCTAACTCTTCTGGAACTAGCTCTAAGACAATGGCGAAAGCACCAGCTTTTTCGAGATCAAGTGCTGCCGCCTTCATGACCTCTCCATCAGTGCGCCCCTGCACCTTGTATCCACCAAGTTGATGAAGTGATTGCGGAGTAAGGCCGAGATGGCCCATCACAGGTATTCCAGATGATGTTAATTTCTTAACTGTCTCTAAATGCGCGCCCTCTAGCTTGACCGCCATCGCACCTGACTCTTTAAAGAATCGAATCGAGGTTGCAAGTGCTTGTTCTGGAGAGGATTCATAAGAGCCAAAAGGAAGGTCGGCAACGACAAGTGCGCGTTGCGACCCGCGAACGACAGCACGGGTCAAAGGAATCAGTTCATCAACAGTGACCGGAATGGTGTTCTCTTCGCCGAGAAAGTTATTGCCTGCGCTATCGCCGACCAAGAGGACTGGGATACCAGCCTCATCAAAGATGGATGCAGTCATCTGCTCGTATGAGGTGAGCATCGCCCACTTCTCGCCGCGCTCTTTCGCGCTCTTGAGATCAAGGATGGTGACGCGACGGTGCGCAGCACCGCCGTAAAAGGTCGTTGATGACATCTATTTCTCCTGAC
>JAHECV010000129.1 GCA_024641555.1 Candidatus Planktophila sp.
ATGGATGTGGGGCACCGTTATTTCTGCTTTCACTCATTGGGCTGGCGCGCGCTATTCGCGCCATCACTATCTCTGTGGATCCAATTCATCAATCAGTACTCAGCGCAGCTCGTGCATTTCCAGAAATGGTTGCAGGTAAAGGTCGCTTAACAACACAGATGATTGAGGCAGTACCGGGTCTCTATATGAAAGATGGAGCAGAAGCAGTTGAAGTTGCATCGATGCCTGATGGACGCACCTTGGTCTTTAAAGTCTCTGATGGATCGCTTCGACCATTCCGAGTATTGGTGCATGCCGGTTTGAAACGTTTAGGTATTGATAGCCCTTATGAAGCTGAAAATGTGCTCGGTGGCGATCGCATAATCGGAAGTATTCGCGCAACTTTTTGATTTTGCATATTCACAATTTTGCTAATTGCGAATAGATTTGGCACATTCTAATGGAAGGAAACTAATTGCAATTCCTAAAGTCGCGCATCTTCTTGTTCATTCTTATGGGTATTTCATTTGTTCGATTTTCATGGTTCTTTTTCGTTAATGATTACTACTACCCAGTGGCTTACTCGTGGATATCTGGAGACCCACTAATCTTTCTGAGAATTTTTGTACTGTTTCAAGTTTTTACCTTTGGCTTTATGGCGGCAACTTTTGGAAATCTAAAATGGCAAACTTTCGGCTTAAAAGTCAGTTATGCGCTCATAATACTTCCCGTAATATTCGATGCTTTGACAACCACGATTCTGGTAATTCCGTCATCTCCGAATTTTATGATAAAAATTCCTGAAGCACTTCTGGCAATTGTGATTCCCTTAATTCATTTCTTCACTCCATACGGTGAATTAGGAACTTATAACGATATTGTCTTTGGATTTTTGACCTCCCTAATTTTTTATGGATTAGTCACTATTCAAATTTTATGGAAAAGAGAGCCAGAACTAAATGCTACAACCGGATCAATTACGTCAGATAATTTGAAAGGGACGGTCAATATGTCAATCAGTGATGCAACATGGAAAGTTCGTATACCAGGACAACCAGAAGAGCCAGTAAATACGATCACTTTACAAAATTGGGTTAAATCTGGATTTGTAAAAGCGGACACAATGGTTATGGAAGTATCAACGGGCTATACCTATCAAGCAAAACAAATCCCAGGAATCTTTTCCACAAAGTCTTATGTAACAACGCTCCTATTGTCGTTCTTTTTTGGAGTCTTCGGAGTAGATCGTTTTTATCTTGGTCATATCGGTGTCGGACTTGGAAAACTTTTCACATTTGGAGGACTAGGCATTTGGGCTTTGATTGATTTCATTCTTATAGCAACTAAAAATGTTAAGGATAGCTTTGGTATCCCTCTGGCCTAATTCATCTACGTGATCATAATGACTCGCGCTACTTATTCATGTCCCGTAGTCTGACTCCCATGAAGACCCGCCGTATTGCAACCTTGATGGTGCATACATCGCCCCTTGATCAGGCGGGTACTGGCGATGCTGGTGGAATGAATATCTATGTCGTTGAAGCGGCGCAGAATATGGCAGCGATGGGCATGCAGGTAGATATCTTTACTCGTCGCAATAACCCTGATGTTGCCGATGTTGTCGATGTTGCGCCAGGTGTGCGCGTTATTCAACTGAACGTTGGTCCAGTTAGTGGCGTTACCAAGGAACAGTTGCCGAAGTTGATTCCTGATTTAAGTGCAGCATTTAAAGTGGCACTGCGTGAAAGTGAATATGACATCATCCATTCTCATTATTGGATCAGTGGCAAGGTGGCGATGCCAGTAGCTAAGGAACTAAATATTCCGCTGGTTCATACGATGCACACGATGGCGCGAGTAAAGAATTTAAATCTTGCTGAAGGTGAAACTCCAGAACCAATGATTCGTGTTCAGGGCGAGACCCAGGTAGTTGCCGCTGCTGATGCGTTGATTGCAAATACCGATGCCGAAGCAGCGAGCTTGGTCTCACTCTATGAAGCCTGTCCCGATAACGTCTTAGTTGTAAGCCCTGGGGTAAATCTCAAAGTCTTTACGCCGGGTGCTGGTCGTATGGCTGCGCGCGAGGCGATTGGGCTCGATAAGAGCGCTCACATCATTACCTTTGTCGGTCGCATCCAGCCGCATAAGGGGCCAGAAGTTTTAATTCGCGCCATCGCTGAAATGGTTTCGCACTCACCACATCTGCGAACAAAGTTGATC